>NZ_VCKZ01000302.1 GCF_005889745.1 Actinomadura geliboluensis
CATTCCTTTCAAGCCACAACAGCGGCAAACAACCATCAGCCACACCCCGTCGCCCTGGGCATCCAGAGCGACTCACTCCAGACAAAACGATCTTAGGGACCGACCATGACCGCACCGCTCGACCCGGGCGCGCTCAGCCCGGACCAGGCCAGGGCGCTGTTCCGGGCCGGCCTGCGCGTCCCCACCTCCGGCTGGTGCGCCGGCTGGACGCAGGCGAACCTGATCACCGTGCCCCGCGCGGACGCCTACGACCTGCTGCTGTTCGCGCAGCGCAACCCCAAGCCGTGCCCGGTGCTCGACGTCACCGAGCCCGGCGCGACCTCGTCCGGGCTGTTCGCCGGCGACCTGCGCACCGACCTGCCCGGCTACGTCGTCTACGAGCACGGCGAACCGGTCGCCGAGGTCGCCGACGTGACCGGGTACTGGCGCGACGACCTCGTGTCGTTCCTCATCGGCTGCAGCTTCACCTTCGAGGACGCGCTCCGCGAGGCGGGCGTCCCCGTCCGGCACATCGAGCAGAACCGGAACGTCCCGATGTACCGGACGAACCGGATGTGCCGCCGCGCCGGCGATTTCGGCGGCCCGCTCGTCGTCTCGATGCGCCCGGTCCCGGCCGCGCAGGTCGCCGACGCCGTCCGGGTGACGGCGCGGTACCCGTCCGTCCACGGCGCTCCCGTGCACGTGGGCGACCCGGTCGAACTCGGCATCGACGACCTGGACGCGCCCGACTTCGGCGACCCGGTCGAGATCCGGGTGGACGAGATCCCGGTGTTCTGGGCGTGCGGCGTGACCCCGCAGGCGGCGGTGATGGCGTCCCGTCCCAAGCTCGCCATCGGGCACGCGCCCGGCCACATGGCGATCACCGACGCCCGCGACACCCGGTACCTCGTGCCCTGAGCCGTACCCGGTGCCCTGAACCCGGCATAGGCTTCCCCCATGCCCGAGACCGTCGCCCCGGGCGACCGCCTGGGGGAGCGCTACCGCCTCGACCGCCCCGTCGGCGCCGGCGGCATGGCGACCGTCTGGCGCGCGGTCGACCTGGTGCTCGACCGCGCCGTCGCCGTCAAGGTGCCCAACGAGGGCTGGCCCGAGGAGTTCACGCGGCGGCTCCGCCAGGAGGCGAAGGCCGCCGCGGGCCTCACCCACCCCAGCATCACGGGCGTCTACGACTACGGCGAGCACGAGACCGGCCCCGGGGGCTCCGGGGCTTCGCCCGCGCGCGACCGCATCCCGTACGTGGTCATGGAGTTGCTGGACGGGGAGACCCTGGCGGCGCGGCTGGCCCGCGGCCCGCTGCCCTGGCGGGAGGCCGCCGGGATCTGCGCGCGCGTCGCCGACGCGCTGGCCGCCGCCCACGCCGCCGGCGTCGTCCACCGCGACATCAAGCCCGCGAACGTGTTCCTCACGCCGGTCGGCGTGAAGGTCCTCGACTTCGGCATCGCGTTCACCGGCCCGTCCACGGCGGGCGGCCCGGTCCTCGGCACGCCCGCCTACGTCGCCCCCGAACTCCTGCGCGGGGCCGCCCCGACCTCGGCCGCCGACATCTACTCGCTGGGCATCGTGCTCAATGAGTGCCTGCGCGGCGCCGCCGAGATCCCCGGGCAGGTCGCCGCGCTGGCGCGCGACTGCCTCGGCGACGACCCCGAGGCCCGTCCCGGCGCGCGGGAGGCGGCGTACGTCCTGGCCGCGGCGTCGGGCGTCCAGCTGGCGCAGGTCCCGGAGGCGCCGCCGCCGTCCCCGCCCGGTGACACCGTGCCCCGGCAGCCGACGCGGGTCCTGGACGAACCGCCGCCCGCCGACCCTCCGGCCGGGTCGTCCGCGCGCAGGCCGCTCATCGTCGCCGGGGCCCTGGCGGGCGGGATCGCCCTGCTCGCCGCGCTGCTGGCGGCCCTCGCGCCCGACTCGTCCCGCGACTCCGCCGCGTCGCCGTCCGCGGGCCCGCCGTCCCGCCCGGCGGCCGCCGCGTGCGCGGTGTCCTACCGGGTGGACGGCACCTGGCCGCAGGGCTTCCAGGCGACCGTGCGCATCACGAACCTGGGGGACGGCGCCATCGACGGCTGGCGGCTCGGCTTCGCGTTCCCCGACGGCCAGGCGATCACGCAGCTGTGGAACGGCAGCCAGGTGCAGGACGGCCCGTCCGTCACCGTGACGGCGGCGGACTGGAACCGCTCGATCCCGCCGGACGGCACGGCCGAGTTCGGGTTCATCGGCCGCCAGGACGGCGCGAACGCGGCGCCCACCCGGTTCACCCTCAACGGCGGCGAGTGCGCCGGCTGAGCGGTGATCATGGGAGCGCTCCCAGAATGTTCCCGCAGGTCAGCCCGGATCCCGCCGAATTGAGGCCCGGCGACCTATTGTGTGCGTCCCGGTCGAGGGCTTAGCATCCCGGCAATCGAAGCGCTTCGACAGATCGACGCCCGACTCGGCAAGGACCCGGACGCCACCGGCATCCGTCCCACCCCCCCGGAGGAACCCATGTTCAAGGCAGGCAGGAGCGCGGCGGTGCTCGTCGCCCTTGCCGCGGCGGCGCTGTCGCTCACCGCGTGCGGCGGTGACGACGACGGCGGCTCCGGCGGCAAGGAGCTGAAGCTCTGGCACTACGAGTCCCCGGACAGCGCCATGGGCAAGGCCTGGAACGAGGCCATCAAGGAGTTCGAGGCCACCCACCCCGGCGTCAAGGTGACGTTCGAGGAGAAGGGCTTCGAGCAGATCCAGAAGACCGCGCCGATGGTCCTGAACTCCAAGGACGCCCCGGACCTCATGGAGTACAACAAGGGCAACGCGACCGCGGGCCTCCTCTCCAAGCAGGGCCTGCTCACCGACCTCACGTCCGAGGTCGCCAAGCGCGGCTGGGACAAGCTGGTCAGCCCCAACGTCCAGGTCACCGCCAAGTACGACGCCAAGGGCACGATGGGCGGCGACAAGTGGTTCGGCGTGCCCAACTACGCCGAGTATGTCCAGGTCTACTACAACAAGGACCTGTTCAAGAAGAACGGCGTCGAGATCCCGACGACGTACGCCGAGCTCACCGCCGCGATGGACAAGTTCGTCGCCAAGGGCGTCACCCCGCTGACCAACGCGGGCGCCGAGTACATGGCGCACCAGTTCGTCTACCAGCTCGCCCTGGACAAGGCCGACAAGAGCTGGGTGGACGCCTACCAGCGCTACACCGGCAAGGTCGACTTCCACGACGCCGCCTGGACCGCCGGAGCCACCACCTTCGCCGACTGGGTGAAGAAGGGCTACATCGCCAAGAACTCCGTCAGCCTCAAGGCCGAGGACGCGGGCGTCGCCTTCATGAGCGGCAAGTTCCCGATGATGTTCTCCGGCAGCTGGTGGTTCGGCCGGGTCGCCGCCGAGTCCAAGTTCGACTGGGAGACCGCCGTGTGGCCCGGCGCCAAGCTGACGCTCGGCTCCGGCGGCAACCTGTGGGTCGTCCCGAAGGGCTCGAAGAACAAGCAGCTCGCCTACGACTTCATCGACATCACGATGAAGAAGAAGGTGCAGAACCTCCTCGGCAACGCGGGCGGCATCCCGGTCGCGGCCGACCCGTCCGCGATCACCGAGCCGAAGGCCAAGAAGCTCATCGACGACTTCAACGGCCTCGCGCAGTCCGACGGCCTCGCCTACTACCCGGACTGGCCCGTCGCCGGCTTCTACGACGTGTGGGTGTCGCAGACGCAGAAGCTCATGAACGGCGAGTCGCCGAGCAAGGCCCTGGACGGCGTCCAGAAGTCCTACGAGGACGGCCTGCCGAAGTGACGGCGCAGGGCCGCGGCCGGTCGCGGGAGCAGCTGGGCTACCTGCCCTACCTGCTCCCCGGCCTGCTCCTCTTCACCGCCGTCATCGGCGTGCCGTTCCTGATGAACATCGGGACGAGCTTCACCGAGTGGACGGGCGTCGGCACCCCGAAATGGGTCGGGCTCGCCAACTACCGGGAGCTGGTCCAGGACGCCGACTTCTGGGCGTCCTTCGGGCACAACGCGCTGGTCATCCTCGGGATGGCGGTCGTCCCGACGCTGATCGGGCTGGTGCTGGCCTCGGCCCTGACCGACCTGATCGACCGGCACTTCGGCGCCCGGACCGCGAGCGTCCTGCGCGCGTGCGTCTACCTGCCGCAGGTGCTGCCGATCGTCATCGCGGGCGTCGTGTGGAGCTGGCTGCTCGCCCCCGAGAACGGCGCGGTGAACGCGCTGCTGGACGCGGTCGGCCTCGGCTCCCTCGCGCACGACTGGCTGGGCGACCCGGCGACCGCGCTGTGGAGCGTCCTCGGCGTGATGGTGTGGATCCAGATCGGGTTCCCGCTGGTCATCTTCATGTCGGGGCTGCAGCGGGTCGACCCGTCGCTGTACGAGGCGGCGGAGATCGACGGCGCCACCTGGCTGCGCCGGTTCTGGCACATCACGATCCCGCAGATCCGGCCGGAGATCTTCGTGGTCCTGCTCTGGACGACGATCGCCGCGCTGAAGGCGTTCTCGCAGATCTTCGTCCTCACCAAGGGCGGCCCGGGCGGCGCGACCAACGTGCCCGCGTACTACTCGTGGGTCCACTTCTTCGAGAAGTCGGAGGTGGGCTACGGCTCGGCGATCGCGACCGTCCTCACCCTGGTCATCGTCGCTCTGACCGTCGTCTTCCTGCGCATGCAGTCACGTGAACTCGGGGAAGCCCGATGACCGCAGCGAAGCGAGGATCTTCGGGCTCCCAGGCCCACGGGGGTCTGGGGGTCGCCCCCCAGAAAGGTAGAGAACGGTGACGGCGACGACCTTGACCGAGAAGGCCGGGGCGCCGCCTCGGCGGGCCCGGGACACGGCGCACCGCCGCCGCAGAGGGCCGTCCGCCTACGCGGTGCTGGTGGCGCTGAGCGCTTTCGCCGGCATCATGCTGATCCCGTTCGTCGTGGTGGTCTTCAATGCGCTGAAGACGCCGCAGGAGTACTCCTCGTCGGGGCCGCTGTCGCCGCCGGACGGCATCAACCTGGACGCCGTCCGCGCGTTCTGGGAGCGCACCGACTTCGGGAACGTCCTGCTCAACAGCGTGCTGATCAGCGGTTCCGTCGCCGTCCTCGCCGTCCTGCTGTCGGTGCTGAACGCCTACGCGCTCGGCATCGGCCGCATCAAGGGCCGGATGTGGGTCCTGGTCCTGCTCCTCATGGCGAACACGGTGCCGCAGGAGGCGCTCGTCTACCCGCTGTACTACCTGTCCAAGCAGGTCGGCCTGTACGACACCAAGCTCAGCGTGATCATCGTGTTCACGGTGATCCAGGCGGCGTTCGGCACCTACCTGCTGTCGTCGGTGCTGTCGGCGTTCCCGCGCCCGCTGCTGGAGGCCGCCCGGATCGACGGCGCGGGCCGCTGGCAGATCCTCTGGCGCGTGGTCGTCCCGGTGGTGCGCCCGACCCTGTCGGTGCTGCTCGTCTTCTTCTTCGTGTGGACCTGGAACGAGTTCCTGATCCCCATGACCTTCCTGATCTCCAACGAGAACCAGACGGTCTCGGTCGCGCTCGGCGTGCTGCAGGGGCAGCGCCTCATGGACGCCACCATGTCCAGCGCCGCGTCGCTGCTCGGCCTCCTCCCGACCGTCGTCTTCTTCCTCATCTTCCAGCGCACTCTCTCGCGCGGACTGACAGCGGGGGCAATCAAGTCATGAAGTTCAGTGACGGCTACTGGATGATGCGCGAGGGTGTGCAGGCGTTTCATCCGGTGGAGGTCCTCGACGTGGACGCGGGGGCGGACTCCTTCACGGTGTACGCGCCCGTGCAGAAGATCCGGCACCGGGGGGATCTGCTCAAGGGGCCGGTGGTGACGGTGACCTGCGAGGCGCCGATGCCGGACGTCATCGGGGTCACGCTCACCCATTTCGCGGGGGAGCGGCGGCGCGGGCCGGAGTTCGAGCTGGCCATCGCGCCGGGCGGTGAGGTCGCGGTCGGCGAGGAGGCGGCGACGCTGACGTCCGGGGCGCTGTCGGTGCGGGTCGGGCGCGGCGAGGGCTGGCGGGTCGACTTCCTCGCGGACGGGCGCCGGCTGACCGGCAGCGCGCCCAAGGCGCAGGCCGTCATCGACACTGACGACGGGCGGCATTACGTCCGGGAGCAGCTGGACCTCGGCGTCGACCATTTCGTCTACGGGCTCGGTGAGCGGTTCGGGCCGCTGGTGAAGAACGGCCAGTCGGTGGACGTGTGGAACGCCGACGGCGGGACGGCCAGCGAGCAGGCGTACAAGAACGTGCCGTTCTACCTGACGAACGCGGGATACGGCGTCTTCGTCGACCATCCGGGGCGCGTCTCGTTCGAGGTGGCGTCGGAGGCGGTCGCGCGGACGCAGTTCAGCGTCGAGGGCCAGTCGATGCGGTACTTCGTCATCTACGGGCCGTCGCCGAAGGAGATCCTGCGCAAGTACACCGCGCTGACCGGGCGGCCCGCGCGGCTGCCGGAATGGTCGTTCGGGCTGTGGCTGTCGACGTCGTTCACCACGTCCTATGACGAGGAGACCGTCTCGTCGTTCATCGACGGGATGGCGGAGCGCGACCTGCCGCTCAGCGTGTTCCATTTCGACTGCTTCTGGATGCGCGAGTTCCAGTGGTGCGACTTCGAGTGGGATCCGCGCGTCTTCCCCGACCCGCCGGGCATGCTGCGCCGGCTGCGGGACCGGGGTCTGCGGATCTGCGTGTGGATCAACCCCTACATCGGCCAGCGCTCGCCGCTGTTCGAGGAGGGCCGGTCGCGGGGCTACCTGCTCATGCGCCCCGACGGGGACGTGTGGCAGTGGGACAAGTGGCAGCCCGGCCTGGCGGTGGTCGACTTCACCAATCCCGAGGCGCGGGAATGGTACGCGGGCAAGCTCGAAGCGCTCATGGACATGGGCGTCGACTGCTTCAAGACCGACTTCGGGGAGCGCATCCCGACCGATGTCGTCTACCACGACGGCTCGGACCCGGAACGGGCGCACAACTACTACACCTATCTGTACAACCAGACCGTTTTCGATCTGCTCCGCAAGAAGCGGGGCGAGGGCGAGGCGGTGGTGTTCGCCCGGTCCGCGACGGTCGGCGGGCAGCAGTTCCCGGTGCACTGGGGCGGCGACTGCGAGTCGACGTTCGAGGCGATGGGGGAGAGCCTGCGCGGCGGTCTGTCCCTGGGCGCGTCGGGGTTCGGCTACTGGAGCCACGACATCGGCGGCTTCGAGGGGACGCCCGATCCGGCGCTGTTCAAGCGGTGGATCGCGTTCGGGATGCTGTCGTCGCACAGCCGCCTGCACGGCAGCCACTCCTACCGGGTGCCGTGGCTGTTCGACGAGGAGTCGGTGGACGTCCTGCGCGACTTCACCCGGTTGAAGATGCGGCTGATGCCGTACCTGGCCGGCGCCGCGCGGCAGGCGTCGGGGGAGGGCCTGCCGATGATGCGGGCGATGGTGCTGGAGTTCCCCGACGACCCCGCCTGCACGCACCTGGAGCGCCAGTACATGCTCGGCGACGACCTGCTCGTGGCGCCGGTGTTCTCGTCCGACGGTGACGTCTCCTACTACGTGCCGGGGGGTGTGTGGACGCACTACCTGACGGGTGAACGGGTCGAAGGCGGCCGGTGGGTCCGCGAGCACCACGGCTTCGACAGCGTGCCGCTGCTCGTCCGGCCGGGTGCGGTCATCCCGGAGGGCGCGGTGCAGGACCGTCCCGACTACGACCACGCGGACGGCGTCACGCTGCGCGTCTACGAGCCGTCCGACGGGACCACGGTCACCCAGGTAGGCGACGCCACCTTCACCACGGTGAAAAACGGTGAAAACGTGCGCGTGACCGGCGAGGGAGCCTGGAACGTCCTTCTCGTCAACGCACGCGTAGCGGCCGTGGAGGGCGGCGAGTCTTCCGACCATCCGCACGGTGTTCTCATCAAGGCGACCGGTGACGAGCTGGTCATCACTCTGGCAGAGGAGAGCTGATGGGGTTCCCGCAAGGGTTCCTGTGGGGCGCGGCCACCGCCGCCTACCAGATCGAAGGGGCGGCCCGGGAGGACGGCCGGGCGCCGTCCATCTGGGACACCTTCAGCCGCACGCCGGGCAAGGTGCTCGACGGCGACACCGGTGACGTGGCCACCGACCACTACCACCGGTGGGAGGAGGACATCGCGACGATGGCCGCCCTCGGCATCGGCGCCTACCGGTTCTCGATCTCCTGGTCGCGCGTGCTGCCGGACGGCACGCCCAACCAGAAGGGCCTCGACTTCTACTCCCGCCTGGTCGACGAGCTGCTCCGGCACGACATCGCCCCCGTCGCGACGCTCTACCACTGGGACCTGCCGCAGCACCTGGAGGACGCGGGCGGCTGGCCCGAGCGCGACACGGCCCGCCGGTTCGGCGACTACGCCGAGCGGATCGGGCGCGTCCTCGGCGACCGCGTCCACACCTGGACGACGCTGAACGAGCCGTGGTGCTCGGCGTTCCTCGGCTACGCGTCCGGCGTGCACGCCCCGGGCCGCACCGACCCGGTGGCCGCGCTCGCCGCCGCCCACCACCTCAACCTCGCGCACGGCCTCGCGGTGCGGGCGCTGCGCGGGGTGACCCCGCCGTCGGCGCGGCACTCGGTGACGCTCAACCTGCACCACCTGCGCGGCGACGCGGAGGCCGTCCGGCAGGTGGACGCGGTCTCCAACCGCGTGTTCCTGGACCCGATGCTGGGCAGGGGCTACCCCGCCGACCTGCTGGACGACACGTCCTCCCTGACCGACTGGAGCTTCGTCCGCGACGGGGACGAGGCCGTCATCGCCGCGCCCCTGGACGTCCTCGGCGTGAACTACTACTCGCCCACCCTCGTCCGGGTGTGGGACGGGACGTCCCCGCGCGCACACGCGGACGGCCACCGCCAGGGCGCGGCGTCGCCGTTCGTCGGCTGCGACCGCGTCGAGTTCGCCGAGCAGCCCGGCCCGTACACGGCGATGGGCTGGCCGATCGACGCGAACGGCATGGAGGAGCTGCTGCTGCGGCTCCACCGCGAGTACCCCGACATCCCGCTGATGGTCACCGAGAACGGCGCCGCGTTCGAGGACACGGTGGAGGACGGCCGGGTCCGCGACGAGCGGCGCATCGCCTACCTGGACGACCACATCGCCGCCGTGGAGCGCGCCTGCGCGGCCGGCGCCGACGTGCGCGGCTACTTCGCCTGGTCGCTGCTCGACAACTTCGAATGGGCGTACGGCTACTCCAAGCGGTTCGGCCTCGTCCGCGTCGACTACCCGACCGGCGCGCGCACCTGGAAGGACAGCGCGCACTGGTACCGGGACACGATCGCGACGCACCGCGGGAGCGCCTGACGATGGAGCGGGAGCGCCCGATGGCGGGACGGGCGGGGGCGGCCGTCGCGGCGCTGGCCCTCGCCGCGTTCTGCTTCGGCACGACCGAGAACCTCCCGATCGGGCTGCTCCCGCTCATCGCCGACGACCTGGACGTCTCCGCCTCCGCCGTCGGCCTGCTCGTCACCGGCTACGGGATCGTGGTCGCGGTCGTGTCCGTCCCGCTCGTCAAGCTGACGGTCCGGGTGGGCCGCCGCCCGCTGCTGACCGGCGTGATGGCGCTGTTCATCGCGATGAGCTTCGCGGCGGCGGCCGCGCCCGGCTACGGCGCGCTGTTCGGCACCCGGCTGGTGACCGCGCTCGGGCAGGCGGTGTTCTGGCCGGTCGCCGTGGTCGCCGCCGCCGGGCTGATGCCGCCGGAGGCGCGGGGCCGGGCGGGCGCCTACGTGTTCGCGGGCGGGTCGATGGCGATCGTCCTCGGCGTCCCCGCCGGGACGTGGCTCGGCCGGGCCATCGGGTGGCGCGCGTCGTTCGCCGCGCTCGGCGTGCTGTGCCTGGTGTCCCTGGTCGCGATCGCCGTCCTGCTGCCGGGCGGGAGGGCGACCGGCCGCGACCCCGTCCCGGCGTCCGCACCGGACGCTCGGCGCTTCCGGCTGCTGGTCGTCACGATCATGCTGCTGATCGGCGGGTTCTTCACCGCCTTCACCTACATCACCGAGTTCCTGACGCGGGTGAGCGGCTTCTCCGGCGCCGCCATCAGCCCGCTGCTGCTGGTGAACGGCGTCGCCGACATCGCCGGAGTCGTCATCGCCGGGATCGTGGTGGACCGCGGCCCGCGCGCGCTGGCCGCCGGGTCCGCCGCGGTGCTGGCGATCGCCATGCTCGGCCTGTTCGCGTTCGGCACGGCGGCCGTCCCGGCCGTGGCCATGCTGATCCTGCTGGGCATCGGGATCCCCGGTGCCGCGACGGCCTTCCAGGCCCGCGTCATGGAGTCGGCACCGGGCGATACGGACATCGCCTCGGCGTGGACGTCCTCCGCGTTCAACGTCGGGATCGCCGGCGGCGCCCTGCTCGGCGGCGCGCTGCTGCCGCTGACGGGCGTGCGCGGGACGCCGCTCGCCGGCGCGGCGGTGGCCGCCGCCGCCCTCGCGGTGATCGTGCTGGACCGGCCGCCGCGCGCTCGCGCTCCGGCCCTTCCCGGCACGGCTAGCATCGTTCGCACTCTGCACCCCTCCGAGGACGACGGGACGGTCCGTGGTCAAGATCACTGATGTGGCGCGGCACGCGGGCGTGTCGCCGAGCACGGTCTCCTACGTGCTGAGCGGGAAGCGCTCGATCTCCGAGGAGACCCGGCGGCGCGTCCGGGAGAGCATCCGCGAGCTCGGCTACCGGCCGCACGCGGGCGCCCGCGCGCTCGCCAGCAGCCGCTCCAACGTGCTCGCGCTGATGATCCCGCTGCGCTCCGGCATCGCGGTGCCGGTCGTCATGCAGTTCGCCGTGTCGGTGGTGACCGCGGCGCGGCGGCACGACCACGACGTCCTGCTGCTCACCCAGGAGGAGGGCGAGGACGGCCTGCGCCGCGTCGCCGACAGCGCGCTCGTCGACGCGCTGATCGTCATGGACGTGCAGATGAAGGACCCGCGCCTGCCGCTGCTGCGCTCGCTGGACCGGCCGAGCGTGCTCATCGGCTTCCCCGCCGACGCCGAGGACCTGACCTGCATCGACCTCGACTTCCACGCCGCCGGCGCGGTCTGCGTCGAGCACCTGGCCGAGCTCGGCCACCGGGAGATCGCGCTGATCGGGTCGCCGCCCGAGGTGTACGAGCGGCAGACCCAGACCGTGCCGCGCGTCCCGGTCTATCAGCACCGTTCGCAGCGGTCCCGCCGTCCGGCGCGCGAGATGCGCGGCGGCCAGCGCTCCGCTGGCTCCGCCACCGGTGATCGCCACCGTCCGCAT
>NZ_VCKZ01000303.1 GCF_005889745.1 Actinomadura geliboluensis
CCGCGAATCATCGAGCGCCCCGCCGTCCGGCCCGAGGCGGGAGCCGCCGGGGACCAGGGACGACGCCGGACGCCCGCGAGAGAACGCCTGAAGCCGCACGGAACCGCGTATGGGCGCGCAAGGGACCGGTATGCGGACGGGTATGCGCGGGAGATCAGCCGGCAACGGAATGCACAGATCATCGCCCTGACCCGGGGATGTGGAGAGATAACCGGACCGGGAGCCGGGCCGAAAATCGGTTCCGGCGGGGTGCGAGCGGAAGTCGCCGAGCGTGATCCCCGACGAACCGCGCCGCGCATGGTTCAGCCAGGGAAATCAGGTGATTGTGGCACAATCCGACCGCCCGTTGCCTACTTCAACAACCGCCCGGCCGGGATCCCCGGGGCGAACGCCGCCCTGTCCGCCCCACGGCGCGCATGGGCCCGGGAAAGTCCGTTCCGGGTGAGACCCTGTCCCATCCAGAGTAAGTCCAGTACCGCTAAGAAGCGACACCGCAGGCGGCACGGCAAGGGGCGGCCGAAGGGCATTCAATCCGGAGGCGGCATCCGGGACGAGACAGATCCCCGCTCGATTCAGGGCCGTAACCGGAACGAGCTGGGATTGACCCGGCCAAGCCCGTGCGTCCGAAACAGACCCGGCCATCTCTCCGCAAAAGCATGTAGAAGGCAGCGAATACCCTCGTGCCGCGATGCATCCGGGCGTGTAACCAGGGATCAAGGCGCCGTGAGCGTGCCCGTACGCGCGCGAGTGGCCCTCAGAAGGCCGGGGAATCGGGCGTCCCGCGCTTTACCACTAGCGTCCCCGCGAGCCTGTCATGGACGGCCTGGCGGCGCGTCCCCTCGAAGATGACACCGGCGTTCACGACCCAGAAGACGCTCGCCAGCACACCGGCCACGGGAATCGGGCGGATCGCGATCGGCAGCGAATAAACCGCCGCGCGGAGAACGCACTGCAGAACGCCCGGCCGGGCCTCGGCCTCCACCCGCTCAGCGAGCCCCTCGGCCGCTGTCTCCGCGTGAGTGGCCTCCGGCGCGCCCCCGGGGGAGGACTCGGGCGAGGGAGGGGCTGAGGCGTCCTTGGGCGTCCCTGCCTCCGCGGGCACGGCGGCGGGCCCTTCGGGCTTGGCGGCGGGCACGAACCCCGGCACGGACGCCGGGAGGAAGCTCACTCCGCCGTTGGCCGCGGCACCCGGCTCCCCCGCACCCTGGGCGGCGCCAGCGCCCCCTGCGGCCTCTTGGTCCGCCCTGGCGCCCGATAGGGCGGATGTTCCCTCCGGCAGGGCGGTGACGACCTCTATGCCCGCGAAGCGCTTGCCGAGCGTCCGGCCCCAGAGGGCGAGCTGGACCGCCTCGTACAGCAGCATGCACCCCGCCACGGCGGGCGGGGCGACGACGTCCACCAGGTGCCCGGACACCAGTTCGCGGACGACGACGATGACGGGCACACCGACGATGAGCGTGTCGACCACGCGCGCGAGCAGGCGCTGCCCCGGGTCGGCGAGGGAAACCGCCATCGCGGACTTACTCCGCGTACTCGGTGTACTGGTCGTCGCCGTACTCCTCGTACGTGCCTCGCTCGTCGATGACCAGCGTGCCGGCGAAACGGTCGTGCAGCGCCTGGTGCAGAGGCTGGTCCCAGATCGCCCACAGGTAGGCCATCAGACCGCCCACCCAGACCAGCGCCATCCCGTACGCGGCGTACTCCCACACCATCACCGCGAGGACCAGGAAGAAGAAGACACCGACCTGGTAGCCGACGTGGACGATCCCAGCGCGCCAAATCGCCTGCGTCGTGGTCATCGGCTCACCCGCGGGACGGGCCTGCACGATGCCCAGGCCCAGGATCCGCTTGCCCAGCGTCCGCCCCCACATGGACAGCTGGACGGCCTCGTAGAGGAACGGCAGCACGGACATGACGAAGAACAGGGTGAAGATGATGGGCCAGTTCCAGACGCCGGCCTCTTCCTCGTCGTTGCCGCCTTCACCGCCCAGGCCGAACGCGGCGACCGTCACGGGCAGGATGAGCGCGAACCCGAAGACGGCGACGAGGGCGTTGTCGATGACCCTGGCGCCGGCCCTGCGGTGAATGGGCGCCAACTCCATCTCGCTGCCCTGGGAACCATAGGAGCCTTGGGAGTCGCCGTACTGGTCGTAGGACGGCTCGTAGGAGCGCCCCCAGTCCTGCTGAGGTTGCTGGGGCTGCTGCCACTGCTGCTGTGGCTGCTGGTGCTGTGGCTGCTGCTGCCACTGGGGACCTTGGTACGGGGGCGGGGGACCGTAGGCACCCTGGCCCTGCGGCGGTTGGTAACGCCGTCCGCGGTGGGGGGAATCGCTCATTTGGGGCAGTCCTCCAGGCGAAGCAACATCCGGGTGTTGCCCAACGTATTCGGCTTGACCCGGTCGAGGTCCAAGAACTCTGCCACGCCTTCGTCGTAAGAGCGGAGAAGCTCCTCATACACCTCAGGCGACACCGGTGTACCGAGGATCTGCTCGAAGCCGTGGCGCGCGAAGAAGTCCACCTCGAAGGTAAGGCAGAACACCCTCCGCACGCCGAGTTCACGCGCCGTCTCCAGCAGGCGGGCGACGATGCGGTGGCCGATGCCGCGTCCGCCGTACCCCTTGTCCACGGCGACGGACCGGACCTCCGCGAGGTCCTCCCACATGACGTGCAGGGCCCCGCAGGCCACGACGCGCCCGGGCGTCCCGTGCTGGACGTCCTCGGCGATCCAGAACTCCTGGACGTCCTCGTACAGCTTGACCGTCGACTTCTTCAGCAGGCGTCGCCCCGACCCGGCGTACAGATCGACCAGCCTGCGGATCTCCTGGACATCGGCGGTACGGGCACGCCGGATCACGACCTCCACAAACAGGCGAGATTATCGAACACCGGACCTTGCCGAACGTCGGCGTGCGCATACGCGTGGTGAGCACGGCAGAAGGGTGACTAGATAAAAGCGACTAGATAGGCCGCTCGGGCCGCTGAAAAGTGACCCAGAACACATCGCCGAGGGCCCGCGGAGGCCGCCGGCGGAAGCGCGCCCCGCCCGTCCGACCTGCGACTTCACAGGATCTGGTTGGCATCCAATCCGCATTCCGTTAGTGTCCATCGCTGACATCGGCCACCCGCAGAACGGAGGCCGAACCGCCGAGTCCACGGGCCGCGAACCAGCGCCCCGAGGAGCCGGGGACCCACTTTCGGAGCGTTTCCGGGGATTGCCCCGAAGCAGCCGCCGTCAGGGGTGAATCCGCAGCGCCGCGGCCTGGCCCGCGCACGCTCGCGGACGGGCTGCTCCGGCCCCAACCCGTCAGCTAACCCGGTAGGCGGTCGAGGAGAGGAGAACTCGTGCAGCACTCGCGGTCTGCTTCCCTTCGACGCTTCCGCGGCCGCGCGGTCACCGTGGCCGGCGCGCTCGTCGCGCTGACGGCCGCTCCGCACACCGTCGCCGTCGCGCACGCCGATCCCGAGCCGTCCACCAAAGAACTCCGCTCCCAGGCCTTCAAGCTCGCCGACCAGCTGGAGCAGCTCACCGAGCAGTACAACGGCCTGAAGGTGAAGCTCGCGCAGTCCAAGCGCGCCGCCGAGGTCGCCACCGAGAACGCCGAGCGGCAGGAGAAGTCGCTCCAGGCGATCCGGCAGAAGGTCGGCACCCTCGCCGCGACCAGCTACATGCAGGGCGGCTCCGATCCGACGGTCTCGTTCGTCGCCTCCCAGGACCCGCAGGCCGTCCTCGACCAGGCCGCCACCCTCAACTACTTCGCCAAGCGCGACAGCACCAAGGTGCTCGGCCTCATGCAGGCGATGCAGGCCGCCCAGCGCGCCCGCAAGTCCGCCGAATCGCGCGCCGCGCAGGTCAAGCAGCTGCGGACCCAGCTCGACGCGCAGCGCAAGAAGGTCACCGACGCCTACGAGAAGGTCCGCGGCACGATCGTCAAGCGGGACCCGTCCCAGCTCGCGAAGCTCCCCGTCATCGGCACCGGCAAGGCCGCCCAGGCGCTGCGGTACGCGATGGGCAAGCTCGGCCGCCCGTACGTCTGGGGCGCCTCCGGGCCGAGCACCTTCGACTGCTCCGGCCTGACGATGTGGGCCTACAAGCAGGTCGGCATCAACCTGCCGCACTACACCGGCAGCCAGTGGAACGCCGGCACCCACGTGTCGCGCAGCCAGCTCCAGCCGGGCGACCTCGTGTTCTTCTACGCCGACCTGCACCACATGGGGATGTACATCGGGGGCGGCAAGATGATCCACGCGCCGCACACCGGCGACGTCGTGAAGATCGCCTCCATGGACGGGCGGCCCTTCGCGGGCGGCGTCCGCGTCGCCTGACCCGGCCCACGCCCGGTCCCGGACGCCACCGAAGCGCATGCGCAATACGAGTGTGCGCAGGACTGAGTGGGTGTGCGCCTACTCCGCGGATGTGCGACTGCGGATGTGCGCATGACTAGGGGATCCATGGGGGTTGAACGCCGTCCGCGGCGACGCCACCTGCAGGGACCTACCTGCCAGGGCGCCGGCGCCGCCGCTGCGGGGTCGGACGGAGTTCGGTTCGCCGCCTGGATCTCTCGGTGACGCTCGCCCGTCCCCTGGCGAGCGTCGGGGGGTGAAGCCGGCTAGATGAGCTGCCTCCGGGCCGCCCACACCACGGCCTCGATAGGAGTGTTGACCTCCAGCCGGTCGCAGATCGTCCGCAACCGGCGCCGCAAGGTCCGTGCGCTCAGCTCCAGCTTGCGTGCCGCCACATCGGCGGTGACACCGCTCGCGATCTGGGCGAGCAGCCGGATCTCCTCCTCGCTCAGCCCGAAATCGTCGGTGCCACGACGTGCGAGTGTGGCTGTTTCCACTCCGTCCTCCCTCGTCCGTGGTGATGACCGCGGGGATGCAGCCGTCCGCTGCACAGGCACGGGTTGGGCCTCGATCTGTACGCGCGTTGGGTTGCCGGGTCCGGAGCCCTCCGGACTTAGATCATCGGGTTCCTTTGCTGTCTCACGAGCTTGGCCGGAGGTGGCCGCCTGGCCGATTGCGGGGTCGTACGGGGGAACTCCGGGTGACGATTCACTCGTTGGTCGTCCGAGGGAGACGGGATGAGATCGCCAGCCATCCGCATCCGGCCCTCCTCGTCGGACTCGCCGCGTCTTGCCGCTGAGCAAGATCGTGAATCGTTTCAAGCTACGCTTCGGCTCGGAACGCTAGGCGGCCGGATCCGGCCCGTCAAGCGCTGTCCAAATGCGGTATGCGTCCGATCGGCGACGTTCCGTAGTCGCTCGATTTGCTCTGTACCGCGCATAACTCCACTACCTGGGGAAACACTCCTGGGTCGGGACGAGGAGCGAGTTGCCACAGACCAGTATTCGTGAGGTCGCGAGGCGGGCTGGAGTCTCAGTTGGGACCGTTTCGAATGTCCTAAACCGGCCAGACCTCGTGGCCGAAGCTACCCGTGACCGCGTCCGCGCGGCGATCGAGGAGCTCGGATTCGTGCGGAACGAGTCCGCACGGCGGCTCCGGCGGCGCCCCGAGCGCACCGCGGGCGAGTTCGGCGATCAGCCGCGGCGCGCCTTCGGCATCGTCGTCGAGGACCTCGCCAACCCGTACGCGTCCGATGTCGCGCGCGGCGCCGAGGCGGCCCTCAACGAGGCGGGCCACGACGCCCTCTGGCTCTCCAGCGACCACTCGTCCGCCAAGGAGCGCCGTTCGCTGGAGCTCCTGGAGGAGCAGCAGGCCGCCGGGGTCCTGATCATCCCCGTCGGGGGGAACCCCGGCGACATCTCCCGGCTGCGCGCCGCCGGCATGAGCGTCGTGGTGATCGACCGCGACTCGGCCGACGCGTGCTCGGCCCGGGTCGACCATTTCGCGGGCGGGGAGATCGCCGCCGCGCGGCTGCTCGGCATCGGCCGCGAGCGGATCGTGTTCGTGACGGGCGTCCCGGAACCGCTGCCCTGCGTCGACCGCCGCGACGGCGCCGCCCGCACCCTCGTCGAGGCGGGTCTCGGCGAGCCCGCCACGCTCGTCCAGGACGCCCTGAGCCCCACCGAGGGCCAGGCCGCCGCCCACGAGGTCATGGCCCTGTCCCCGCGGCCGGACGGTGTGTTCTGCGCCAACGACCTGCTGGCCATCGGGCTGATCAACGAGCTGACCCGGCTCGGCGTCCGCGTCCCGGACGACATCGCCGTCATCGGCTACGACGACATCGAGCTGGCCGCGAGCGCCGCCGTCCCGCTGACCACGATCCGGCAGCCGCGCCGCGAGCTGGGCTGGGAGGCCGCCGAACTGGCGCTGGCGGAGATCGGCGAGGGCAAGTCGCACCAGCACCGGCAGGTCGTCCAGCGCCCCGAACTGGTAATCCGCGAAAGCGCCTGACCACCATGGGCCAGGGGCAATGAGGCCCCGGCCCGCCACCGTCACCGCGTGCGGGATGGCCCCTGCGGCCCGCCGGATTCGCCCCCGAGACGGGGCGGAGCACGCGAAAGCGATCAACCCCGACCTTCAAGACGACAAGCCCGGCGCGCGCGGCGCCCGGAGCACTATTGACATGTCGTCTGATCTCCGGGTGACTGGGGATATGGAGGACAGGACAGCCCAGGTCGTGGAGGCCGAGGCCGCGGCGGTGCTCGGTTTCGATCCAGGGGATCCGGCGTTCCGGGCCGACCCGTACGCGCACTACCGGCGCCTTGCGGCCGGTGGGCGCCGCCTGCACCGCACCGAGGTCGGCCTGCGCGTCACCACGTCCTATGACCTGTGCGAGCAGGTCCTGCGCGACCCCCGGTTCGGGCACCGGCCGGAGGGCGGCGGGCTGTGGCGCGAGTCGCGGGTCCGGAACCGGTCGTTCCTCACCCTGGACCCGCCCGACCACACCCGGCTCCGGCGGCTGGTGAGCAAGGCGTTCACCCCGCGGCTCGTCGAGCGGCTGCGGCCGCGGGTCGAGGCGCTGGTCGACGAACTGCTGGACGGCGTGTCCGGCGAGGTCGACCTGATCGCGACGCTCGCGTACCCGCTCCCCGTCATCGTGATCAGCGAGATGCTCGGCGTCCCGCCACGGGACCGCGACCTGTTCAAGGGCTGGTCCGACAGCCTCGCCCGCGGCCTCGACCCCGACTTCCTCCTGCCGGAGGACGAGATCGGCCGGCGCGAGACGGCCCGCGAGGAGTTCGCCGCGTACTTCCGGGACCTCGCCGCCGAGCGGCGCGCCCGCCCGCAGGACGACCTCCTGAGCGCCCTCGTGAGCGTCTCGGACGGCGGCGACGTCCTGTCGGAGGAGGAACTCCTTGCGACGTGCGTGCTGCTGCTCGTGGCGGGCCATGAGACGACCGTGAACCTCATAGGGAACGGCGCTCTGGCGCTCCTGCGCGATCCCGCGCAACTGGAGCTGTTCAGGGCGCGGCCTGAGAACGTCCAAGCGGCCGTGGAGGAGCTCCTCCGCTACGACCCGCCCGTCCAGCTCACGCTCAGGGCGGCCCTAGAGGACGTCGAGCTGGACGGTACGCCCGTAGAACGCGGAAGGCTCGTCCTACTGCTGACCGGTGCCGCCAACCGCGACCCGGCCGTTTTCGACGATCCCGACCGTCTCGACCTCACCCGCTACACCGAAGGCCGGGACGCGCCACGTCACCTGTCGTTCGGGCACGGCATCCACTTCTGCCTGGGCGCACCACTGGCCCGGCTTGAAGGCCAGGTCGCGCTGAAGAAGCTCTTCGAGCGCGACGTGGCCCTCGCCGGAACCGATCCCGCGGGCGGCGGCCTCGTCTACCGGGACAACCTCGTCCTGCGGGGCCTGCGCGACCTGCCGGTCACTATTCGGGCTTGACCAGCGGGAACAGGATCGTCTCCCGGATGCCCTTGCCGGTGAACGCCATGATCATCCGGTCGATGCCGGCGCCCATCCCGCCCGTGGGCGGCATCGCGTACTCCAGGGCGCGCAGGAAGTCCTCGTCCAGCTGCATGGCCTCCGGGTCGCCGCCCGCGGCGAGCAGCGACTGCTCGGTGAGCCGGCGGCGCTGCTCGACCGGGTCGACCAGCTCGGAGTAGGCGGTGCCGAGCTCCGTCCCGAAGCCGATGAGGTCCCACTTCTCGGTGAGCAGCGGCTCCTCGCGGTGCTGGCGGGTCAGCGGGGACGTCTCGACCGGGTAGTCCATGACGAACGTGGGCTGGACGAGCGTGTGCTCGATCAGCTCCTCGAAGACCTCCTGGACGAGCCTGCCCTGCCCCCACTTCGGGTCCCACGAGATGCCGCGGGCGTCGGCGAGCTTGCGGACGTCCTCGATCGGCGTGTGCGGCGTGATCTCCTCGCCGAGCGCCTCCGACACCGACCCGTACAGCGTGATGCGCGGCCACTTCGGCAGCCCGAGGTCGATCTCCACCCCGTCATGGACGACCACGGTGGTGCCCAGGGCCGCGACGACGGCCTTCTGGTACATCCGCTGGGTCAGGTCGGCCATGTCGTTGTAGTCGAGGTACGTGCCGTAGGCCTCCAGCATCGTGAACTCCGGGTTGTGCGTGGAGTCCGCGCCCTCGTTCCGGAAGTTCCGGTTGATCTCGAAGACCTTCTCGATGCCGCCGACGACGAGCCGCTTCAGGTACAGCTCGATCGCGATGCGCAGATAGAGGTCCATGTCGTACGCGTTGATGTGCGTCTTGAACGGACGTGCCGCCGCGCCGCCGTGGATGGGCTGCAGCATGGGCGTCTCGACCTCGAGGTAGCCCTCCTCGTGCCAGAAGTCGCGCACCGCGCGCACGGTCGCGCTGCGGATCCGCGCCATCTTGCGGGCCTCGTCGTTGACGATGAGGTCGACGTAGCGCTGCCTGACCCGCGCCTCGGGGTCGGTCAGCCCGGCGTGCTTCTCCGGCAGGGGGCGCAGGCACTTCGACGTGATCGCGAACCGGTCGGCCATGACGGACAGCTCGCCGCGGCGGGACGTGATGACCTCGCCCTCGACGCCGATGTGGTCGCCGAGGTCGACCTCGCGCTTCCAGAAGTCGAGCTGCTCCTGGCCGACGTTGGCCAGCGACAGCATGACCTGGAGGTCGCCGCCGCCGTCCCGGATGGTGGCGAAGCACAGCTTGCCCGTGTTGCGGATGAGCATGACGCGACCGGTGACGCCGACCTTCTCGCCCGTCTCGGTGCCCGGCTCCAGGTCCGGGTGTTTCGCCCGGATCTCGGCGATGGTCGCCGTGCGGGGGAAGGTCACCGGGTAGGGGTCGATCCCGCTCTCGCGGAGCCGGTCGAGCTTCTCCCGGCGCACGCGCATCTGCTCCGGGAGCTCGTCGAAGGTCTCGTCACTCACGTCCCAAGGCTATCCAGCCCGCCGGACGCGCCGCGAACGACTTCGTCCCCTACGGGGTGTTGCGCTCGTAGATGAGGCGCAGCCCGATGAGCGTCAGCCACGGCTCGAAGACGTCGATGCTGCGCGATTCCTCCAGCACGAGCGGCGCGAGGCCGCCGGTGGCGATGACCGTCACCTCGTCGGGGTCTTCGGCCAGCTCGTCCGACATGCGCTCGACGATGCCGTCCACCTGGCCGGCGAAGCCGAAGATTATCCCCGACTGCAGCGCCTCGACCGTGTTCTTCGCGATCACGTTGCGCGGCCGGACCAGCTCGATCTTGTGCAGCTGCGCACCGCGCGACGACAGCGCGTCTATCGAGATCTCTATGCCCGGGGCGATCGCGCCGCCGACGTACTCGCCCTTCGCGGACACGGCGTCGAACGTGGTCGCGGTGCCGAAGTCGACCACGATCGCGGGCCCGCCGTGCGTGTGGACGGCGGCGAGCGCGTTCACGATGCGGTCGGCGCCGACCTCCTTGGGGTTGTCCATGCGGACCGGGACGCCCGTCTTGACGCCCGGCTCCACGATCACCGCGGACACGTCGCCGTAGTAGCGGCGGCACATCTCCCGCATCTCGTGCAGGACGGACGGGACCGTGGAGCACAGCGCGATGCCGCTGATGTCGGTCTCCGCCAGCAGGGGGCTCTGCTGGACGAGGCCCTGCAGGACCACCGCGATCTCGTCGGCGGTGCGCCGCGGATCGGTGTTGATCCTCCAGTGCTCGATCACCTCGTCGCCCTCGAACAGGCCGAGGACGGTCTGGGTGTTACCGACGTCGATGGTGAGCAGCATCAGGTCCCCGCTGGTCAGGAAAAGTCAAGGCCGATGTCGAACACGCGCGCCGAGTGCGTCAGCGCGCCGACGGCAAGGTAGTCCACCCCGGTAACGGCGACGTCTCGGGCCCGCTCCAGGGTAAGGCCACCACTGGCCTCAAGCTCCGCCCGCCCCGCCACAAGGCGCACCGCCTCGGCCATCTCAGCGTCGGTCATGTTATCGAGCAGGATGCTCGTCGCGCCCACCTCCAGCGCCTCCCGCACCTGCGCGAGAGTGTCGCACTCCACCTGGATGTGCAGGGACGGGTACACGGCGCGGATCGCCTCGTAAGCCTTCGTGACGCTACCGGCCGCCGCGATGTGGTTGTCCTTGATGAGCGCAGCGTCGTGCAGGCCCATCCTGTGGTTGACCCCACCGCCGCAGTGGACGGCGTACTTCTGCAGGGCGCGCAGCCCCGGAAGGGTCTTACGGGTGTCGCGTACACGGGCCTTGGTGCCGTCCATGGCGTCCGCCCACCGCCGCGTCGCCGTCGCGATGCCGGACAGGTGCGTGAGCAGGTTCAGGGCCGTCCGCTCGGCCCTCAGCACGGCCCTGGTCTGCCCGCTGACCGAGATGAGGACCTGCCCCGGCACCACGCGGTCGCCGTCCTCCGCCTTCGCCTCGTAGGCGACGTCCAGCGCCTCGAAGACCGCGCAGGCCACCGGGACGCCGGCGACGACACCGGTCTCCCGCGCCCGGAGGTCCCCGGCCGCGGTCTCGTCCGGCGCGAAGATCGGCGTACTGGTGACGTCGACCTCCCCGTCCTCGGCCAGCGCCGTCCGGACGAGGTTTTCCACAGCCTGTGGATCGAGCCCGGCGGCGCTGAGGCGCTGCGAGAGTTCAGGTGTCATGAGCGCTTTCCTTCCAGAGGTTCGTACGTGGTCGTCAGGACGTTCCCCGTCAGCCGCGTCACCAGATGCCCGCGCCACGCGCCGTCCGCCCGCTCGGGGAAGTCCTCCCGCCAGTGGCTCCCGCGCGTCTCCTCCCGCCGCCGCGCCGCCAGCGCGATCGCGGACGCGACGGTGTACAGGTTGGTGACCTCCCAGGCCGCCACCCCGGGCTCGGCGTCCCCGCCCGCGAGC
>NZ_VCKZ01000304.1 GCF_005889745.1 Actinomadura geliboluensis
GTGTCAGGGGGCGGTGGCGACGAAGCTGGCGTTGCCGAACCCGACCTCGTCGCCGGGCCGCAGCCGGACCGGGCCGGTCAGCCGCCAGCCGTTCACCCGGGTGCCGTTCATCGACCCGAGGTCGGAGATCATCCAGCCGTCCCCGGCCCGGTAGATCTCGGCGTGGAACCGCGAGACGGTGAGGTCGGTGAGGATGAACTGGCAGGCGGGGGCGCGGCCGACGACGATCCGCTTCAGCTCCGCGGGCGGCAGCATGAACCGCGGCAGCCGCGGCGCCCGCCAGGCCGCCTCGATCCGCGCGGTCACCTGCGACACCGACGACACGAGCCCGGTCAGCCGGTCGATGACGCGGTTCTGCGGGGGGAGGTCGTGCACGATGTCGGCCAGCTCGGCCTGGCTGCGCGCCCGCAGCACCTGGTCGACGCGGCGCTCGAACGTCTCGTCCGACATCCGGCCCTCGGCCACGCGGTCGCTCAGGACGCGCAGGGCCCGGTCCCGCTGCGTGTCGGACGCTCTCACCGGGAATGAGCCCTGACCGTCCATGGCTGTGAGTATCCAGTCCCCATCGTCGGCTGTCCAGAAAGGGCCGTCGGCCCAGGGGGACGGGCGATCGCCCTCACCCGCCCCCCACCTTTTCGATGGCCGGCCCGCCGCGGAAGTTCGCGGCGGGCGCCGTCTTTCCGGTGCCGGACGCGCGGGGTCAGCGCGACAGCAGGTCGCGGGCGATGTGCGTCACCTGGATCTCGTCGGTGCCCGCGTAGATCTGGAACGACTTGGCGTCGCGGGCGAGCTGCTCGACGCGGTACTCGCTCATGTAGCCGTTGCCGCCGAACAGCTGCACCGCCTCCTGCGCGACCTCGCTGGCGGCCTGCGCGGCGTACAGCTTCATCGCGGACGCCTCGGCGAGCGTCATCGGCCGCCCGGCCCGCTGCATCTCGATGTGCCGGAACACCAGGTTCTGGACGTTGAGCCGCGCGACCTCCATCTTGGCCAGCTTCAGCTGGATGAGCTGGAAGTCGCCGATCCGCTGCCCCCACAGCTCGCGGGTCTTGGCGTACTCGACCGACAGCTTCAGGCACTCCTCGATGACGCCGAGCGCCATCGCGGCGACGCCGGCGCGCTCGGTGACGAAGTTCTGCTTGGCCGACTCCTTGCCGCCCTGCGAGCCGGAGGTGAGCAGGCGGTCGGCGCCGGCGCGGACGTCGTTGAGGAACAGCTCGCCGGTGGGGGAGGAGTGCAGGCCCATCTTGCGCAGCGGCTTGCTCTGCTCCAGGCCCTCCATGCCCCGGTCGAGGACGAACGTCAGGATCTCCCGGTCGCGCGCCTCCCGCCCGTCGTCGAGCTTGCAGTAGAAGACGATGGTGTCGGCGTAGGGGCCGTTGGTGATGAAGGTCTTGCTGCCGTTGATGACGTACTCGTCGCCGACCTTCCTGGCGGTGGCCTGCATGCCGCCGAAGGCGTCCGAGCCGGAGTTGGGCTCGGTAATCGCCCAGGCGCCGACCTTCTCCATGGTGAGCAGCGGCAGCGCCCAGCGCTCCTTCTGCTCGGGGGTGCCGCGCTTCATGATCGTCCCGGCGGCGAGGCCGAGCCCGACCCCCATCGCCGACACCAGGCCGGGCGCGACCTTGCACAGCTCGATGACCGGGATCATCGTCATTGCGGCGCTCCCGCCGCCGGGCCGGTCCTCCTCGCCGGACTCCCGCGCCTCGCCCGCACGCTCCTTGGCGATGCGGGCGTGGAAGGACGAGCGCGCCATCTCGTCCATCCCGAACGTCTTGTACAGACCGCGGAGCAGGTCGTAGGGCGGCAGCTCGCCCGACTCCAGCGCGTCCAGGTTGGGCCGGACCTCGGCGTCGATCCAGCCGCGCACCGCGTCCCGGATCATCAGGTCTTCCTCGGACCACTCGATCATGCTCTCGTCCTGCCCCTTCGACTCCTGCCGGTTGCAGGGCCATCCAAGCAGATGAGGCAAGCGAGCGCTTATTCGGGTAGCGCGACCACGTCGGCGAGGACGCCGCCGCCCGCGGTGAGGCGTGCGGGGGCCGGGCTGTCGTAGACGACCAGGACGCGGGTGCCGGGCTCGTCCAGCACGGCGATGCCCTCGGCGTGGTCGTCGCCGTCGCCGTAGGGCAGGTCGCCCAGCGTCTCCAGCTCCTCGGCCGGGACGATCCCGGCGGCGTCCGCGCGGGCCGCGCCACGCCAGCGCACGACCCGCACGGGGCCGTCGAGGTCCATGCTCGGCCCGGTGAGGACGAGGAGGTCGTCGCCGTGCGGGCACAGGTCCCGGATGCCGAGGCCGCCGAGGTCGAGGAAGTGCGTCCGGTACAGGTCCCCGTCGCCGTCTTCGTCCCCGTCGCCGTCGCCGAGGGGCAGCGGGCGCAGCTTGCGCGGGTCGCGGGGGTCGGTGCCGGGGCGGATCTCCACCAGCACCGCCCAGCCGCGCAGCACCGGGCCGCGCAGCCCGATGTAGAGCCGGTCGCCGTGCGCGGCGATGCCCTCGATGTCGATGCCGTTGTCCTTGCTCGGGATGCCCAGGAACGGCGCGAGGTGGGGGTCGTCCTCCAGCAGGTCGGTGAGGGAGTCCTTGTCCAGCCCGAGCACGGCGGCGGTGCGGCCGCCGTCCTCGCGGACGACGGCGGGCAGCCCGTCCTCGCCGGTGACCAGGGGGAGGCGCGCCAGGATGAAGCGGTTGTCCTCGCGGACGACGGTGGCCAGCCGCTTGCGGGCCTTCGCCGCGCTCTGCCCCGGCTTGACCTTCTTGCGCTTGAGGCTGTGCGACCCGATGGCCCACAGCCAGCCGTTGGCCCGCGCCAGGCCCTCGATGTCGGCCTCCTCGTCGGGGCCGGCGGGCAGCGGCACCAGGTCGGCGAGCGCGACCGTGGCCTGCCCGTCGTAGCCGGTCACGCGGCCGTCGCCGTCCAGCACGGCGGTGAGCCGCTCGATGGTGGCGGTCTCGTCGCCCGCCACCCACAGGCAGCGGCCGTCCTGCCGTACGGCGGACAGGTTGGTGTGCGTCCCGGCTTCCCGGCTTTCCGCTCCGAACCGGAGTTCGACCCGGCGTTCCACGATCATGGGCGACATGCTCCCATATCCGGCGGCCCTTCATGCCGGGGAAAAGGGGCCTGAACTGGCCTTCAGCGGTCCCAGCGGACGTCCAGCCGCGGCGGCTTGCGGAACACCAGCCCGTGCGGGCGGGCCGGGCGGCCGGGGTCCAGGCGCAGCCCCGGCAGCCGCCCGAGCAGCGCGCCGAGCGCCGTCCGGGTCTCCAGCCTGGCCAGGTGGGCGCCGAAGCAGAAGTGCGGGCCGTGCGCGAACGCCAGGTGCTCGGCGGCGTTGGCGCGCCGCACGTCGAAGCGGTCGGGGTCGGGGAAGACCGCCGGGTCGCGGTTGGCGGCGGTGATCGACACCCGCACCAGCTCGCCCGCGCGGATCGCCGTCCCGCCGAGTTCGGTGTCGCGGACGGCGTACCGGTCGACGACGGCCGCGGCGGGCTCCAGCCGCAGCGACTCCTCGATCGCGGCGGGGAGCAGATCCCGGTCGTCCAGGACGAGCTTGAGCTGCACGGGGTGCCCGAGCAGGTGCAGCGCCGCGTTGGCGATCATGCCCTCGGTGGTGTCGATGCCGCCGAACATCAGGATCGCCGCGTTCGCCACGACCTCGGCCGTGGCGAGCCCGGCCTCGTCGCGGGCGGCCTCGGCCAGCAGCGACCCGGGCCGGGACGCGGTGATCGCCTCCTCGACGGCCGCGGTGAGCAGCCGGTACGCCTCGGCCGCGGCCATCGGGGCGGTGCCGCCCGCGGTGATGGCCGACACCGCGTCCACGAACGCCCCGTACCAGGACCGGACGGTCGCCGCGTCCACGCCCTCCAGGCCGAGCGCCTCGGTGACGACCGCGACGGCCAGCGGCCCGGCGAGCGCGCCGCGCAGCTCGGCCCGCCCGTCCGGGGCGAGACCGTCCACCAGCCGGGCCGCCTCGGCCTCGACGAACGCGGTGAACCGCTCGCGGGTCCGCGCCGGGCGGAACGGCCGCGCGAACGGGTCGCGGTGCCGGGTGTGGGCGGGGCCGTCCAGTGACAGCATGCTGGGCCCGACGACCTGCGCGGTGGAGAAGCGCGGGTCGTCCACGGTGAAGGTCGCGGCGTCGCGCAGCACCCGCAGGGCCAGCTCGCGGGAGGTCACCAGCCGGCCGCCCAGGGCGGGGACGAGGGCGACGGGGTCGCGCTCCCGCAGCCGCGCGAGGTGCGGGTAGGGGGCGTCCGCCAGGTCGGCGGCGGTCAGGTCGGCGGCGGCCGGCACGGTGGTCATCCGTCCGAGGATACGGCCCGGCGCTTATGATCTACAACGTAAAGGCGCCGGGTTGGTCGCGCGTCGCGGCACCTCACGCGGTCGCGGCACCTCACGCGGCGGTGGAGCGTTCCCGCCACCACGCCCGGCCCGCCTCGGGCAGGGTGTCGATCGGGTCGTAGTACTCGTAGCGGCGGGTCAGCGCGTCCGGGTCGGACAGCTCCAGGCCGGTGCGGTAGTTCTTCGTCCAGTAGGAGACGCCGCGCTCGCGGTCGTAGTCGGCGAGCTGGTGCACCCACCGCTTGCCGACGTAGGGGACGTCGCAGACGATGCGCGGGGTGGCGAAGCCGGGCAGGTAGCCCATGATCGCGTGCTGCAGCTCCTGCGCCTCCCAGACGGCGAGCCGCCAGTGCTCGCTGTGCGGGATCATGTCGCACATGTACAGGTAGTACGGCATGATCCCGGCCTCGTCGAGCAGCGCGAACGACAGGTCGAGCAGCGCCTCCGGCGTGTCGTTGACGCCCCGCAGCAGCACGCCCTGGTTGCGGACGTCGCGGATGCCGGTGTCGAGCATCGCGCGGGCCGCCCGGGCGACCAGCGGCGTCACCGACTGGGCGGCGTTGACGTGGGTGTGGATCGCGATCTGCACGCCGCGCCGGTGCGCGGTGGCGGCCAGCCGCTCCATGCCGGCGCGGACGTCGTCCTGCAGCCAGTGCTGCGGCAGGCCCATGAGCGCCTTGCTGGCCAGCCGGATGTCGCGGATGCTGTCGATCTCCATCAGGGACGCGACGAACGACTCCAGCCGCGGCCAGGGCATGTTGGCGACGTCGCCGCCGGACACGACCACGTCGCGGACGCCGGGGGTGCGGCGCAGGTAGTCGAGCATCGCGCCGAGCCGGTCCGGCGGCTTGATCGTGAACTTGTGCTTGTCGACGTTCGGCGTGGAGTTGCCGACGAGGTCCATGCGGGTGCAGTGCCCGCAGTACTGCGGGCAGGTCGGCAGGAGCTCGGCCAGCACCTTGGTGGGGTAGCGGTGGGTGAGGCCCTCGACCGCCCACATCTCGGCCTCGTGCAGCGAGTCGCGGGTCGCCAGCGGGTGCGACGGCCAGTCGGTGCGCCGGTCGCTGAACACCGGGAGCATGTAGCGCCGCACGGGGTCGGCGTAGAAGGCGTCGGTGGAGGAGGAGTCCATCGTGTTGAGCATCTGCGGCGGCAGCAGCATCGACATCGTCGCGCGCTCGGCCTGGTCGCGCTCCAGGTCGGCGTAGAACGACTCGTCCAGCCGGTCCCCCATGAGCTGGCGGAGCTGCCGCACGTTCTTCACGCAGTGGGCCCGCTGCCACTGCGCCGACTCCCACTCGTCCTCGGTGACGTCCCGCCAGCCGGGCAGGCGCCGCCAGTCGGGCTCCTCCAGGGGCCGGCGCCGGTAGGCGTACGGCTGGCGTGCGGTCCCGTCGGACGCGCGGGCGCCGGCCGCGGCCGCGTCCGGGTGCAGGGCAGTGGTCATCGTCGACCGCCTCCTAGCCTCACATTGATCGCGCAAAACTCTTGTATGGGCCCGACGTTACGGGAAGACTTTCGTCGAAACTAGTGGTGCCCTGAACATCTTGCGCTACACCGGGCGTTTTCGGAAGAGAGGCGGGACGGCGATGACCGACGGCGGGACGGCCCTCACGGGCGGGGGCACGGGCACGGGCGGCGGCACGGCGGTGGGGCTGCACCGGGTGCTGGAGCCCGCGGGCGTGCTGCCGCAGGCGGCGCACCGCCTCGACACCGACCCGCGGATCCGGCCCGACGAGGTCCGCATCGGCGTCGAGCGGCTCAACCTGGACGCCGCGTCCTACCGGCAGCTGCACACCGCGCACGGCGGCGACCCCGCCGCGATCCGCGCCGAGGTGCTGCGGATCATCGGCGAGCGCGGCAAGATGCACAACCCCGTCACCGGGTCGGGCGGCATGCTCGTCGGCGTCGTCGAGGAGGCAGGCCCGGAGTCGCCGCTCGGCCTGGAGCCCGGCGACCGCGTCGCCACCCTCGTCTCCCTCACCCTCACCCCCCTCGCCGTCACCGACGGCCTCGCCGGCTGGGACGGGCTGTCGGAGCAGGTGCCCGCCCGCGGCCACGCGATCCTGTTCGCCCGCTCCATAGCCGCCGTCCTGCCCGGCGACCTGCCGGTCCCGCTCGCGCTCGCCGTCATGGACGTCTGCGGCGCCCCCGCCCTCACCGCCCGGGTCGTCGCCGCCCGCAGCGCCCCGGCGGTCGCGGTGCTCGGCGCCGCCGGCAAGTCCGGCTGCCTGGCGCTGGCCGCCGCGCGCCGCGCCGGCGCGGCCCGCGTGATCGGGCTCGTGCCCACCGCCGAGGAGGAGGAGCGCCTCACCGCGTCCGGGCTCGCCGACACCGTCGTGCGCGCCGACGCCCGCGACCCCGTCGCCGTCGCCGCCGCCATCGGCGAGCCGGTCGACGTCACCGTCGTGTGCGTGGACGTCCCCGGCTGCGAGCACGGCGCGATCCTCGCCACCGCGTCCGGCGGCACCGTCGTGTTCTTCTCCATGGCGACCTCCTTCCCGGCCGCCGCGCTCGGCGCCGAGGGCCTCGCCGCCGACGTCACGATGCTCATCGGGAACGGGTACGTCCCCGGGCACGCCGAGACCGCCCTTGACCTGGTCCGGACGGAACCGGCGGTGCGCGCGCTGTTCACCTCCCGGACGGGTCCGGATTCGGCACAATGACCGGGAACGCCCCGGCAGCGGCGGGGCTCACCCGATCATCGAGGGAGAGAGAATGGCGAGCATCACCGAGGAGCTGCGCGGGCGCGACCCCAAGGAGCGCCGGGCGCAGATCGTCGACGTCCTGGTCGACGCGTTCTCGGACCTGATGGAGCGCAGCCCCGCCGAGTTCCGCCGCCGCTTCCGCAAGATGGCCTCCGACCCGTTCGCGTTCTACCGGGGCAGCGCCTGCCTGTTCTACGCCGACATCGCCGGCGACGACGACCCGTGGGCCGACGAGCGCACCTCCCGCGTATGGATCCAGGGCGACCTGCACGCCCAGAACTTCGGCACCTACATGAACGACGACGGCGTGTTCGTCTTCGACGTCAACGACTACGACGAGGCCTACGTCGGCCACTTCACCTGGGACGTCAAGCGGCTCGTCGCGAGCCTGGCGCTGCTGGCCTGGCAGAAGGCGATCTCCGACGCCGACATCCGCCGGCTCATCGAGACCTACGTGCGCGCCTACGTCGACCAGGTCCGCAGGTTCGCCGAGCACGAGGGCGACGAGAAGTTCGCGCTGACCCTCGACACCACCGACGGCTACGTCCGGGACGTGCTCGTCGCCGCGATGGGCGGCACCCGCATCGGGCTGCTGGCGGAGATGACGGTCGTCGACGGCGCCGAGCGCCGCTTCAGGGACCGGCCCGGCGTCCGCCGCCTCGGCGACGCCGAGCGCGCCGAGGTCGAGGCCGCCTACCAGGAGTACCTGACCACGATCCCCGCCGAGAAGCGGTTCGGCAGCCTCACCTACCAGGTCAAGGACATCGTCGGCGCGTCCGGGTTCGGCATCGGCTCGGCCGGCCTGTCGGCCTACAACATCCTGGTCGAGGGCAACACCCAGGCGCTGGAGAACGACGTCGTCCTGTCGATGAAGCAGGGCAACGTCGCCGCGCCGAGCCGCGTCGTCCACGACGAGCGCATCCGCGCCTACTTCCAGCACCACGGGCACCGCACCGCCGTGTCGCGCCGCGCGCTGCAGGCCAACAGCGACCCGTGGCTCGGCCACACCCGGATCGGCGGCGTCGGCTACGTCGTGCAGGAGCTGTCCCCCTACGAGGAGGACCTCGACTGGGGCGGCCTCACCGAGCCCGAGGACATGCTCTCGGTGCTGGACGACCTCGGCCGCGCCACCGCCAAGGTGCACTGCGTGTCCGACACCGACTCCGACCACACCCTCGTCGGCTTCCAGGTCGAGGACGCCATCAACGCGGTGATCGGCCCGGACGAGTCGGCGTTCGTCGAGGCGATGGTCGCGTTCGGCACCCGGTACGCCGAGATCGTCCGCGACGACCACACCTACTTCGTCGACGCGTTCCGCAACCACGAGATCCCCGGCCTGTAGGGCGGGGCCGCGCCTCCGGGGTCAGGACGCGGGGCGGATCAGGAGCAGCGCGATGTCGTCGTGGCCCTGCTGGTCGGACAGCAGGGCCAGGACGCCGTCGGCGGTGTCCTCCAGCGACGCGGACCGGGAGGCGACCAGCGCCGACGCCAGCCGGGCGATGCCCTCGTCGATGTTGCGCATGCGGCTCTCCACCAGCCCGTCGGTGTAGAACGCCAGGGTGGCGCCCGCCGGGATCTCGGCCGCCAGCTGCTCGTAGGCGGGCGGGTGGTCGGGGTCGGACACGCCGAGCGGCAGCCCGTGCGGGAACGCGAACCGCCGCGCCGTCCCGTCGGGCAGCGCCAGCAGCGGCGGCGGATGCCCCGCGCACGCCACCTCGCAGCGCAGCGTCGCCGGGTCGCACACCATGCACAGGCACGTCGCGAACTGCGCGGCGTCCAGGTCCTGGGCGATGGAGTCGAGCCGCTCCAGCACCTCGGCGGGCGGGAACTCGCAGCCGGCCAGGGTGTGCGCGGCGACCCGCAGCTGCCCCATCGCGGCGGCGGCGGTGACGCCGTGCCCGACCGAGTCGCCGATCACGACCGCGACCTTGTCGCCGGGCAGCGGGACCACGTCGTACCAGTCGCCGCCGACGCCGCTGCGCGCCGGCCGGTAGCGGTGCGCGATCTCCAGGCCGGGCGGGACGGTGATCCCGGCGGGCAGCAGCCCGGCCTTCAGCGCGGTGGCGGTGCGGTGCTCGCGCCGGTACTGGCAGGCGTTGTCGACGCAGGTCGCGGCGCGCCCGGCGAGCTCGGCGGCGAGCGCGGTGTCGGCGGCGGCGAACGGCAGCCGGCCGCGCTTGCGGCTGAACACCGCGAACCCCAGCGCCCGGCCCCGCGCCACCAGCGGCACCGCCAGCAGCGACACGTGGTCCAGCAGCCCGTCGATGACGCGGCCGGTGCGCAGCGCCATCGTGTCCTGGATGGCGTCGCCGCCGAACTCGACCATGCCGCCGGTGGTGAGGCAGCGGGCGTAGGGGGTGGACGGCGGGTAGACGATGACCTCGTTGACGGGGAACTCGCGGGCCCACTCGCGCGGGTCGTCCTCGGCGAACGCGACCGCGAGGCGCCGCACGACCGCCGAGCCGTCGGCCTCCGCGGCGGGCTGGTCGTCGTCGGCGAGGAGCCGCTCCAGCACGTAGATGGCGCCGGCGTCGGCGAACCGGGGGACGGTCACGGCGACGATCTCGCGGGCGGTGCGGTGCAGGTCGAGGGTGGAGCCGATGCGGCGGCCCGCCTCGTTGAGCAGTTCCAGCCCGTCGGCCCAGGGCGGCGACACCGTCAGCACGGCGGCGGTGCCGCCGTCCGCGCACACGATCGGGGCGCAGGTGACCGAGACGCCGTCGCCCGACAGCGGCAGCACCCCGGACCACGGGTGGCCGGAGGCGGCCAGCTTCAGCGCGGCGGCGAGCGGCTCGGCGGCCCCGGGCCGGCCGAGCAGGCCGGGCAGCGCGGCGCCGACCGCCTCGCCCGCGCCGCGGGCGAACAGGCGCGCGGCGCCCTCGCTCCACCCGGTGACCCTGCCGTCGGGGGCGAGCAGGACGGTCACCGGCTCCGGTCGTGCGGGCTGTTCGGACATCGGTCCTCGCTGTCCCGGTTGCGGGCGCTCGGCGGAGCGGCTCGGGTTACGCTGAGTCCGCCCCGCGACGGCCACCCCTCGGTCATTAGGGAGACGATGCATGGACTCCGAGTGGATCCCACCCGAGGTCGACAGTCGAAGGCCAAGCGTCGCACGGGTCTATGACTTCCTGCTCGGCGGAGCCTACAATTTCGCGTCAGATCGTGATCTGGCGACGGGGCTGCTGCGGGTGGAGCCGCAGGCCCGGGAGCTGGCGCGGGCGAACCGGGCGTTCCTGCGGCGCGCGGTCCGCACGCTGGCCGCCTCGGGCGTGGCGCAGTTCGTCGACATCGGCTCGGGCATCCCGACGCAGGGCAACGTGCACGAGGTCGCGCAGAGCGTGAACCCGGACGCGCGGGTGGTGTACGTCGACAACGACGACGTCGCCGTCGCGCACAGCCGCGCGATCCTGGCGGGCAACGACCAGACCGCGATCCTGCAGGCCGACATGCGGCGCCCGGCCGACATCCTCGCCGACCCGGAGCTGAAGCGGCTGGTCGACCCGTCCGAGCCGGTGGCGTTCCTGCTGGTGGCGGCCCTGCACCTGGTCAAGCCCGAGGAGGACCCGGGCGGGATCGTCGCGGCGTTCCGCGACGCCGCCGCCCCCGGCAGCCACCTGGTGGTCTCGCACCTCACCCATGAGGCGCAGCCGGGCAAGACCGCCGCGATCGGCAAGCTCTACGACCGGGCCAGCTCCCCGGCGGTCGCCCGCTCGCACGCGGAGATCCTGCGGTTCTTCGACGGCTGGGAGCTGCTCGACCCCGGCCTGGTGTACGTGCCGCTGTGGCGCCCGGACGAGGGCGAGACCGTCGACGACCCCGAGCGGTTCCTGGTCTACGGCGGAGTCGGCCGCCTCCCCTGACGCCCCGCTCCGCCGGGCCCGGCGCGCGCCGCCCGTTCGCGGGCGCGTCTCAGCGGGCGAAGGCGATCGCGGTGCCGGCGCTGATCACGACCGCGAGGACGACCAGGACGAGCGAGGTGTCCAGCGGGTCGCGGCGGCGCGGCGGCGCCTTCACCGCGCGCGGCGCGGTGTGCGCCGGCTGCGGGGACGCCTGCTCGGGCTTCTTCGCGGGCGGCGGGGCCGGGCGCGTGCGCGGCGGCGCCGGCGGGGCCTGCGCGTCGACCGGCCGGGGCGGCGGCGCCGCCGGCCCCGGCG
>NZ_VCKZ01000305.1 GCF_005889745.1 Actinomadura geliboluensis
GTCCTGCGGTTCGGCGGTGCCCTTCCGGTCGCGCTTCTTCTTCTTCTTCTCGCCCTTCTCCCCGCCGGCGAGCTCCGGGCTGGCGGCCGGGTCGGCGGCGGTCGACTCCTCGCCCTCGGGCTCCCGGCCCGGGGTCGCGAAGTTGAACCGCGTGATCAGGAATCTGAAGATGAAGTAGTAGAGGAAGAAGTACAGGACGCCCATGCCGAGGATCAGCAGCAGCCCCGACGTGTTGTCCTTGCGGGCGTTCAGCAGCAGGTCGATGCCGCCGGCGGAGAAGCCGAAGCCGAGCTTGGCGCCGGCCGCCTCCAGCACGGCCATCGAGATGCCGGTGAGGACGACGTGCACGCCGTACAGGACGGGCGCGACGAACATGAACGCGAACTCGATCGGCTCGGTGACGCCGGTGACGAACGCGGTCAGCGCGGCGGAGATCATGATGCCGCCGACCGCGGGGCGCCGGTGCTTGGGCGCGGCGTGCCACATCGCGAGGGCCGCGCCGGGCAGGCCGAACATCAGCACGGGGAAGAACCCGGCGAGGAAGCCGCCCGCGTCGGGGTCGCCGGCCAGGTAGCGGTTGATCTCGCCGTGGACGACGCCGCCGGGGGTGTTGTAGTCGCCGAACACGAACCAGATGAGCGAGTTCGGGATGTGGTGCAGGCCGAAGGGCAGCAGCAGCCGGTTGATGACGCCGTAGATGCCGGCGCCGGCGGCGCCCGCCCCGGTGATCCACTCGCCGGCGTCGGTGAGCCAGCTGCCGAACAGCGGCCAGATGAAGCCGATCAGGATGCCGAGCGCGAGGCCGGCCACCGCGGTGATGATCGGCACGAACCGGCGGCCGCCGAAGAACGCCAGCCAGGTCGGCAGCTTGATCCGGTAGTACCGCTGGTAGAGCAGGGCCGCGATGACGCCCATCAGGATGCCGCCGAGCACGTCGGTCGGGTTCTTGGCGCCCCAGTCGATGACCTGCGCCTGCGCCCCGTCCGCCACCTTCGTGATGAGGACGTTGCCCTTGAGCTCGTCGGTGTGCGAGAACATGATCTTGGAGACCCGGTCGAAGACCAGGTACCCGACCACGGCGGCGAGCGCGGTGGAGCCGTCGGACTTCTTGGCGAAGCCGATCGCCACGCCGACGGCGAAGAGCAGCGGGAGCGCGGCGAACAGCGCGTTGCCGGCCTCACCGACGATCTCGGCGATCCGGTCCCAGCCGAGCCCGTCGGCGCCGAGCATGTCGGCCTGGCCGAAGCGCAGCAGCAGCGCGGCGGCGGGCAGCACGGCGATCGGCAGCATGAGGCTGCGGCCGATCCGCTGCAGCACCGCGAGGGTGCTGGACCCGCGCCGCGGCGCGGAGTCCACTGTTGTCGCAGTCATCGCGAGGTTCCTCCTCAGGGGTGTTCGGAGTGCGGCGGGGGGTTTCCGAGGGCCGTGTGGATCTGGTAGCGGTCCGCCCGGTAGGTCGACACGCCCAGCTCGGCGCACACCCCTCCGGTGTACGAGCGGCGTTGCAGGAGCAGCACGGCGCTGCCCCGGGCGATCTGCAGGTGCCTGGCGTCGGTCGCGTCGGCCAGGCTGGCGTCGATGGTCTGGTCGCCCGCGTCGAAGACCAGCCCGTACACCGCTTCGAGGACGCCGTAGAGGGAACGGTCGGCGAGCCGGCGGTCGAGCAGGTCGGGGGCGAGGGCGGCCAGGATGTGCGCGCGTTCGAGGGCCATGGGCTCCCCGTCGGCGGTGCGCAGGCGCTCGATGACGTGGATCTGGGTGCCGGGTTCGACGTCGAAGATGCGGGCGAGCCGGGCGTCGGCCGGGACCGTCCGCCGGTCGAGGTCGATCGCGCCCGGCCGCAGCCCGCGGGCCAGCATGTCCTCGGTGAAGGAGACGAGCCGCAGCGGCATCTCGATCTTGGGCCGGGCGACGAAGGTGCCCTTTCCGGGGACGCGGTAGAGCCGCCCCTCGGAGACGAGCTGGTCGACGCCCTGCCGGACGGTCATGCGGGAGAGCCCGTACCGGCCGCACAGCTCGCGCTCCGAGGGGATCGGGGCGTCGACGGGCAGCTCCGCGCTCTCGATGAGGTCGAGCAGGATCGCGCGGAGCTGGAAGTACTTCGGTACGGGACTGTGCGGATCGATGGTGGTCACGGGGGTCCTCGATGGCCGGGGGCCGGATCGACGGGGTTCGCCGGGTTTCGACGGAAGAGTGGACTGGCGGTGATTGAGACGGTATGCGATTTGGTTCGTACTGGTCTAGGCCGGACTAGACCACATGACCGAAAGGCATGTCAATGCACGAATTTGTAACGACCTGGTCACGCCGCGACGACGTCAAGATCGAAGAATCCGCAGGTCAGGGCGCCCTCGCGGATGCGGCGTCCGCTTTGGCCGGCTCGTCCTGACCTCTTCGGGCCGCCGCCGCGGCGACCGGCGTCCGACCTCCGTGCGGGGCCGCATCGCCGCCGGACGAGTTTCGCCCCGCATCTTCATCTCCATCCGATTCGTGGAGTATGGTGCGTACTGGTCTAGTCCGGACTAGACCAGTTGACACGGAGGAACCGGCCCCCGCGACCGATCGCGTCACAGAGAGCGCGCACCATGGCATCACTACTGATCACGGCCTCCCGCATGATCATCACCCCCGCCGAGGGTCCTACCCGCGTGGTCTCCCCGGGATACGTCCGGGTGGCGGACGGGGTCATCGCCGAGGCCGGCGAGGGACGTCCCGCCGGCGCCCCCGACCTCGACCTCCCCGACGGACTGCTCGCGCCCGGCCTGGTCGACCTCCAGGTGAACGGCTTCTACGGCCACGACATGGTCGACGCGGACGAGGCGGGCTGGCGCACCGTCGTCTCCCGGCTCCCCGAGACGGGCGTCACCGCGTTCCTCCCCACCTTCATCACCGCGCCGGTCGAGACGCAGGCCGCCGCGCTCCGCCGCACCCGCGACCTCCTGCCCGACCTCCCCGACGGAACGCGCGTCCTCGGCGTCCACCTCGAAGGCCCGTTCCTGTCGGAGCAGCGCAAGGGCGCGCACAACGCCGCCCACCTCACCGACCCGACGCCCGAAGCGCTCAAGACGCTGCTGGAGACGGGCCTGGTCAAGCTGGTCACGCTCGCGCCCGAACGCGACGGCGCGCTGGAGGCGATCCGCGCCCTGACCGCCGCCGGGGTCCTGGTCAGCGTCGGGCACAGCGCCGCGACCGCCGACCAGACCGCCGCCGCGGCCGACGCCGGCGCGCGCATGGTCACCCACATCTTCAACGCGCAGACCGGCGTCCACCACCGCGACCCGGGCGTCGCCGTGCAGGCGCTCATCGACGACCGGCTCAGCCCCGGCCTCATCCTCGACCTGCACCACGTGTCGGGGAAGGTCGCGCAGCTGGTGTTCCGCGCCGCGCCCGGCCGGGTCGTGCTCGTCACCGACGCCGCGTCCGCCGCCGGGATGCCGCCCGGCACCTACGACCTGGGCGGCGAGCCCATCACGATGCCCGAGCAGGGCCCGCCGCTGCGCGCCGACGGCACCATCGCCGGGTCCGGCCTCCGGCTGGACGAGGCGGTCGGCAACGCGATCGGCCTCGGCATCGGCACGGCCGCGGCGGTGGACGCCGCGACACGGATTCCGGCCGACCTCATCGGCCGTCCCGACCTCGGCCGGATCGCGCCCGGCGCCGCCGCCGACCTCGTGTGGCTGGGGCCGGACCACCGGGCGCGTACCACGTGGGTGGGCGGGCAGAAACTCTTCGAAGGGGGATCATGACCAGTCAGATGCGCGCCGAGATCGGCGAGCAGCCGGACGCGCTGCGCCGGACGATCGACGCGCTCCTCCCGCGCACCGCGGACCTCGCGGCGCTCGCGCGGGAGACCCGGCAGGTGCTGTTCATCGCGCGCGGCTCGTCCGACAACGCCGCGGTGTACGGGCGGTACCTGGTGGAGTCGCAGGCGGGCCGGCTGGCCACCCTCGCGGCGCCGTCCATCGCCACCGCCTACAAGCGCAAGCTGGACCTGGACGGCGTGCTCGCCGTCGCGATCAGCCAGTCCGGCAAGACCGAGGAGATCGTCGAGACCCTCGACTGGGCGAAGGACTGCGGCGCCCGGACGGTCGCGGTCACCAACGGCGCCGGCTCGCCGCTGGCCGAGGCCGCCGAGGTCGCGCTGGTCACCGAGGCCGGCGACGAGATCGCCGTCCCGGCCACCAAGACCTACACCACCCAGCTCGCCGCGCTGTCGGTGTTCGGGCTCGGGCTCGGCGCGGACGTCGCCGCGGGCGACCTGCGCCGCGTCCCGGACGAGGTCGCGCGGATGATCGAGCTGACCGAGGCGTCGCCGGCGCTGCCGGAGATCGTCGCCGAGCTGGCGAAGGTCCCCGGCGCGGTGGTGTCCGGGCGCGGCATCGCGTTCGGCACCGCGCTGGAGCTGGCGCTGAAGATCAAGGAGGCGTGCTACCTGCACGCCATGGGCCTGTCCTACGCCGACCTGCTGCACGGCCCGATCGCCGTCGTGGACGCGCAGACCCCCGCGCTGCTGGTCGCCGCCGACAGCGGGCCGACGCTGCAGGGCACCGTCGCGCTGGCCCGCCGCGTCGAGGGCGCCGGCGCCCGCGCGTTCGGCGTCGGCGGCGGCGCGGAACTGGCCGCCGCGTGCTCGGCCGCGCTGCCGGGCCCCGCCCTGCCCGAGTGGGTGGCCCCGCTCGGCCTCATCGTCCCCGGCCAGATCATGGTCGAGAACCTCGCCCGCCGGCTCGGCGTCGACCCCGACGTCCCCCGCGGGCTCAACAAGGTCACCCAGACCGACTGACCCCCGAGCGAGAGAAGAGAAGGACATGGACAAGGCCGAGGCCATCATCGCGGCGCTGGGCGGCGCGGACAACATCATCGAGATCGAGCCCTGCGCCACCCGGCTGCGCACCGAGGTCGAGGACGGGGACAAGGTCGACGAGGCGGGCCTGAAGAAGGCGGGCGCGTACGGCGTGATGCGCAGCGGCGGCGTCGTGCAGGTCGTCGTCGGCCCGGACGCCGACACCATCGCCAGCGACATCGAGGACATCCTCGACTGACCCCAGCCACAGGACCTAGGGAAGGCCCTCCCATGACCCGAGTACTGTCCCCGGTCACCGGCCGGGTCGTCGGCCTCGCCGGCGTCCCGGACCCGGTCTTCGCCCAGGCCATGGTGGGCCCGGGCACGGCCGTCGACCCCGAGCGCGCCCCGGGCCAGGCCATCGCGCCCGTCACCGGGAAGATCGTCAAGCTGCATCCGCACGCCTATGTCGTGGTGGACGCCGAGGGCCACGGCGTCCTCGTCCACCTCGGCATCGACACCGTCAAGCTGAAGGGCGAGGGCTTCGAGCTGCTCGCCGCCGAGGGCGACGAGGTCACCGCCGGGCAGCCGGTCGTCGGCTGGAACCCCGCGGTGATCGAGGCGGGCGGCCGCTCGCCGATCTGCGCGGTGGTCGCCCTGGACGCGGGCGCCGACGCCCTGTCGGACGTGGCCGAGTCGGGCGAGGTGACGAAAGGGGCCGAGCTCTTCACATGGAGCTGAGCACATGGAGCTGACCGGATGGCGGTGATCGGACTCGGCGCGGCGGTGTTCGACCTCGACGGCACCCTCATCGACACCGAGCCGCGCTACCGGGTGATGTGGTCGCGGCTGTTCGACGCGCACGGCGTCCCGTGGGACGACGCCCTGATCGGCTCGTTCGCGGGGCGGCGCGGCCTCGAGGTGCTGCGCGACCTCGCGCACCTGTTCCCCGGCCGGAAGGTCGAGGAGCTGTTCGAGCAGGCGGTGTCCTACGAGGCGCTGCCGGGGATACCGGCGGTCGCGCCCGTCCCCGGCGCCGTCGACCTCGTCCGGTCGCTGGCGGACGCGGGCGTGCCGCTCGCCGTGGTGACCTCGGGGCAGCGCCCGTACGCCGAGCGGCTGCTGGCCGAGCTCGGCATCCGCGATCTGCTGGACCTGGTGGTGACCGCCGGGGACGTCGTCACCGGCAAGCCGCACCCGGAGGGCTACCTGGCCGCCGCGCGCGACCTGGACGTCCCGCCGCAGGAGGCGGTCGGGTTCGAGGACGCCCCCGCGGGCGTGGCGGCCGTGAAGGCCGCGGGCATGACCTGCGTGGGCGTCATCACCACGCAGCCGGCGGGCGCGCTCGCCGGGGCCGACCACGTGGTGGCCGATTTTCAGGAAGTGGACGTCGTGCCGGGCCCCGCGCTGCGGGTGCGGGGCCTGACACTGAACTAGCGAGGAGTGTGCCGTGACCGAGCGCAACGTCAAGATCGAGTCCAGGGTGGGGCTGCACGCGCGGCCGGCCGCGCTGTTCGTCCAGACCGCGGCCAAGGCCCCGATGGACGTGACCGTGGCCAAGCGCGGCGGCGCCCCGGTGAACGCCAAGAGCATCCTCGCGGTGCTGGGGCTGGACGCCCGGCACGGGGAGGAGATCGTCCTGTCCGCGGACGGCGAGGGCGCCGACGAACTGCTCGACAGCCTGGAGAAGCTGCTGTCGGCGCCGGAGCCCGAGGAGGCCTAGGGGTGGCGGGCGTACTGCAGGGCGCGGGAGTCAGCCCGGGGGTCGGTGCCGGTCCGGTGCTGCGCGTCGCCGGGGACGTTCCGGAGCCGCCGGCCGGCGACCGGCACGGCGGGGACGCGGCGGCGGAGCGGGCCGCGGCGCTGGCCGCGCTGGAGGCCGTCGCCGCCGATCTGGAGGCGCGCGGGGAGCGCGCCGCGGCGGCCGGCAACACCGACGGCCGGGACGTGCTGAACGCGCAGGCGCTGATGGCCCGCGACCCGGGCCTCGCCGACGGCGTCGGCGCGAAGGTCGGTGAGGGCGTCGCGGCCGCGCGCGCGGTGTTCGAGGCGTTCGGCGTCTACCGGGAGATGCTCGCCGGGGCGGGCGAGTATCTCGCGGCGCGCGTCGCCGACCTGGACGACATCCGCGACCGCGCGGTCGCCCGGCTGCTCGGGCTGCCGGTGCCCGGCGTCCCGGAGTCCGACGAGCCGTTCGTGCTCGTCGCCCGGGACCTGGCCCCGGCCGACACGGCCGTGCTCGACCCGGCGCAGGTCGTCGCGTTCGTCACCGAGGAGGGCGGGCCGACCAGCCACACCGCGATCATCGCCCGCACGATGGGCGTGCCCGCGGTCGTGGCGCTGCCGGGCGCGGTGTCGCTCGCCGACGGCACCCGCGTGCTCGTCGACGGCGCCGCCGGGACCGTGCGGATCGACCCGTCGGAGGAGGAGGTGCGGTCGGCGCGCGCCGCGGCCGCCGCCCGGGGGTCCGCGCTCGCGGAGTTCACCGGGCCGGGCGCGACCGCCGACGGCCACGAGGTGCCGCTGCTCGCCAACATCGGCGGGCCGAAGGACCTGGAGCAGGCGCTGGCGAACGGCGCCGAGGGCGTCGGGCTGTACCGCACCGAGTTCCTGTTCCTGGACCGCGCGACCCCGCCGTCCGACGCGGAGCAGGAGGAGGCGTACCGCAAGGTGCTGGAGGCGTTCCCGGCGGGCCGCGTGGTCGTCCGGACGCTCGACGCCGGTGCCGACAAGCCGCTGGCGTTCCTGCCCGCGCCCGGCGAGGAGCCGAACCCGGCGCTCGGCGAGCGGGGCGTGCGGATGTCGGTGCGGCACCCGGACGTGCTGGCCGCGCAGCTCGCCGCGCTGGCCCGCGCCGCCACCGACCTGACCGTGAAGCTCCAGGTCATGGCCCCGATGGTGACGGACGCGGCGGACGCGGCCTGGTTCGCGGGGCAGTGCCGGGACGCCGGCATCGAGCATCCCGGCGTCATGATCGAGGTGCCGGCGGCCGCGCTGCGCGCCCGCGACGTCGCCGCCGAGGTGGAGTTCTTCAGCATCGGCACCAACGACCTGACGCAGTACGCGTGCGCGGCGGACCGGCAGGTCGGCGGCCTCGCCCGCCTGCAGGACCCGTGGCAGCCCGCCGTCCTCGACCTGGTCGCCCCGGCCGCCGCCGCGGGCGTCCCGTGCGGGGTGTGCGGGGAGGCGGCCGGCGACCCGGCGCTCGCGTGCGTGCTGGTCGGGCTCGGGGTGACGTCGCTGTCGATGAGCGCCCCGTCGCTGCCGCTGGTGCGGGCCGCGCTCGCCAAGCACACCCTGGAGCAGTGCCGGGAGGCCGCTGCCGCGGCGCGCGCCGCGCGCACGGCCGGGGAGGCCCGCGACGCCGCCCGCGTCCACCTGCCGGGTCTCGCCGACCTGGGGCTGTGACGGTCAGACGGTGATCTGCCAGTAGGCGCCGGTCTTGCGGAGGGTGAAGCTCGCCGCCAGCGGCCCGCCCGCGCGGGCGGGCTCGCCCTTCCAGGCCAGGTCCTCGAAGCGGACCGTGTACTCGCCCTCGCCCGGCCCCGGCTCGCAGGCGGGGACGGACACGCCGCGCAGCGCCGCGATGTCCTGCGGGCGCAGCGTCGCGCGGGCCGCCGCGAAGCCGGTGCGGCACGCGGCGGGCCCGCCGAACGCCTCCCGCTGGTAGGCGGGCGTCAGGTAGGCGCAGACCTTCGGGTTCCCCGCCGCGACGCCGCGCAGGTACTTGAAGAGGGCGAGCCGCGCCGGGAAGGTCTCCTTCGCGGACGCCGTCGCGGCCGTGGACGCCGGCACGTCGAAGAACTGGGAGTCGCCGGGCTCGGGGGTGAGCGGCGGCATCGTGACCTCGTCCTGCCCGCCGCAGGCGCCGAGGCCCAGCAGCGGGAGCACGAGCAGCGCGGCGGCGAGCAGCGGACGGGCGTACACGGCGACCTCCCTGGGGGGAAGAAGGCGGCCTGATCCTCCCAGGAAGCGGCCCCCGCGTCCATCGGCCCGGGCTACGGGTAGCCGAGGCCGTGCCCGGCGGGCTGCCCGCCGGCGGGGACCGGGAGCTTCCCGGTCGGCTTCACCGCGCCGCTGAGCACTCCCGCCAGGGCGTTCACCGACACCGTGCTGGAGGAGTAGGCGGCGAGCGTCGCCTGCGCGCCGCCGGACGCGTCGAGGTCGTAGGGGCGGCCGAGCGCGGCGACGACGACGGGCTTCGAGCCGAGCGCGCGGACCCGGGACGCGGTCGCCGCCCCCGCGTTGTGCGTGGTCAGCACGATGACGTCGGCGGCGCCGGGAGCGGCGGTCGCGACGCCGCGGCTGCGCAGCGCCGCCTGGAGCCGCGCGGCGTCCGGCCCGGTCACGGCGACCTTCTTGCCCTTGAGCGGCAGCAGCCCGCCCTTGTTGCGGACGAGGGTGATCGAATGCTCGGCGACCCGCCGGGCCGCGGCCGTGTTCGCGGCCGTGCCGACCGCCGCGCTCGCCTTCGCCGGGTCGGCGGCCGTCCCGTCGAACAGGCCGCGCCGCTGCTTGAGCCGCAGGATGCGGGTGACCGACTCGTCCAGCCGCTTCTCGCTGATCTTCCCGGCGCGGACGGCCCGCAGCACCGCGTTGTAGGCGCGCGGCAGGCTCGGCGGCATCAGCAGCTGGTCGGCGCCGGCGCTGATCGCCCGCACCGGGACGCCGGCGTCGCCGTACTTCTCCCGGACGCCCGCCATCTGCAGCGAGTCGGTCGTGATGACGCCCTGGTAGCCGAGCTTGCCGCGCAGCAGCCCGGTCAGCACCGTCTTCGACAGCGTGGACGGGTCGCCCGACCGGTCCAGCTTCGGGACGACGAGGTGCGCCGTCATGATCATGTCGACGCCGGCCGCGACCGCCGCCTTGAACGGGGGCGCGTCGATCCGCTCCCACTCGCTCGGCGAGTGCTTGATGACCGGCAGCCCGGTGTGGCTGTCGACGGCGGTGTCGCCGTGCCCGGGGAAGTGCTTGGCGGCGGCGGCGACCCCGGCGTCCTGGTAGCCGCCGACCGCGCCGGTGACCAGCTGGGCCGCGAGCGCCGGGTCGGAGCCGAACGAGCGCAGCCCGATGACCGGGTTGCGCGGGTTCACGTTGACGTCGGCGTCGGGCGCGTAGTCGAGGTTGATGCCGACCGCGCGCAGTTCGGCGCCGGTGACGCGGGCGGCGGCGCGGGCGTCCTCCGGGTTCCGGGTGGCGCCGAGCGCCATGTTGCCGGGGAAGCGGGTGATGAACGGGGTGCGCGACACGATGCCCTGCTCCTCGTCCACGCCGAGCAGCAGCGGGATCGCGGACGCCTTCTGCAGCGCGTTGGACTGCGCGGCCGTCTTCGCGGGGGAGCCGAAGTTCTGCGGGAAGTAGATGAGGCCGCCGACGTGGTACTTGCGGATCTTGGCGAGGGCGTCGGCGCGGCTCGCGAAGGTCGGCACGAACAGCTGCCCGACCTTCTCCTGCACGCTCATCTTCGCGACCCGGGCGGCGACCCACGCGTCCGGGGCCGGTGACGCCGCCTGCGGCGAGCCGGACGGCGTGCCGGATCCGGCGGACGGCGTCCGCCCGCCCTTGCCGCTCCCGCCGCCGCAGCCCGCGATCCCGCCGATCAGCAGGGCCGCCGCCGCGACCGCGAGGGAACGTGAAGCACGCACCTGACCAGGCCCCCCGACGTGGTCTCGGTTCCTCGGTCGCATCGGACGCCCGCGACGCTAGCCGCTCCCCGGCGCGCTGTCGACTCGATCTCCGGGCGCGTCGCGCACGTCACTACGGGAGTTCGCACGGGTCGCGCGGGGGCGGTCGCGCGCATGAGGGACGGCTCAGCGGGTTCTCGCGGCGACTGCCGTCCCACTGGCCACAGCGTGATCACGATGGACCCCTGACTCACCGGAGTCGGGCGGATCGTGTGGGGGTCCATCGCGATGAACCGGACGGCCGCGGTGCCGTCCATCCGTGCACCGGCCGGGCTGGGTCGGGGAGCAGCCGGACCGGGGGCCGGGCTTCGGCGGGTTCCGCCGTGCGGGCGGACCGCTCAGCCGGGCAGGGGGTGGCCGAGGCGGCGCAGCGCCATCCCGGCCGCGCCGACGGCTCCGTCGCCGGCGCAGCGCGGCGCCTCGTCGAAGCGGTCGCGCAACCCGGTGCGGACCGCCTCGGCGACGGGGCCTTCGCGGAGCACCGAGCCGTGCATCACGACCGGCGCCCCCGGATCGGACAGGGCCGGGCGCACCGCGTCGACGTCGCGCAGCAGCCACTGCGCGGCCTCGTCGGTGATGCGCCTGGCCACGGGATCGCCGGCGGCCGCGGCGGCGGCGACCACCGGGCCGAGCCGGCCGAGGGCCGCGGGCGGGCGGCCGTAGACCTCCTTGATGATCGCCTGGGCGAGCCGGGGGTTCGGCGGGGTGCCGGGCAGTGCGGGGTA
>NZ_VCKZ01000754.1 GCF_005889745.1 Actinomadura geliboluensis
TGGGTGTGTTCCCGAGTAGCACGGGGCCCGTGAAATCCCGTGTGAATCTGCCACGACCACGTGGTAAGGCTGAATACTTCCTGATGACCGATAGCGGACCAGTACCGTGAGGGAAAGGTGAAAAGTGCCCCGGTGAGGGGTCGTGAAATAGTACCTGAAACCGTGTGCCTACAAGCCGTCAGAGCGTCCTCACAGGTTTCGGCCTGTGTTCGTGATGGCGTGCCTTTTGAAGAATGAGCCTGCGAGTTATGGTGTGTGGCGAGGTTAACCGGTGGCGGGTAGCCGTAGCGAAAGCGAGTCTGAATAGGGCGTTTGAGTCGCATGCTGTAGACCCGAAGCGGGGTGATCTAGCCATGGGCAGGGTGAAGCGCCGGTAAGACGGTGTGGAGGCCCGAACCCACCAGGGTTGAAAACCTGGGGGATGACCTGTGGTTAGGGGTGAAAGGCCAATCAAACTCCGTGATAGCTGGTTCTCCCCGAAATGCATTTAGGTGCAGCGTCGCGTGTTTCTTGCCGGAGGTAGAGCTACTGGATGGCTGATGGGCCCTACAAGGTTACTGACGTCAGCCAAACTCCGAATGCCGGTAAGTGAGAGCGTGGCAGTGAGACTGCGGGGGATAAGCTTCGTAGTCGAGAGGGAAACAGCCCAGATCATCGGCTAAGGCCCCTAAGCGTGTGCTAAGTGGGAAAGGATGTGGAGTTGCCGTGACAACCAGGAGGTTGGCTTAGAAGCAGCCATCCTTGAAAGAGTGCGTAATAGCTCACTGGTCAAGTGATTCCGCGCCGACAATGTAGCGGGGCTCAAGCACACCGCCGAAGCCGTGGCATTGACACGTATGTGTTGATGGGTAGGGGAGCGTCCTGTAGCCGGTGAAGCCGCCGAGTGATCGAGTGGTGGAGGCTGCGGGAGTGAGAATGCAGGCATGAGTAGCGAGTCACACGTGAGAAACGTGTGCGCCGGATGACCAAGGGTTCCTGGGGCAGGCTAATCCGCCCAGGGTAAGTCGGGACCTAAGGCGAGGCCGACAGGCGTAGTCGATGGACAACGGGTTGATATTCCCGTACCCGCTGGTATGCGCCAACGCTGAACCCTCTGATGCTAA
>NZ_VCKZ01000306.1 GCF_005889745.1 Actinomadura geliboluensis
GAGCTTGGCCCTAGCCTGTGAAGGGCGGGACCAGCCTGATATGGACAGGCTGGTCCCGCCCTATGCGGCCGGATGAACCGGCGAGACCAGCGGCGGGTCCTCGCGCGGCTTTTCGACGCAGATCAGGTCCGCCCAGACGGTGTGGCCCTCGTTCGGGCTTCCGTGGACGCCCAGCATCGCGGCCAGTTGCGAGACCGCCCGTAGGCCGCGCCCGCCCTCGTTCTCGAGCGGACCGTCGAGCGGGTCGTGCCTGACCGTGGGGAAGCCGCCGCCACCGAGGTCACTGACGCCCACGTAGGCCAGGCCGCCGAGCACCAGCTCGACGGTGAACCGACCGCCGTGTTGGCCCGACCGGGTGTGGCGCACCGCGTTCGAGGCCAGCTCCGTCACCACGAAGCCCACGTCCGACGCGATCGTGGTCTCGGCGAACAGGAACATGGCGAACTGCCGCGCCAGCGGAATCTGATCCGCCCGCCCGGGGAAGACGCGCCGCCACGACATCGACGCGCCCATCACCGAGGCTGTGGGTTCCAGGTTGAATCTCGACATTCCTTGAATCCTCCTGCCCGTCCGCCCCGCCGCCGCGTTCCTAGTAGCGGCGAACTAGCGTGGCGAACCGGCCACTATCAAGGAATATCTCGTATCAATTCGTCAAGCCCGCGGATGATCTTACATCGATGCCACCGCGCTCAACAATGCGGCTCGCGAAGCTTCATGTTTCCCGAGCATCGCGCGCTCTACTGGGCCGCGCTGCATCCAGGATCATAAGCCTTCTCTTGATCCCGATATCAATAATGGCTGCGTGTACCTCAACAAACATGTTCCTGCTGCGATAGCAGACAGGCCAACGGCCGCGGATCACGATAGGCCAATGAGCACCTCAGAGACGCCAGGGCAGGCGATGACGGCGCGCAAGAAGCGCGGGTTGGAGATCGACGCGCGCGAGGCCGAGCTTCGGGACCAAAGGAGCGCGTTCGAGCGCGAGCGCTCCCGGATCTTCCGTGAGACGGGCCAGAAACCCGGTGGGAAGAAGTCCTGGAGCGAGGAGGAACGAGCCGTGCGTGCGGAGTTGCGCGCGCTCGCGGAGGAACGAGCCGCCCTGCTCTCACAGATCGATGCTGAGCTTGCCAAGCTCCGGCCGCAACAGGCCGAGTTTGATCGGCTGCGCGCTTCAGCACGCGCGGCGGGCCGACGGAAGAAGCTCCCGGTCACCACAAGAGAGCAGAAGCTTCGCAACAAGCTGGCGCTGCTGCAAAGCGAACGCGCTTACGTCGACGGCACCGTGCGCCACGACCGGGAAACAGCTCGTCATGAGGATGCGATCTGGAACACGGTCTTGGACGCGACAAGCTGGGATTCCTCATACTGGTGACCTACCTGGCGCCGAATGCCGCGCCACCTGCTGCTGCCGTACTGGTGAGGCGGCGGGCGAGGACTGGGTCTCGGTCAAGATCGCTGGAGACATCGATGACATCCATGGACGCATTGACGATCTTGACAGAGACCTGCGACGTAAATTGGCGCGCGTGGACGGTTATGACCTGATCGCGTACGCGGGCAATGCGGAGGATGTCGTGCTGATGCGTGCCTTCGCTGGCCATCGGGGCGGATTCTTCGTGGATGTTGGTGCCGGCGAGCCTGTCAGTGGCTCGTTGACCAAGAACCTTGTGGACGGTCTGGGCTGGCGAGGGGTCAACGTCGAGCCGTTGCCCGAGCGTCACGTGCGCCTTCAGAAAGCCCGGCCCGGCGATGTCAATCTGTGTGTGGCTGTCGGTGACCAGCCGGGCGACGCGAAGTTCTTTCGGGTTGTCCCTGGGCGGGGGATGACGGGCGGCGGCGGGCTCAGCACCCTGCGCCGGGATGTCCTGGAGGGGCATCTCGCGGACGGCTGGCGTCACGAGGAACTACAGGTCGAGGTTCTTGCCCTTGAGACGGTCCTCAGCGCACATGCGGAATCGGGCTTCGATCTGTTGAAGGTCGATGTGGAGGGGGCGGAGGCCGCTGTCCTGCGGTCAGCTGACCTGCAGGTATGGCGGCCGCGGGTGCTCGTGGTCGAGGCAACCGTTCCGCTGACGACCCGGCCAAATCATCAGGAGTGGGAGCCCTATGTCCTGGCGGCCGGGTACAGACTCGCGCTGTTCGACGGCCTCAACCGCTTCTACGCACGTGAGGACGAGCCTGATCTGCATGAGCGGCTCGCGGTGCCCGCGAACGTGCTGGACAACTACATCCCGTACGCCTGCGCCCGCCGGGCCGGGCTTATTGAGTGAGGGCGAGCAGGTCGGGGCGGTGGTCACGTAGCCATCCGGTGATCCACACCCCGTCGGTTTCGGTGAGCCCGAGGGCCGGGGCGTCGATGAGGCGGCGCAGCATCATCAGCGGCAATAGCGCCGTCAGGGCGTCTTGGTCGACGGCGTCGTGACCGTAGCCGTCGAGGAGTGGGCCAGGTTCTGCGCCGCGTGGCATGTCGACGGCCAGCGACCAGGCGAGGTCGAGCATCGGGGGCCCTGCCTCGGTCGCGCCCGGGTCGAGCAACCCAGTCAGGACGTCGCCGTCGAACAGCGCGTTATGGCAAACGGCGACGTCACCGTGAATCGCGGTCATGGGGAGTCCTCGGCATGCTTCGTCGACATGTTCGGCGATGGCCGCGTAGGTGTCTGGTACCGAGGTCCGCGCCCATCCCAGCAGGACGCCCAGCGCGCCGGGGTCGTCCAGGCGCAGGCCCTCGCCGGGTGGTTGGGAATGCCAGAGTCGAAGCTGGTGGCCCAGGTCCCGCTGGTGTGCGGGTGTCGGACGGTCCGGGGGCATACCTGGCAGGCGTTCCAGAACGGCCCACCAGGACTCCCCTGTCCTTCCCGCATCCAGCAGACGCGGCGCCAGGATGCCGGCCGTGGCGCGTAGCTCCTCGAAGGTATGGACGGTCTCCAGTTGTTCGTGCTGCCGTCGGCGCACCTTCACCACCGTCCGCACGCCTGGCACGACGCCTTCAGAAACGAACGTCGCCAGCGCGGCGCCAAGGTCCCGTGGGCCATCGAACGACGGGCTGGCCATCGCGCCGCGGATCGCGGCCTCAACGAGGGTGTCGGGTACGCGTCCTGTCGGGATCAACCTGCGGCGATCGTCTATGTCCAGGGGGCCGCATATCGTTGCCTGTAGTCGGGACAGTGCTTCCGACCATCGGCGCCGCGCGGATTCAGGGTCGTCCAGCCACTCAATGGTCGCGAAGTCGGTGTCCAGTCCGACCCACGATCGAGTGACAGGCTTCCAGATGGGAAGGCAGTTCTCGCCCAGCCTTTGCGCGGTGCGCGCGGCCTGCTCCACACGGCCACTAGAGGCGTCCAGCAGAATCTGCAATGCCTCGACGGGCAGCAGTTCACGGGAGGCCCCGAGTTCACCGAAGCGGCGTGCCGCCGCGTCCAGGAGTTCGGCGGCAGTGCGGCGCTCGCCTCGCAGCGCACGGGCCATCGCCTCAGCCATGTCGCACTGTGCGAGCCCGATCGGTTCGCCGGCGGTGTTGTTGAGTTCGCGCGCCCGGCCGAGGAGCGACAGCGTGCGACCAGGGTCGAACCACATCAGCGCTAGGAGCAGGTGTCGCAGCGCGCGAGCTTCCCACAGCGGTGCGTTGGCTTCGCGTGCCGCTTCCAACGTCGATTCGAAGAAGCGAGTTGCCTCGACGAACCGGGCGTTTTGCAGGTAGGTGTGGCCGAGTAGGTCGGCGGCCCGCACCTGGTCCGGGCCGGTCTGCGATGCGCCGTCCATCAGCCGCGCCACGGACCGGTAGTCGCTGCGGCGTAGCGCGTTGTCCGCCAGGCCGAACCGCGCGTTCGCGCCGATCAGCGACGTGGGCTCGATGCCGGACAGGTGCGCGGCGGCCTCCTCGACCAGGCCGATGATGTGCGCCCGGCTGGCCAACTCGTGCCGGTAGTAGTCCGCGAACGGTCCGCCGGGTTCGCCGATCAGCTCGCTTAGCCCGCGGTAACGGTCCTCGGCATTGACATCACCGCGTGCCGTCAGCCGCGCAACTGCCGTCAACCGGTCCAGCTCTGGTGAGTCGGGCAACTCGGGCAGAGACGACAGGACTTGCCAGTGCCCAAGAACAGTGAGGCTGTAGGCGACATCGCCGAGGGACTCCGGCGTCAGCCGATGTTCATCAGCGGCGTTGAGGACCAGCAGGAACGCAGCCACGCATCGCCGGCTCCGCACGCCTAAGGGCAGCGAATGGTCAGCATCGTCGTCCCAGACCGTCAGGGCGGCACGCGTCAGGTGCTCGATTGCCCGTTCGGCGTTGCGGGTGCGCTCGGTCTGTGTCCAGCCGTCGTCGGTGTCGGCGTCGCAGTCGATGACGCTGCGGCGCAGGTTCTCGTGCAGGCGGTACGGCGGCCACACCGTCTCGTCCCGCCGGACGAACGGGCGCTGCACGAACCTCTCGATCTGCCGGAGCCGTAGATGCGGCAGCACCGCGTGCAGGACGTCCTCGTCGAACGCCTCCAGTAGCGACGCGGCCCGCAACAGGTCGCGGTCGGTCGCCGACAGATCTCGCATCGTCCGCAAGACCAGTTCGGGAAAGCCCAGGCCGAACACGTCCGCGGTCGGCACTTCTCCCCGCGCGAGGTACTGCCCGAACAACTCGGCCGACAGATCGAGGTAGAGCGGTGAACCACCCGACCCAGTGATGATTCGCTCCCGGATCGCGGGCCCGATCGCCGGGGTTCCGTCCACGGTGAGCCGTGCCGTCAGGTAGGTCTCGGCTGCTGCCCTGTCGAACCCGCCGAGGTTGAGCTGGTCATCGTGTGCGAGCCCCGGCCAGCGGCGCTCGCCGCCGTAGGTCAAGGCGACGGCCTTTCCCGGGTCGTGCCAGCGCAGTGCCAGGCGTCCGGCCGCGATGAACACCACGTTCGGCATCAGATACACCAGGCGTGAGACCAGGTCCTCCAGGCCGCCGCGTTCGGTGGGTGGACGCTGGACGTTCTCCAGCGTGTCCAGGACGCACAGCGCCAGCGACGGGTGTTTGCGCCGGGCTCGTTCCAGGTCGGCGGCCAGCAGTACCGGCATGTAGCCCAGCATCCGGTCCGGGTCCTGCTCGCCGAGGATCGGATCGAGGGCGGGCAGGTCCGCGCGTAGCCGCTTCAGCCGGGCCTTCTGTGTGGCGGTCTTACCGAGGAGGTTCAGCGCTCGGTAGGCCACCGAGAGCGCACCGAAACCGCCCAGAAGTTGATCGACAGCGTTTCCAACCTGGTCGGCGACGCCGAGCGACTCCGCCGTGGTCTCCTTCTGCAGAAACGCCGTCAGCGATTCCCCAGGGTGCTTGCGCTGCCAGTAGACGGCCAGCGCCACGTCGAACGCGGGCCAGGACTTGGCCAGCGGCGCGAGGGCGGCACGCACTCGCAGCAGGACGGCCTCGAAGCTGGAACTGGCCGGGTCGGCGAAGTCCAGTACCGCTCGCGCGCCGCGCGGCGGCAACCCGTCGAGCTTCCCGGTCACCGCCAGTTCCGCGACGTGCCGGGCCAGCGTGGACTTACCGATCCCGCCCTCGCCGGACACGGCGATGAGGTTGGAAGCCGGCCGCTGGAAATCGAGCAGTTCGTCAACGGTCCACGACCGTTCGGCCAGTTGGACGAACCGGTCACGAAAGGCCCGAATCGGCCCTTCTCGGTCGGTGAAGACCTGTCGGACTTCGAATGGAGCGCGCGGCCCGTAACTGAAGAACTGGTCGACGTCCACGCCGATAGCCGATCACATCCCCTCGGTCCTGACAACGCGGCTTCCGTGCACCAGCCCTTGCTGGATGTTTGCACGAAACCAACGCTCGCGCGTGTGTTGAGCGCAGGCTCCGTGTCTCAGCTTCGGTTCGACGTCCGCATGGGGGAATTAGCGAGCTTACGAGTCTCGTCGTCGGGTTCCGCGTTGAGTTCGTCAAGGCGCGCTGCAAGGAGCGCGTAGGTACGGCGGACGGCGTCCGGACGGCCGAGACGGGCTTGTAGCCGCATGACGTGTTGGTACAGGGGCTCAGAGTAGGGGTCGTGGGTGATGGCCTGTTCCAGAACCGTCAGTGCCTGCTCTGGCTCGTCTGCCTGAAGGAGGCGGGCAAGGTTCGCGAGCGCGTCGCCGACAGTGCGGCGGAGGTATTCGCGTTGGGCCTCGGCCCAGTCCTGTGCGAGGCCCTGCGCGAACTCACCTGCGCAACAGTCGGCGACTAGTGTGAGCGCCTTGATTCTGGCGGCGTCGTCCGTGGCCTGCTGGGCATCGGCGAGGGCGGTTGTCAACTGCCATAGGTCGATCTCGATCACGTCGGGATCGATGCGGTAGCGGCCGGCGCTGTGGATGACGTACATGGGGCTGCTGAGGCCGGTCGCGTTCCGAAGGACGTTGCGGATGTTGGTGACGGCGGTGTTGAACGCCGTGACGACGGTTTGGAGGCTTTCATCTGGCCAAAGGTCGGCGCTGGCCCGGTCGCGGGTGACGCCGTCCGGGTGCAGGGCGAGATAGGCGAGTAGATCGCGGGCGCGCTGGCGTAGCCCTGTGCTGATCAGGCCGTCTGCGGTGGAGAGACGGACGTCGCCGAGCACTTCGAGACTGACTGGGCGGCGCGATGCTCCTTCGGATGGGCGCGGCGGCGGGACGATAGCCGAGGGAGTCTCGGGTTCGGGCGTGGGGCCGGCGTTTGTCGGTGAGGGTGCTTCGGTGCCGGTGGCGGTTCGGATGGTCCGGAGCATCTCTGCGGCATCGTCGGTGGTGAGGTGGAACAGGCTGGCCTGGGTGAACCGCGCGGCGTTGGGGCCGTCAGTGTCCGTGACGGTCGCGTCGGTGGCGAGTTCCACGTTGGTGCCGGACGTCCAAGCGCCGAGCGCTAGGACCCCGATGCCGTAGCGACGCCCGAGTGTTGCGAGTGCGTCTACCCGTGCGTTGTCCGGAGGTATGGAGGCGACCAGCAGCAGGGTCGGCAGTGGCTCCGCAGGGTCGTCGGCGCGTAGTGCGGCTACGTCGGGCTGTTCGGTTGTCTCCAGGATTCGGCCGCGGTGGAGGAGTTCCGTTTCTAGGTGGTTGATGGCTTCGTGCAGGGAGGGCTTGAGGGTCAATCCGTCGTGGGCCGTGGACAAGTCGGTGATGTCGTCGCCGGGGAAGATCGCCTGTGCGTCGGGCTCCGGGAGGATGACCTCGGCGCGGTAGCGGTGAGCCTTGGCCAGCAGTTCGGTGGTGATGGCTCGGGCGGCGGCGTGTGCGCCGTCTCCGGTCAGGCCGAGGCTGAGACCTGCCAGGGGGATGGTGACGGCTTGGCCGTCGCGGGTGCCCACGATGAGGTGGTCGGGTTCCGGAGTGAGTAGGTCTTCGCGGACGAGTTCTGGGTCGGACGGGGCGGGGGCCTCGCGAACGACGTAGGTGTCCAGGTGTGCTTTGCGGGCTTTGAGGACGGGGGCCGCGATCGGGGTTTCAGGGATGTGCTCGGCGGTCTCGGGATCGCCTTTCAGCGGACGCCTGCGGCGTCGGTGCAGGCGGGTGGCGGCGACGGCCACGCTGAGTGCGGCGGCGAGACCGAGGCCGACGCGCGAGCCGGACGGCAGGGAGATCGCCAGGGGCGAACTCGCATCGTCCTGGTCGTTCATTGCCGCAGGCGCTGAGCTGACGGAGGGGACGACGGGCGGCGCCACGACCGGGCTCGGCACCGGTGACGCCGTCGCCTTGGCGGACGTTGAATCACGCGGAGTTGAGGCCCGGGTATCACTTTGTTCGCCCTGCTTGGCTGGGGACGTGTGCGCGCCTGCACGCGGGGCGGCCGACCGTGCGGGCGAAGGTGCGCCGTCTGGCGTACTGGAGCGCGGGAGGCGTACACGCTGGCCTGGGTGGATGACGTCGGGGTCGGTGAGGGCGGGGATTCCGTTGGGCTGGTCGATGTTCCGGCTGTTCTCGAAGATTTCGGGGTAGCGGTCGCCGGAGCCGTAGGTGCGGCGGGCGAGGCCCCAGAGGGTTTCGCCTTGCTTGACGACGTGGGTCTGCGCCTCGTGATGGTCGGGCTTCGGCTGGGTCGCGGGCTCGTCGGCGAGTAGCGGAGTCCATTCAGATTCGGTTGGTCCCTGTGGCGGTGTGTCTTGCCTGGGCGACGACTGCTCGTGAGAGCCCGCTTCTGGAACGGTGGCGGCAGGGGCATCGGCGGCAACAGCGTGCGTGTTCGTCGCGGCGGTGGCGGAGGCCGAGGCGCTGAGGGAGGCGACGGCGCTGAAGGTGAGGGTGGCCGTGGCGACCAGGTTTCGGACCAGCTCTTGGAGCGGTCGGACCGGGCGCGGCGTGGCGGGCCTGGAGCGTCCGGCCACATAGTTCACCGCCTCGGAGCAGACGGTGACGATGAACAGGCACCATGCGCCCCAGCCGATGAGGAAGATCGTGGCCAGGAAAACGCTCTGGTCGGTGTCCTGCCGCATCAGTGTCGCGCTGATCTCCTCCCACGACGGAATCCGGTCCGGGATGGGGGAACCGCCCATGGCGTACATCGCGACCGGGCATCCGACCAGGAAGAACAGGAAGACCACGAGAGCGGCGAGTCCCCGTGCGAAGTCGGCGAGGCGGCTGCGTCCGGTGTAGGTCACGGCTAGCGGGTTCCTTCCACTCCGGTGGTCAGGTTCGCGGTCGCGGCGGCGTCGGCGCGCAGGACGGATATCCCGATCACCGGCAGGAACCGCGCGGGCCGGGTGGTGGTGACGTGGACATGGATGGCGCGCGTTCCGGCCATGGTCACGGTGCCGCTGTAGCCGCTGGACCGCAGGTAGGCGCGTGCCGATCGGATCGCGGCCTCGCGGTCCACGACGAACTGTCCACGGGTGTAAGCGCGGTTCCGGTCGACTCGTCCGGCGCCAGCACGGGCGGCTTCCTGGGCAATGGTGTTGGCTTCTTGCCGGGCTTCGAGAGCCTGCTCGAAATCGACGACGGCACCGAAGAAGACCACGACGACCAGCGTGATGATGACCGCGAAGACGCTCACGCTTCCGCGCTCGGGTCGTCGCCGAACTGAGCACAGGCGCCTGCTCATCGCGTGCCCCTGTAAGGGTCGATTGGGGATCGATGGGTCTTGGTGACCGTCCGAGCACCGGGCATCCCGGGAAGTCCGACATCGCTGAGCCGGATTACGCAGGTGACCTGTGCCGATACCGTGGCCGGCTGTCCAACTGGACGGTTGAAGCCGGACAGGTCGAGTCGCATTGACGGCGTGCAATGCAGACCCCGGTCACGCAAGGTGTGCATGGCGCTGCTGCTCGCCCCGGCCCGCGCCTGATGGGCGGTGCGGGCGACGGACGCTTGCCGTGCGGCGTCAGCGGCGGCTTGAGCGACTACGGCGCTGCCGTGCGCCACCCGCATCACCACGAGCAGGCCAGCCAGAAGGGTGATGAACACCGGCGCGAGGATCGCTGTCTCTACTACCGCGTTGCCCGCGTCCCGTGTCGGGTCCACACGTACCGGCGTCCCCTTTCCCGCGATCACGTCGGCCCCGGGGTCGTGAAGCGTTCACGGGCCCCGCGCACGGTCCCGGTAACGGTGATGTTGACGCCCGGCAGTAGCGACGGCGCCTGCCCGGTCACCCGCACGGTGACGGTGTTGGCACCGGACACGGTGACGCTAGGCGCGTCCAGGATGGGTTCGTGGTGGGCGAAGGACGCTGCGGCGTCGCGTCCTGCGGCGAAGGTGCCCTGGCGTGCTCGTGCGACGCGGAGCCCTTCTTCAGCGGCTGACTGGGCCACATCCCGCGCCACTGACACCATGACCGCCTGCGCGAGCGCCAGGAACAGCAGCCCGACGACGGGGAAGGTGATGGCCGTCGCGACGGTCGCCGATCCCTTGTCCCGTCGGGCTCGTGCTCGTTCGGGCACGTTCACGGGCCGCTTGCGCCGGGAATCTTGTCGATCCAGCCGTTCACCTTGTTGGACACGGCCAGGTAGACGGCAAACGCCAACCCTGCGAATCCCGCCACGATGATGATCGTCTCGACCACCCCGGAGCCGCGGTCACCGCGGTCTCGCAGGTCGGCCGCGAGTCGCTGGCCTCGGTCATGGATGGCGAGCGCTACGCGGATCGCCGCGGCGTTGAGTGTGTTCATGGTCCCCCGATGCGTTGGTGCGGTCGTCCGGGGCGCTCAGCCGGACGCGAGAAGTTTGGAGAAGAACGGGAAGCCGACCAAGATCACGAAGCCGAGCATGAGCAGGCTGGTCGGCACCCACATGGCGGTGGTCCGCGAGTTGGCCTCGGCGCGCGCGGCGGCGGACGCCTCGTGCCGCATCGAGGTGATCTTGGCAACCAGGACGTCATGCATCTTGGCTCCCTCACTCCCGGCTATCTCGGCCGTGTGCGCCAGGTCGATCAGGTCGCGGACACCGATCTCCTCGCCAAGTTGGGCGAGAGCCCGCCAGGGCTGCTGCTGGGCGTGACGGGCGCGCGTCAGCGCCTCGTGGACGCGCCGGAACGGCCATCCCTCGGTGATCTTCGCGGGGTTTTCCAGCGCGGCGTTCAACGCGGCTCCCGCCTCGCGTTCGAGGACGACGAGCTGAAGGTAGGACGTGAAGGCGTACCGGAAATCGCGGCGGCGCTGGCGAGCCTGAGACCGCACGTTCCAGTCCGGGACCATCCACAGGATTGCGGCCAGGACGAGACCGGCAACGACCGGGAACGTCCACCCCGGTGATCCACCGGCCAACGCCACCAGACCACTGAAGACGGACGGCACAACGAGCCCGGTGACGAAAAGGGCCAGCTTGTCGAGCATGAACCGCTCGACCGGACGTCCAAGCAGCGCCAGATCAGTCCGGGGCAGGGCGAGCAGCCCGGCCGGACGTGCGACGCGATCGGCCAGCCACCGTCCTACGCTGTCGCGGACGTTCAAACGGTCGCCGGTCGGCGGGTGGTTCGGCACGGGCTGGATGCGGGCCAAGGCGGCGTCCAGGCGCGGCGGCGCGGGGCGGAGTTCGCCAATGAGCACGGTGAGGCCGACGGCGCCCAGGCACCCCGCAACAGCGGCGATCACGATCACAGTTCGGCCCCCTGATCGGCGGGCACGCGACGAGCGGTAACCCTTACTGCTTTGGGTTCCTCGTGACGGGTTCCGTCGAGATGACCTCGTGGTCCAGGTGGGAGCGGGTTAGTCCGATCTCGTTGATACTGCGACAGTCGGTCGGGATTTCTGACAAAGTGCCG
>NZ_VCKZ01000755.1 GCF_005889745.1 Actinomadura geliboluensis
ACTGGCGCTTGACGTTGTTCTTCAGCTCGACGCCGAGCGGCCCGTAGTCCCAGGAGGCGCGGAGCCCGCCGTAGATCTCGCTCGACGGGTAGACCAGGCCCCGCCGCTTGGCGAGGTTGACGATCGTGTCCAGCACATCGGAACGGCGTGCCATGAGTTCTTCTCCATCCGGCTGGCGGTCGGCGGGACAGTGAGTGCGCCCCGGTCCGCGCACGGCGGGCGGCGGCGAGTGTGATCCCCGGTGAGTGCTCCGGCGCGGTCATCGCCCGCCGCCGGAGAGCATCCCCAGCTTAGGGCACCCGGCGAGCCGCCAAGGCGCTAGTAGACGCGCCCGTCGACGATGTTGCTGTCGATGTTGAGCGTGACGCCGCCGTGCTTCTCCTTGTGGCCGCCGCGGTACTGCTTGATGCGGCGGTGCGGGGACCACCAGGCGTCCGGCAGGTGCGGGTCGTCGTAGACCGAGGCGCGGCCGTTCCAGTTGGCGAACCAGATGGCGGCGGGCTTGCTGATCCCGGTCGCCCGGCCCACGTCGCGGATGCCGGACTTGGCGCTGCTGTAAAGGCACGGGACGTAGCCCTCGGCCTCCAGCTTCCGCACCCAGCGGTCGACGAACCGCAGGACGGCCGCTTTGCACCCGCTCTTCTTGCTGTCGTACGCCTCCATGTCGTAGTAGATCGGCTGGCCCTCGGGGATGCCCAGCGCCCGCGCCTTGCGCGCCGCGTTCACGGCCGCCTTGGCGCCCTGCTTGGCGGCGTTCTTGGCGGTGAAGCGCTGCGGGCGGCTGCCGCACGGCGCCTGAAGGCCGACGTAGGTGGGCGTGATGCGGTACCCCATCTCGCGGACCTGCCGGACCCAGGACGCGGTGAGGTTCGGCTGGGCGCAGCCGCGCGCCGCGCCGCCGATGTAGATGTTGGTGACCTTGAACGAGGGCTTCCAGGCTCTCATCGTCGCGAGCGAGGGCGCCGTGCACGTGTCGAACCCCTTGCCGCGCACCCACGGGCGGTCGAGCCCGGTGTCCCCGCGCGGCACGGCGGGCGCCGGTTCGGCGGGCGCCGACGCGGCGGGCGCCGGTTCGGCGGAGGCCGGCGCGGTGGGGTC
>NZ_VCKZ01000756.1 GCF_005889745.1 Actinomadura geliboluensis
ACCCGAAGCCCGTGGCCCAACCAGCAATGGGGGGAGCGGTCGAAGGTGGGGCCGGCGATTGGGACGAAGTCGTAACAAGGTAGCCGTACCGGAAGGTGCGGCTGGATCACCTCCTTTCTAAGGAGCAATAGCTGGCCAGGCCGCCTCGCTCGCGAGGGGTCATGGTCGGTGGCCACTGTTGACGGCGAATGTTCGTCAGGTGGCTGCTCATAGATGTGGAGCACTGGCTACTCAGCTCACCGCCCGCGTGAGCCGGCAAGTACCGCCCTTCGGGGAGTGGGAACGACGGTTTCGGGTGGGTGGTGGGTTGGACACGCTGTTGGGTCCTGAGGAAACGGGCTTTGCCCGGTGACCTCGGACTGCGGGACCAGACGCCGCATCACCTGCAACGGGTGGTGTGGCGCTGGTGGGCCCGGTTGTTTTTTGAGAACTGCACAGTGGACGCGAGCATCTCTGGTGAGAGTTCGAGATCCTGCTTTCGGGTGGGGTTGAGGGTTCTCATCTGCGATTTGTTTTGATCGTTTTGTGTGTTCAAGTTTTTAAGGGCATACGGTGGATGCCTTGGCATCAGGAGCCGATGAAGGACGTGGGAGCCTGCGATATGCCTCGGGGAGTCGGCAACCAGACTTTGATCCGGGGATTTCCGAATGGGGAAACCTGGCACTCGTCATGGGGTGTCGCCGCCTGCTGAATGTATAGGCAGGTTGGTGGGAACGCGGGGAAGTGAAACATCTCAGTACCCGCAGGAAGAGAAAACAATAGTGATTCCGTGAGTAGTGGTGAGCGAAAGCGGATTAGCCTAAACCGTGCGCGTGTGATAGCCGGCAGGCGTTGCGTGTGCGGGGTTGTGGGACCATCCTGATTCAGCTGCCGCTGGGTCGAAGAGTTACAAAATATCGTGGTAGTCGAACGGCATGGGAAGGCCGACCGTAGACGGTGAGAGTCCGGTAGACGAAACTGCGGTGTCTCTTGGGTGTGTTCCCGAGTAGCACGGGGCCCGTGAAATCCCGTGTGAATCTGCCACGACCACGTGGTAAGGCTGAATACTTCCTGATGACCGATAGCGGACCAGTACCGTGAGGGAAAGGTGAAAAGTG
>NZ_VCKZ01000757.1 GCF_005889745.1 Actinomadura geliboluensis
GGGGGACGGGGCATGGGGGTGGTGCCTCCTCATCGGCGGTCCGGCCGGCGCGCGCCGGCCGGGGACCGGGTCACTTCCCGGCGGCGGCGTTCGTGTAGAGGTCGGCGGTGTAGTAGGTCGCGGGGTCGGGGGAGGACGGCAGCTTGCCCATCGCGACGAAGATGTCCGACAGGCCCTTGAACCAGCCGTTCACCGTCCCGTCGCCGGAGTACTCGATCAGCTCGGCGGAGGTGAACGTCTTGGTGACGGCGGACGAGCCCTTGAACTGCGCGGGCGGCACCTTGAGGAACTTCGCGGCGGTCTCCTCCGCCTCGGTGGTGTGCCCGTTCACCCAGTCGTTGGCGTCCTGCAGCACCTTCACGACCTTGCGGGCGGTGGCGGAGTCGTCCTTCACGATCTCGTTGCGGGCGACGAACGAGCTGGGGAACGACATGGCCGGGAAGAAGTCGGCGTTCTTCGACAGCTCGACCAGGTCCGGGGTGCGCTTCTTGATGGTGTCGATCAGCGGATACCAGATCGCGGCGGCGTCCACCTTGCCGGACGAGAACGCGGTGACCACGGTGCTCGGGTCCATCGGGACGCGCTCGACGTCCTTCGGCGCCATCCCCGCCTTCTTCAGCGCGAGTTGGAGCAGCATGTCGCCGGACGTCCCCTCGGGCACCGCGACCTTCTTGCCCCGCAGCCCGGCGATGTCCTTGATGCCCGACTTCGGGGTGGCGATGATGCGGTCGGCCTGGCCGAGCATGTTCACCGCGACGATCTTGGCCTTGCCGGACGCGGGGAGCCACGTCGCGCCGGGGCCGATGTAGCCGAAGTCGAGGTCGCCCGCGCCGAGCGCCTGGATCTGCAGCGGGCCGTTGGTGAACACCTTCAGTTCCGGCTTCAGCCCGGCCTTCTTCCACAGGTCGAGCTTGTCGGCGGCGGCGAGCGTGGCCGCGCCGGCGAAGTCGGCGGTGTAGCCGAACTTGACGGTCGTCCCGCCGTCGCCGCCGTCGTCCCCGCCGCACGCGGCGGCGAGCGGCACCAGCAGCAGCGACACGGCCAGCAGTCGCAGTGATCTCATCGGGTGGTCCCTTCGGGGGTCGGGGCGGGGGGC
>NZ_VCKZ01000307.1 GCF_005889745.1 Actinomadura geliboluensis
GGCCCGCGGGGATCGGGTCGAGCGAGGTGGAGCCCGGGTCCTGTCCGGTGAACGGGGAGGCGCCCTGGTAGCCGCCGGGAGCGGGCATCTGCTGGGGGCCGGTTCCGCCGCCCTGGCCGGCGCCCATGCCGTTGCCGCCCATGCCGTTGGTCATGCCGCCGCCCATGCCGCCGAGCATCGGGCCGTCGGCGCTCATGGAGACGGGCTGGGTCAGGCTCGGCTGGGGCATTCCCGGCTGGTCGTAGGACGGCTGCTCCATCGGGGCCTGCTCGGCGGGAGCCTGCGCGTTCAGCGGGTCGGCGGCGGGGTCGACCCCCGCGCGGCCGTCCTCGTTGTCGTGCTGCCAGGGGAACTTGGGCTTGTCGAACGTGATCGTCGCCCAGTAGTCGTCGTCCTCCATCTCGTCCGACGCCTGGGCGCTCGGAGCGGGCGGAGGCGGGGCCTGGCCGCCGGTGGGCGCGGCGAGCGGCCCGCCGGCGACGCGGCGGTCCGGACCGGGCTCGGGCGCGCGGTCGTACCCGCCGTCGTAGCCCTCGTCGTAGCCGTCGTTGTAGCCGGGGCCGTAGTCGTCCTGGCCGCCCTGCTGCTCGTGCGGCGGGACTCCGCGGCGGCCGCGCGGCTGCGGCTCGTCGTCCATCCAGTCGTCGTCGTCGCGTCCGGCCCTGCTGGCCCGCAGGCCCAAGGCCACGAGGACGACCACCAGGACGACGACCACAATGAGGCCGAAGACCACGATGTAAGAAGTCATGCCACCACCCAATGCCTTGGCCCAGCGGGAGTCGCCGGCGCGGACCGCGGGTCCGTCCCGATTGTCGCAAGCGTCCGGATCGTCACGGGCGGCCGCCGATGCGGCTCAGCACGATTCTGTCCGACCGCTATGACCGTTGTCACACCCTTCGCGCACATTTACCCTCACACGGCGTGCGCCGATCGGCCAACTCCGCCGATCCGCGCACCCCTGTCGGCTCCAGCCCCCCGAGGGGTCCGCGTTGACCCGGTGCTCGCAGGCTCCACGGTCAACGCGCCTGCTCGCCGCCGAAGTTCCCGATGATCCGCCCGCGGCCGATGGTGTGCTCGGCGATGGCGGGGAGCGAGTCCTTCAGTGCGGCGCCGTTCTGGAACGGTGCCGGATCGTCCAGCGCGTAGATGGTGAACCGGTACCGATGCTCTTCTCCCTTGGGCGGGCACGGTGGCGCGTAGCCCGCCTTCTTGTCCGTGGTCAGCCCTTCGACGGTCCTGTCCAGCTGGGCGCCCTCGACGATCTCGTTCACCGTCCCGTCGATGCCCGCGATGACCCAGTGGACGTAGGCGCCGCCGGAGGCGTCCGGGTCGTCCGCCACGATCGCGAACGACTTGGTTCCGGGCGGGCCCGACCACCGGAGCGGCGGGGTCTTGCCCTGTCCGCCAGGGTACGTCTTGCAGCCGTACCGCGGGGGCAAGTCGCCGCCATCGTGGAAGGCCGGGCTGGTCACGGTGAACCACTCCGACAGTTCGGCGCTCTGGTTCTGCGGCTGGCCGATCAGGCCGCAGCCGCTCAGGGCCGCGGCGAGGGCGAGGGCGCCCGCCGCGGCCGCCGTCGGACGCCGGTGTCTGCTCATCATCGATACGCTCCCGCGCGAGATCGTACGCCGCGCACCGCCGGGGCCGCCGTCGTGTCGGTCCCGCATCTCGGCCGTGCGCGTTCCCGCCGCCGGCGCCCCCTTCCTCGTCCGCCCCAACCTTAGGGCTTCCGCCGGGGTGGGACGGGCGGTTCGGCGCGCCGTGCGCCGCGTCGTCCGGCCGGTGGCCGGGTGACGTCGATCATGCGTGTTCTGTCCCGCTCCATCCGATTATTTGCGAAGGAGTGGCGGGTTTCACACGCGAGTTAGCCCCCTGCTTTACCGGAACGGGAAGTTCTCGGGTTCTTTCCTGGTTCTGGATTGGTGCAAGGCACGTTCCATCGGCTAGCTTGTGAATGTCTTCACAAGCCGACCGTGATCATAGGAGGGCCGCAATGGCCAGGACCGCCGAGGAGACCTCTGGCGCTCCCCACATCCTCATCGTGGGTGGCGGCTATGTGGGCATGTACACCGCGCTGCGTCTGCAGAAGAAGCTGAAGCGAGAGCTGAGACGCGGCGAGGTCAAGGTCACCGTCGTTGACCCCAACTCGTACATGACGTACCAGCCGTTCCTGCCCGAGGCCGCCGCCGGGAACATCTCCCCGCGGCACGTCGTCGTCCCGCTGCGCCGGGTGCTGCCCAAGTGCACCGTCCGCAAGGCGCGCGTCACCGAGTTGAACCACGACGAGGGCTGGGCGATCGTCCAGCCGCTGGCCGGACCGCCGGAGCGGATCTCCTACGACTACCTGGTCATGGCCGCCGGCGCCGTGCCGCGGCTGCTGCCCATCCCCGGGCTCGCCGAGCACGGCATCAGCCTCAAGACCGTCGGCGAGGCCATCCACCTGCGCAACCACGTGCTGGAGCAGCTGGAGATCGCCGAGTCGACCGACGACGTCGAGCTGCGCCGCAAGGCGCTGACCTTCGTGTTCGTCGGCGGCGGGTTCGCCGGCGTCGAGGCCGTCGCCGAGCTGGAGGACATGACCCGCGACGCGACCAAGTACATGCGCAAGGTCACCCCGCAGGACCTGCGGTTCATGCTCGTCGAGGCGACCGACCGCATCCTGCCCGAGGTCGGCCCCGACATGGGCAAGTGGACCGCCGAGCAGCTGCGCGGCCGCGGCATCGCGGTGAAGATGAACACCTTCCTGCAGTCCGCGGTCGACGGGCAGATCGAGCTGTCGGACGGCAGCAGCTTCCCGGCCGGGACGCTGGTGTGGAACGCGGGCGTCAAGCCGTCGCCGGTCGTCCGGCACGGCGACCTGCCGCTGGACGAGCGGGGCCGCGTCAAGGGCACCGAGTACCTCACCATCGAGGGCCTGGTGCGGGCGTTCACCGCCGGCGACAACGCCGCCATCCCGGACCTGACGCAGGAGGGCATGTACTGCCCGCCGAACGCGCAGCACGCCGTCCGGCAGGCCAAGCTGCTCGGCGACAACATCGTCCGGTCGCTGCGCGGCAAGACCCTGAAGCCCTACGTGCACGGCAACCTCGGCGCCGTCGCGGGCCTCGGCCTCCACAAGGGCGTCGCCAACCCGATGGGCTTCAAGCTCAAGGGCTGGCCGGCGTGGTTCTTCCACCGCAGCTACCACGGCGCGATGGTGCCGACCTTCAACCGCAAGATCCGCGTCATCGCGGACTGGACGCTCGCGCTGTTCCTCAAGCGCGAGACCGTCTCCCTCGCCACCATCGAGCAGCCGCGCGCCGACTTCGAGCTCGCGGCCCTCGACGAGGCCCGGGCGAAGGCCAAGGCCGGCCAGCACTCCAAGGAGGAGGCGGCCGACAACGAGGCCGCCGAGTCCGCGGCCTGAGCCGCGCGCCCGAACGCCCCGGCGGTCCCCGCGACCGGCCGGGGCGTTCGCCGTCCTGCGGGAGAATCGCCGGGTGCGAATCGGGATCCTTGGGCCGCTGCAGGTGCACGCGGACGGCGGTGCGCCCGTGCCGGTCGGAGGCGCCCGGCTGCGCGCGCTGCTGACGCTGCTCGCGGCGGAGCCCGGCGCGGCCGTCCCCACCGAGCGGATCATCGACGCCCTCTGGGAGGACGCGGTGCCGGCCGGCGCGCCGAACGCGCTGCAGTCCCTGGTGTCGCGGCTGCGGGCCGCGATCGGGCGGGACGCGGTCGAGTCGCCGCCCGGCGCCTACCGGCTCGCCGTGCCGCCCGAGGCCGTCGACGCGCACGAGTTCGAGGCGCGGGTGCGCGCCGCCCGCCGCGCCGCCGACCCGGCCGACCGCTCGGCCGGGCTCCGCACCGCGCTGGCGCTGTGGCGGGGCCCGGCGCTCGCGGGCGCCGCCGGGCTCCGGGTCGCGGACGCGCCCGCGGCCCGCCTGGACGCCCTGCGCCGCGCCGCGCTGGAGGAGCGGCTGGACGCCGACCTCGCGCTCGGCCGCCACGCCGAGGCGATCCCCGAACTCCAGGCCCTCGCGGCGGACGACCCGCTCCGCGAGCCGGTGACCGCCCTCCTGATGCGCGCCCTCTACGCCGCCGGGCGCCAGGCCGACGCGCTGGCCCGCTACGAGGAGGCCAGGCGCGCCCTGGGGGAGGGCCTCGGCGTCGACCCGTCCCCCGAACTGGAGGCCGTCCACCTGGCGGTGCTCCGGCAGGACCCGTCCCTGCTTCCGGATGCCGCCCCGGCACCGGCGCCCGCGCCGCGCGAAGGCGCGCTGCCCGCCCGGCTGACGAGTTTCATCGGCCGCGCCGCCGACCTCGGACGCGTGGACGGCCTGCTCGCGCGGGCGCGGCTCGTCACGCTGACCGGGCCCGGCGGGTCCGGCAAGACCCGGCTCGCGCTGGAGGCCGCCGAGCGGGCCGCGGACCGCGCGCCCGACGGCGTCCGGCTCGTCGCGCTGGCCCCGGTGACCGACCCGGCCGAGGTCCCGGCCGCCGCCGCCACCGCGCTCGGGCTCCGCGAGATGGCGCCGATCGGCGCGCCCGCGCCCGCCCCGGACCCGGTCGGCCGGCTCGTCGCCGCGCTGGCGGAGCGGCGGGTCCTGCTGGTCCTGGACAACTGCGAGCACGTCCTGGACGCCGCCGCGCGGCTCGCCGGGACCGTCCTGGAGCACTGCCCCGGCGTCCGGATCCTCGCCACGAGCCGGGAGCCGCTCGGCATCACCGGCGAGACGCTCTGGCCGGTCGAGCCGCTGGAACCGCCGCCGCCGGACGCGGGCCCCGGGGAGGCCGCCGCGTCCGCGGCCGTCCGGCTGTTCGCCGACCGCGCCGCGGCCGTCGCGCCCGGCTTCGCGGTCACCGCCGCCACCGCCGGGCCGGTCGTGCGGATCTGCCGGGCCCTGGACGGGATGCCGCTGGCGATCGAGCTGGCCGCCGCGCGGCTGCGCGCGATGACGCCCGAGCAGGTCGCCGACCGGCTGGACGACCGGTTCCGGCTGCTCGCCGCGGGCAGCCGCACCGCCATGCCGCGGCACCGCACGCTGCGCGGCGTCGTCGAGTGGAGCTGGGACCTGCTGGACGGGCCCGAGCGGACGCTGTGGCGCCGCCTCGCCGTCTTCCCCGGCGGCGCGACCGTGCCGAGCGCGGAGGCGGTGTGCGCGGGGCCCGGCCTGGACCGCGGCGACGTCCTCGACGTCCTCACGGCGCTGGTCGACAAGTCGCTGCTCGCCGTCTCCGGGCCCGAGCCCCGGTACCGGATGCTGGAGACGATCCGCGCCTACGGCCTCGAACGCCTCGCCGAGGCCGGCGAGGAGGCGGCGGTCAGGCGCGCGCACGCCCAGTACTTCACCGGCCTTGCCGAGGAGGCCGAGCCGCACCTGTACGGCGCCGGCCAGCTGCCGTGGCTGCGGCGGCTCACCGCGGAGTCCGGCAATACCTCCGCCGCGCTGCGCTGGGCGATCTCCGCCGGGGACGCGCCGCTCGCCATGCGGCTGTGCGCGGCGCTCGGCTGGTACTGGTTCCTGCACGGCCGGCTCGGCGACGCCGCCGCCGACCTGGAGGAGATCCTCGCCCTGCCGGGCGTCCCAGAGGACCGGACCACCGCGCGTGCGCTCGCGCTCGCCGCCCTGGCGTCGCTGGACGAGGAGGGCGGCGACCGCGTCCCGGAGTGGCTCGACCGCGCCCGCCGCATCTGCGACGGCCTCGACCGCGCGTCGCTGCACCCCGTGCTGCGGCTGATGCTGGAGACGGCCCACATGTACGTGGTCGGCTGGGACGACGCCGCCGCCCCGGGCAACGACGTGCTGCTGACCGACCCCGACCCGTGGGTGCGGGGTATCGGCTACTTCGTCCGCGGCCAGATCGCGCACAACTTCGGCCGGGTCGGCGGGATCGACGACGACTTCGCGCGGGCGCTCGCCGCGTTCCGCGAGTGCGGCGACCGCTGGGGCCTGTCGTTCACGCTCACGGCGCAGGCGGAGATCCTCGGCCGCGGCGGCGACCACTCCGGCGCCGCCGCGCTGTACGAGGAGGCGCTGCGGCTGGACGCGGAGCTGGGCGGCGGCACCGCCGGGCTGCAGCACGTCCGCATCAAGCTGGCGAACGAGCTCGACCTGATGGGGGAGCGGGACCGGGCCGTGGCCCTGCTCCACGCCGCGATGCGGGACCCGGGCGCCGTCCGCGGGCTGGAGGAGTCGGCCGCGCTCCACTACCGGCTCGGGGAGATCGCCCGCCGCTCCGGCGACACGGCCGAGGCCGGGCGCCGCCTGGAGCATGCCGACGCGCTCACCGAGAACCTCTCAGGAGCGCCGCACTTCCGCGCCATGGTCCTCCTCGCGCGCGCCCAGCTCGACATGGCCCTCGGCTCCATGGAGGAGGGCACCGCACGCCTGGACGAAGCGCTGCGCCGCGCCGTCGAGGCGCAGGACTACCCGATCGTGTCGCACGTCCTGGCCGGGCAGGCCGAACGCGCCCGCCTCCTGGGCGACCCCGCCCGCGCCGCCGAGCTGCTCGGCACCGCCGACGCGCTGCGCGGGACGCGGGACCTCTCCCTCGCGGACGTCCTCGGCATCGAGGCGGCCACCCGCGCCGACCTCGGCGCGGCGGCGTTCACCGCCGCCTACGACCGCGGCCGGCCCCGCACCTTCGAGGACGTCCTCCGCGACTTCGCCCTGGAGCGGCCCGACGCGCGGCCGCCGGATTCCGGGGCGCCCGCGGCGGGGCGCCCCGGACCGATCATGCCCGGTTCTTGAACGCGCGGAGCGACAGCGGCGCGAACACCAGGGAGATGGCGGCGCCCCAGGCCAGGGCGATCAGGGCGTGGTCGAGGACGGGACCGCCGACCAGCAGCCCGCGCATGGCCTGCACGAGCTGCGTCACCGGGCTGTTGTCCATGACGAAGGCCACCGGGCCGGGGATGCCCTCGGTGTTCGGGATGAACGCCGTGCTGAGGAAGCTCAGCGGGAAGATCACGACGAACCCGAAGATCTGCACCTTCTCCGGCTCGTTCACCTTCATCGCGATGTAGACCGACGTCCAGGAGAACAGCACAGCGAAGGCCAGCAGCAGCAGGAACGCGGCGAGCAGCGCGATCACGTTCGTCTCGATCCGGAAGCCGATGGCGAAGCCGACCAGCAGCAGGATCAGCATCGACCACGCCTGCTTGACGGTGTCGGCGATGATCCGCCCGACCAGCGGGGCGCTGCGCGCGATCGGCAGGCTCCGGAACCGGTCGAACACCCCCTTGGTGATGTCGGTGTTCAGCCCGAACCCGGTGCTCATCCCGGCGAACAGCGCGTTCTGCGCGATGATGCCGGGGATCACGACCGGGAGGTACGCCTCGACGCTGCCGGCCATCGCCGGGCCGAACACGTAGGCGAACAGCAGCACGAACATGATGGGCTGGATGGACAGGTCCAGCAGCTCCATCGGGTTGTGCTTGATCTGGACCAGGTTGCGCCAGGCCAGGGTGGCGATGTTGCGCAGGGCCGTACCGGGCGCGACCCGCCTGGACAGGTCCCGCGGCGCGAGGGACGCGGTGGTCATGCGGACGCACTCTCCTTGTCGGCCGACTGCGCGAGCCGGTCGGCCTCGGCGTCGATGTCGTCGGTGTGGTGGCCGGTGAGGGCGAAGAACACCTCGTCCAGGCTGGACTTGCGCAGCGACAGCTCGCCGACGGCGACGCCGGCGTCGTCGAGGCGGCGCACCACCGCGGGCATGAGCTGCGGGTCGGTGATCGGCGCGCTGATCAGGCCGTCGCGCACCTCGGGCGCGGCCTCGGCCAGCTCCCCGACGATCGCCGCGACGGTGCCGCCGTCGCTCTCCTTGACCGGGCGCACCTCCAGGACCTGGCCGCCGACCTGCGCCTTCAGCATGTCGGACGTGCCGTGCGCGATGACCTGGCCGCGGTCGATGACGATGATGTCGTCGGCCAGCTGGTCGGCCTCCTCCAGGTACTGGGTGGTCAGCAGCACGGTGACGCCGTCGTCGGTGAGGCCGCGCACGATGTCCCACAGGCCGTTGCGGCTGCGCGGGTCGAGGCCCGTGGTCGGCTCGTCCAGGAACAGGATCTGCGGGTCGCCGACGAGGCTGGCCGCCAGGTCGAGGCGGCGCCGCATCCCGCCCGAGTAGGTCTTCGCCGCGCGCTCGGCGGCCTCGGTGAGCTGGAACCGCTCCAGCAGCTCGGCGGCCCGCGCGCGGGCGGCCTTGCGCGGGATGCCGAGCAGCCGCCCGATCAGGATCAGGTTCTCGGTGCCGGTGAGCATCTCGTCGACCCCGGCGTACTGGCCGGTCAGGCCGATGAGCTGCCGCACCTTGTGCGCGTCGCGCAGCACGTCGAACCCGCCGACCTGGGCGGTGCCGCCGGTCGGCTCGATGAGCGTGGCGAGGATGCGGGTCATCGTCGTCTTGCCGGCGCCGTTCGGCCCCAGCACCCCGAGGACCGTGCCCGCTTCCGCGGTGAGCGAGACGCCGTCCAGCGCCCGGGTCTCGCCGAACCGCTTCTCCAGGCCCTCTGCCTGGATCGCGTAGGTCATGTGATCTCCTGGAACTCGTCTGCCGGACGTCTATGCCCGCCGACCGCGAAGCCAGCCAAACTATGCGTTGTCCGGGTGGATGTGCATTCGGTTTTCCGCCGCCCACGGCACGGCTCCGCCGGCTGCGCGAGACGCGTCCACAACATCGCATGCGCCACTGACAGAACGCCGGAACCGGCCCGATCGTGCCGCCGCATCCGCGCCGCGTCCGGCGGTTCGCCGCCGCCGAACCGGCTGGAGGACGCCTCCGGCGTTCTAAACTCGGCGGTGTGACGACGGTCCGGCGCGGTCACGACACGGACGGCGGGGGCCCGCACCCGCCGCGCTTGCGGCCGCCCGAGCACCGGGTCTCGCCCCGCGCCATCGCGCACTGGGCCATCGAGTCCCTGCTGCTGTGGGGGCTGGCGTTCGGCCTCGCCCTCGGCGTGGCGGCCTGGGCCGGCGACGCCGACTGGGACGGGATGCCCGGCTGGCTGTCCGGCCGCGTCGGCTGGCTGCCCTACATCATCGGCGCCGCCGGGCTGCTGATGGTGACCGTCGCGCCCGTGTGGCGCTACCGGGTGCACCGCTGGGAGGTCAGCGCCGACGTCGTCTACACCCGCACGGGCTGGTTCAGCCGCGAATGGCTGCTGGTGCCGGTCGGGCGCATCCAGACCGTCGACAGCAAGCAGGGCTGGCTCGAACGGCTGCTGGGGCTCGCCACCATCGAGGTCAACACGGCCTCGCACACCGGTTCGTCCGAGGTGTCCGGGCTGCCGGTGGCGGTGGCGACCCGCCTCGCCGAGGACCTCGCGCACCGCGCGCACGACCTCCGCGACGACGCGACGTGAGCCTCCGGCTGCATCCGCTCACGTTCGTCGTCGGAGCCGTCCGCGAACTCCTCGCGCTGCTCGCCGCCGGCGCGACCGGCCTGCTCGTCGGCGGCCTGTCCACGGCGTTCTACTTCACGCTGGTCGGGCTGCTGCTCGGCCTGGTCTTCCACGTCGCCGACTGGGTGACGTTCACCTACGTCCTGCACGACGACCGGATCGAACTGCGCCGCGCGCTCATCGGGCGGTCGGTCAAGAGCATCCCGCGCGACCGCATCCGCGGCGTCGACATCAGCGCGAACCTGCCGCACCGGCTGCTCGGCCTGGCGATCGTCAACATCGACGCCGGCGCGGACGGCGGCGAGGGCGAGCTCAACGCGGTCTCCCGCCACGAGGCGGAACGGCTCCGCCGCGTCCTGCTGGCCCGGGACGCCGAGGCGCCGCCGCGCCGCGTCCTGGCCCGGATGCGGCGCCGCTGGTACGTGTACGCCCCGCTCAGCGGCGCCTACCTGCTGACCCCGTTCGCGGTGGCGGGCAGCCTCCTCGGCACCCTCTACAACCTCGGGGACGACCTCGGCCTCATCACCCGGGAGCGGGTGGAGAGCGTCGGCCACGACGTGGTCGGCCTGCCCACCGCCCTCGTGCTCGCGCTGGTCATCCTCGCGCTGGTCGCCATGCCGGTCATGTCGGTGCTCGCGTTCACCCTCTTCAACTGGGACTTCACCGTCCACGAGCGGGACGGCTCCATCGTGGCCGAGCGCGGCCTGGCGACCCGCCGCAGCGTCTCCCTCGAACGCCGCCGGCTGCGCGGCGTCGAGCTGACCGACAACCCGTTCGAGCGGCTCGCGGGGGTGACCCGGCTCGGCGCCCTGATCACCGGCCTCGGCGACGCCGCGCACCGGGGGCGGCTGCTGCCCGCGGCGCCCCGCGCGGTCGCCGAGTCGCTCGCCGCCCGCGTCGTCGGCGCCGTCCCGGGGCCGCTGACCGCCCACCCGCCGGCCGCCCGGAGCCGCCGCGTCGTCCGCGCCGCCGCGCCGCCGGCCGCGTTCGCGGTCCTCGCCGTGCTGGCCGGGCAGCCGTGGGTCGTCTACCTGTGCGCGGTGCTGACCGTCCTCGCGGTGCCCCTCGGCCTGGACCGCTACCGCCAGCTCGGCCACGCCACCGACGGCGAGCGCCTCACCGTCCGGTCGGGCTCGCTGCGGCGCCGCCAGGTCGTCGTGGAGCACGGCGCCGTCATCGGGTGGCGCGTCCGCCGCACGCTGTTCCAGCGGCGCCTCGGCCTCGCCACGCTCTTCGCCGCCGTCGGCGCGGGCGAGGGCGGCTACTCCTCGACCGACATGCGGGAGGCGGACGCCGTGGCCCTGGCCGCCGCGATCACCCCGGACTGGGTCACCCCGTTCCTGGCCGCGCCGCCCGCCGCCGCGCCGGCTACTCGGGGCGCCGCGCCCCGAACATGATCTCGTCCCAGGACGGGACGGACGCGCGCTTGCCCTTGGCCTTGCGCCGCCGCGCCGGCCGCTGGGCCGCCGCGCCGTCGCTCGCCGCGGCGGGCGAGCCGGTGGCGGGCTTGTCCTGGGCGGCGGGCATGGTGGGCCGCGTCGCCGGCTTCTTCTTCGCCGGCGCCCGCGGCGGCTGCCGCGGCGCCGGGGGCTTCTTCGGCTGCGCGGGCTCGGCGGGCGCGGGCGCCGCCGCCTCCGGCTCGGGGGCCTCCTTCACGGCTGTCACTTATACACATCTCCGAGCCCACGAGACCCTAAGACACCTCGTATGACGTCTTCTGCTTGAAAAAAAAAAGAAAGGCTTAAGGAGTATATTAATGTTAACAAATCCATGAAG
>NZ_VCKZ01000031.1 GCF_005889745.1 Actinomadura geliboluensis
CTCCCCGCACTCCCCCTGCCCGCCCCGTCCAGGAGCCCGCGTGCTTTTCGTTTCGCTCGCCTGCCGCCTAGCCCTGGCGGCGGTGATGACGCTGGCGGCGGTGGCCAAGCTCCGCGCGCCGGGCGCCTTCGCCGCCTCCCTGGAGGGGTTCGGCTTCGTCCCGGCGCGGCTGCGCCGCCCGCTGGCCGTGCTCGTCCCGGCTACCGAACTGCTCATCGCGCTGCTGCTGGCGCTGCCCGCCACCGTCACCGCCGGCTTCCTCGCCGCCGCCCTGTTCTGCTGCGGCCTGACGGCGGTCCCGACCCTCGTCGTGGTCCGCGGGCAGAAGGTCGCGTGCGCCTGCTTCGGCGCCTCCGAGACGCCCATGGGCGGCGTGCACATCGCCCGCAACGCGGTCCTGCTCGCGGCGGCCTGCCTGGGCTCGGCCGTGGCGCTGACCCGCGGCGGCGGCGTTCCCGGCGAGCCGCCGGGGATCGCGCTGGCCGTGGTGGCGGCGGGCCTGCTCACCACATTGGCCGTCTTCGTCGACGACATCGCCGCGCTCTTCCGGGCCCCGGTCCCCGCCGGGGACGGGGGCCGGTGAGTCGCCGGAGCCGGAAAGGACATCCGTGGAATACCTCGTCGCCGGGCTCCTCCTGGCCGCCGCGCTCACCGCGCTGAACCTCCTGCTCACCGTGGCGGCCGTGCGCCGCTGGCGCGCCCACGCGACCGCCCCGCCGGACGGCGGCCACCACGGCCACGACCACGGGCACGGGCACGGCGGCGGGGAGCCGGAGCTGGGCATCGCGCCCGGCGACCGGATGCCCGCCTTCACCGCGACCGCCGCCGACGGCACGACGGTCACGGCGGCCGACCTGGCGGGCCGTCCGGCGCTGCTCGCCTTCCTGTCCCTGGAGTGCCCCGGCTGCGACGACAGCGTGCCGGGCTTCGCCGAGCACGCGCGGCGCGTCCGGGACGCGGGCGGGCTGGTGCTGGCCACGGTGGTCGGCGTCGACGCGGCCGGCAGCGACCTGGCCGCCCAGCTCGCCGGCGTCGCCGACCACGTGGTGCCCGAGTTCCTCGACGCGCCGCTCGGCACCGCCTTCGGCGTCCGCCTCTACCCCGGCTTCGCCCACTACGGCCCGGACGGCGTCGCCACCGCCACCAGCGTCGGCCTTGACCGACTGAACGCGGCCTTGGCGCCGTCGACGCCATGAGCGGCGATGTGACGGAGCCGAGTGACGGGACGGAGCCCGGCGTCTCCGTCCTGCGCGGCATGAAGGCGGCCTACGCGCTGGCCTGGCGCGCCTGCCCCGGCATGCTGGCACTCCAGCTCGCCATGGCGGTCGTCGGCGGTACGGCGCCGGTGGCGACCGCCTGGCTGACCAAGATGGCGATCGACGAGCTCACCGCCGCGCACCCCGCACCGGGACGCTCGTGTGGCTGGCGTCCGCCATCGGCGCCTTCGGCATCGCGACGGCCGTCACCTCGGCCGTCACCACGTACGCGCAGGGGCGGGCCAGGCGCGCCATCGGCCTGCACTCCCAGGACCGGATGTTCGCCGCGGTCAACCGCATGAACGGGCTGGCCCGCCTGGAGGAGCCGCGCTACCACGACCGGCTGCGGCTGGCCCAGCAGTCCGCCGAGCAGGCCCCCGACCAGCTGGTGCAGATGGGCCTCGCCACGCTGCGGGGCACCCTCGCCGTCACCGGGTTCCTCGGCGCGCTCGTGGCGATCAGCCCGGTCATGGCGGGCGCCGCGCTGGCGGCGGCCGCGCCCGCGCTGTTCGCCCATCTGACGCTGAGCCGGCGGCGGGCCGGGCTGCTCTGGCACATCAGCCCCGGCCTGCGGCGCAAGCTCTTCTACCAGATGCTCCTGACGGACCTGCAGGCCGCCAAGGAGGTCCGCCTGTTCGGGCTGGGGAACCTCCTGCACGGCCGGATGCTCACCGAACTGCGCGCGGCCAACGACGCCGAGGACCGGCTGGAGCGGAGCGTGGTGCGCGTCCAGATCCTCCTCGCCGTGCTAGGGGCGGTGCTGGCGGCGGTGGGCCTGCTGTGGGCCGTGCACGCCGCGGCCACCAGGACGATCAGCGTCGGCGACGTGTCGGTGTTCATCGCATCGCTGGCGGGGCTCCAGGCAGGGCTCGCCGCCCTGGTGGAGGGCATCGCCCAGGGGCACCAGGCCGCGCTGCTCTTCCACCACTACCTGACGGTCGTCGGGAGCGACGACGACCTGGCCGGGCCTACACGGCCACGGGAACTCGCCCCGCTGTCCCACGCCATCGAGTTCCGCGACGTGTGGTTCCGCTACAGCGACGACGCCCCGTGGGTGCTGCGCGGGCTGAACCTGACCATCCCGCACGGCACCACCCTCGGCGTGGTGGGTCTCAACGGCGCGGGCAAGAGCACGCTCGTCAAGCTGCTCTGCCGGTTCTACGATCCGCAGCGCGGCGCCGTGCTGTGGGACGGGGTGGACGTCCGCGACGTCCCCGTGGAGCAGCTGCGGCAGCGGATCGGGGCGGTCTTCCAGGACTACATGGACTACGACCTCACCGCCGCCGAGAACATCGGGCTCGGGGACCTGGACGCGCTCGACGACCGGGACCGGATCCGGGACGCCGCCGAGCGCGCCGGGGTCCACGCGACCATCGAGCGGCTCCCGGCCGGCTACCGGACGATGCTGAGCCGGCTGTTCCACGCCGGGGACGCGGACGGCGACCCGGAGGACGCCGCGCTGACGAACGGGGTCCGCCTCTCGGGCGGGCAGTGGCAGCGGCTGGCACTGGCCCGCGGCCTGATGCGCCGGGGGCGCGACCTGATGATCCTGGACGAGCCCAGCTCCGGCCTCGACGCGGTGGCCGAGCGGGAGGTCCACGACCGGCTGCGGGAGCTGCGCGCGGGCGCCACGAGCGTCCTGGTCTCGCACCGGCTCAGCGCCGTCCGGCAGGCCGACCGGATCGTCGTCGTGCAGGACGGACGCATCCTGGAGAGCGGCGACCACGCGTCCCTCACCGCGTCCCCGGACGGGGTCTACGCCCGCCTCTTCCGCAACCAGGCGGAGGGCTACCAGGAGCAGAGCCCGCAGGAGGACGCGGTGACCGCCGGATGAACCGGGCACTGGGCTGGGCGGTCCCCTCGGTGCTGGCCGCCGGGGCGGCGGCGCTGGCGGCCCGGAGCCTGCTCTCGACGGTCACCGTGCGGGGCGGCAGCATGACGCCGACCCTGCACCACGGTGACGTGCTGCTGGTGCTGCGCCACCGGCGCCGGGCGCGGCCCGGCCGGATCGTGGTCGTCCAGCGGCCCGACCGGCGCACCGGGTGGCGCGGGCCCGCCGATCCCTCCGGCGGCGACGGCTGGTACGTCAAGCGGGTCCTCGCGGCGGCCGGGGACCCGGTGCCGTCCTGGGTGGCGGGCGACCTGACCGGCGACGTCCCGCGGGGGATGCTCGCGCTGCGCGGAGACCACCCCCGGTCGGAGGACTCCAAGCAGTGGGGCCTGTGCCCGTCCGACCGGATGTACGGGGTGGTGCTGGTGCGGCTGCGCACCGGCGACAAGGTCAGCTAGCGGGCGCCGCCTCGGCCTGCGCGTCCGCCTCAGCCTGCGCGTCCGCCTCGGCCGAGGCGTCGGCCGGGGCGTCCCGCCGGCCGCGGCGGCGGAACCAGTGCCGGTGCGTCCGGACGAAGGTGACCACGAACAGCGCCTGGATGGCGCCCTCGATGAGGATCAGCAGCGCCGAGTCCAGGGCTTGGAGCACCGGCCCGCCGGTGAAGCCGTCGGCGACGCCCTCGACCGCGCGCAGGAACGCCGTGACCGCGATCGGCGCGCCGAACAGCGCGAACGAGGTGAGCGTGATGCCGGCGCCGAACACCAGGAAGAACGAGTAGACGCGGGTCGCGAGCCGTTCCCGCCGCGACAGCTCGGCCGTCGGGTCCTCGACGGTGCCCGGACGCCGGCGCACCGCGGCGGCCGACCAGGCGAGCAGATACCTGGCGTAGGCGAGCCCGTCGTCGAAGAGGTTGCGGGTCCGCAGCAGTTCGCGCAGCACGAAGTAGAGGTCGGTGCGCATGTAGACCTGGAGCTGGAAGGGGATCGCCATCAGGACGGTGATGACCAGCGCCTGCAGCAGCGCGTCCACGGTCCCGGGCAGCCCGGCGTGGGCGACGAGCAGCACCAGCGCCGACATCAGCAGCAGGTCCCAGGCGAGCCCGGCGAGGTAGACCCGGTACCGGGAGCGGCGCGGCACCCCCCACACCCCCGTGACGTCGGTCTGCGCCACGAGGTTGTGCAGCCGGGTGCCGAAGCCGATGCGTCCGGGCGCGCCGAGCGAGCGCGCCGCCATTAGGTGCATCAGCTCGTGCACGCTGATCGACACCGACATCATCACCGTGTTGACCAGGACGGTGAACCCGACGTAGTCGTTCCAGAAGAAGTCCGAGTAGCTCGGCAGCAGCGAGGGCCGCAGGACGAGCGTGACCAGCGCCGCGCCGACCGCCGCCGACCAGAGGAGTTTCGCCGGGAGGCCGAACAGCCAGGCCGTGTTCCGTTCGGTGAGCCGGGCGAAGTGGCTGCGCGGGGCGTCCTCGGCCGGGTCCGGGAGCGGCTCCCCGTCGATGGACCGCACGAACCCCAGGTCGCTGAGGGCCTCCACGAGCTCGCCGAGGTCGACCTCGATGTCGTGCTCGGCGGCGATGCGCTCCTCGGCCGCGGCGACCGTCAGGCCGTCGCGCAGGAGGACGATCCCGTCCCCGTACACGGCGGGAAGCTCCACGAACTCGCCGATCCGCAGCCGGCCGACGACGACCGCGTCCGGGTCGTCGTCGTCCGGGCGGACCACCAGCGGGTGGAACTCGACCGTGGTCACGGCTTCCCACAGGCGGGGCAGTCACTGTCCTGCGGGATCTCGATGAAGTACGAGTGGTCCCACATCGCGTAGTTCCAGTGGAAGACCTTGCCGCGCGCCTGGGTGGGCAGTCCCCCGAGGTGGTAGAGCACCTCCAGCGCGCAGAGGTGCCCGCTGACGTTGGCGCTGGCCGCGATCACGGCGTTGGGGCGCTCCTCGGTGAGGGAGCGGCCGTGGGCCTTGAACTCGCGCTGGTCCTCGTGGCGGCGCAGGCACGCCCAGCATCCCGTCTCGCCCGGCACCAGGCCGCCCACGACGGCCATCGGCCCCGTGTAGAAGCTGACGAACCAGGGGGTGCCGGTCCGCAGCGCCGCCTCGTTCGTCCAGAACATGATGTCGGGGTGCGGCTCGTCGGCGCAGAGGACGAACAGGTCGCAGTCCTCCATCATCGCGGCTATCCCGTCGGGGCCGTCCGCCTTGACGGTGTCTCCGGTCACCTTCACGAGGCCGTTCATGGCGCGGAGCCGCTCCACGGCGCGGTCGACCTTGGGCTTGCCGATATCGCCCTCGGTGTAGAGGAGCTGCCGGGTGAGGTTGGACTCCTCCACCACGTCGAAGTCGGCGACGTGCAGGGCACCGATCCCGCTGGCCACCAGCCCGGCGGCCACCGCCGAGCCCGTGCCGCCGAGGCCGAGCAGGCCGACCCGCGCGTCCTTGACCTTGGACTGGATCTCGTAGGGCGAGCTGCGCGGCGTCGTGTCGATCCACGCGAAGAAGTTGCGGGCGGGCTCGTAGCGTTCGGCCTCGGCCTCGTCCAGGTTGCCGGGCAGCGGCGCGCCGGCGTCCTCGACGAAGCCGCCGTCGGTCAGGTCCTGGATCACCTCGCGGGCGCTGTCCTCGTCCACGCCGGGATGGGTCTCGGCGAACGCGGCGCACACCTCGTCGACCGTGCGGGTGCCGTCCAGGAGGGTGATGAGCCGCGCGACGGCGCCGTCCTCGCTGTCCTGGATCTCCGCGGCGACGCCCTGCTGCATCAGGCCGATGAGGATGCGGTCGCCGGGCAGGGCGAGGGGCTGGTGGACGCGTTTGATTCGAGGGAGCCGCATGCGAGCCTTCCGGTCGTGGACAGGGAAAGGCCGGCCAGGCCGTGGCCTGGCCGGCCGGTACGCACTCGGGGAGGATCAGCCGCCTTCGCGGAGACCGGTCGTCTCGACCTTCTCCAGCCGCTTGATCTCCAGCTTGATCTTCTTGGCCTTCGGGGCCGGTTTCGCCTGTTCGACCTTCTGCATGGGACCTCCCGGAGGACCGCGGTGCCGGCGCGCGGTCTCGCGCGCTGTGATGTTGATCATAAGTTCAAGATCAACACTTGGGAAGATCAATGAGAGGAGATCTTTGCGTCGCGGGTCAGGCACTCAGCGTGTTCCCGATGATGGCGGCGTAGGCGGCCTCGCCCCTGGCGTTCGGGTGCAGCGGAGCGGCCGGGTTGAGGGGCACGTAGCCCTCCACCCACCGCTTGGTCGCCGACTGGCACGCGTCGTGGCCGGCGCTGGGCGTGACCAGGTCGATGTACGTCGCGCCGTGGGCGTTCGCCTGGTCGCGGATGACACCGTTCATGGCGTTGACGGCGCCCTGGAGGAAGTTGGCGTCGGTCGGCAGGACGGGCTGGACGGGCCAGCAGCCGTTCGGCTTGATGTAGAGGCCGTAGCCCGTCACGACGATCCGGGCCTTCGGGGAGCGGGCGCGGATGCCGTCCAGGACGGCGCTGAGGCGCGGGCCGAGTTCCTGGGTGCGCTGCGCGACCTCGGTCTCGAACTCGCCCTTGCAGGGAGTGGCGGTGGGGTCGAGGTTGACGCAGTCCTCCGCGATGCCGACGAGGCCGACGTCGTTGCCGCCGATGGTGAGCGTGACGAGGGTGGTCGAGGCGGTGAGCGCGTCGAACTGCGGCGGGACGGTGCCGGTGTCGACGCCGCCGACGCTCGTGCTCTGCGGCTCGGTCATGTGCCTGCTCTTCGCGCCGCTGCACGTGACGTCGCGGAGGTTCGCGCCCAGCGCGGCGGCCAGCTCGTGCGCGTAGTTGTGGGTGGACCGCCCGCACCCGATCGGACCGGTGATGTTCGGGATGAGCGGCCCGGAGGCCATCGAGTCGCCCAGGGCGACGTACTCCACCGGCCCCTCCGCGAGCGGAGCCGCGTGGGCGGGGGACGCGACGAGGGCCGTGCCCGCGAGGACGAGCGCGCCGACCATGCCGTGCAACAGACGCTTCATGCCAAACTCCCGGCGTCATGGACGATGTCGCCGTGATCGTCCAGAATCTGGACAGACCGTTCAATTGGCGTGAAAACAGACTCTTGCGGGAGCCGTTGTGACGCGGGACAACACGGTGCTGTGCATGGCGGGGCGGCCCATGGCGGCGCATCTGCGGGCCCGCGCCCCGCGGCTGACCCGGCGGGTCGTCGCGCGGCTGCTCACCGAGCTGCCCGTCTACGCGGAACTGCCGCAGGAGGAGGTCGCCGGGGACATCGCCGGGATCGTCCAGCACAGCCTGCGGCAGTTCGCGGACGTGCTGGAGCGGCGCCGCCCGGCCGCGCCGGAGGAGTTCGGCGACCAGCGCGACTCGGCGGCGCTGCGCGCCGAGGAGGAGGTGCCGCTGGACGCGATCCTCACCGCGTACCAGATCGGCGCCGCGATGGCGTGGGAGGAGCTGACCACCGGGGCGCGGCCGTCCGACCTGCCCGCCTTCCAGGAGGCGCTCGGCTACTTCCTGGACTTCCAGCGGCTGCTGCTGTCGGCGGTCAGCTCCGCCTACCTGGAGGTCCGGCAGATCATCGACAGCCAGGAGCACGGCGGGCGGCACGCCCTGATGACCGCGCTGCTCGGCGGGGACACCGCCGGGCACCGCCCGGCGCCCCGCTACGCGGTGCTGACGCTGGCGTTCGCCCCGCACCCGGACGAGGCGGGCACGGGCCAGCGCGCCCGGATCGCGGCCCGGCGCAAGATCCGGCGGATCCGGACGGCGCTGGACGAGGTCGCCGACGAGCCCGCGCTCACCGCCCTGGACAGCGCCGGCGGGACGGCCCTGCTGCCGTTCTCGGCCGGCTGGGACGTCCTGTGCGAGCTGGTGGCGCGGGCAGCCAAGTGCGCCGACACCGATGTCACGGCGGCGGCGGAGATCACCGGCCCCGCCGGGATCCCCGCCGCCGCCGTCCGGACGGCCGAGGTGATGGACCTGGTCCGCCGGGCCGGCCGCCCGCCCGGCCTGTACCGGCTCGCGGACGTCCTGCTCGACTACCAGCTGAGCCGGCCGAGCGGCGCGCTCGCCGGGCTCGCCGCCCTGCTGGCGCCCCTCGACCGCAAGCCGGAGCTGCTCCGCACGCTGGAGCGGTACCTGGCCTGCGACCTGGACCGGCGGGCGACGGGCGCGGCGCTGCACGTCCACCCGAACACGGTGGCCTACCGCGTCCGCCGGATCAGCGCCCTGACCGGGCTCGACCCGGCCCGGCCGAGCGACCTGCAGCTGCTGAACGCGGCGCTGGTCGCCCGCCGGTCCCTGCACTGAAGGAGCGCGAGGTCACCTCCCCGGCCATCGCGTGTCGAGGACGTCGAACTGGTGCGGCAGCCGCAGCGCGTACCGGATCTTGTCGTTGGCCTTGAACGGCGCCCACAGCGGCTGCTCGAACAGCTCGTGGACGTCGCACCGGGCCGCGTTGGAGCCGGCCGCGTCCAGCAGCGCGTTGACGGCCTGCCGGCCGCCCTGGTTGGCGCCCTCCATCGTGGTGACGTTGATCGGCGTCTTCACCCAGTCCCCCGCGAGGAACAGGTTCGGGATCTTCGTCCCGGAGTTCGGGCGCAGCTTCCACGACCCCGGCTGCTGGATGAACAGCGGGGTGTCGTTGGTGACGCCGCCGCCGTTCGGGACGATCGCCGGGTCGAGGAACCAGGAGTGCAGGTCGGCGTCGGTGAGCTGTACCCCGGTGTCGTTGAGGTGCGCCTTGATCTGCTTCCACGTCTCCGCGGCGATCTCGTCGGGCAGGCAGTCGGTCGCCCGCTTCTTGTTGAACGTGCCCGGCGTGAACCAGTCGGAGATGATCGAGGACAGGCAGTCCTGGACGGTGCCGTCCCCGTAGGTGGAGAAGTCCCGCTTCCAGAACTGCTCCTGGCTGATGGACGTGACCGCCCACGTCGAGTCGCCGTAGTTCACGTGGCCGGCGGCCAGCGGCAGCTTCTTCTTGAGGAAGAACTGCAGCCCGGTCATCCAGTCGGTGCGCAGGCCCTTGATCCCGGCGAGCGACGGGTCGGCGCTCAGCACCGCGTCGCTCAGCAGGCCCGACACCCGCTCGCACGGCATCGCGACCACGAACCAGTCGGCGGAGATCGGCGCCTTGCCCTTGACGCCGGCGGAGGCGATCCGCCCGCCGGAGACGCTGAGCGAGGTGACCTCGTACCCCACGTTGAACTTGACGCCGAGGTCGCGCAGGTGCGCGATCCACGGGTCGAGCCACATCTCGGACGAGGACCCGTTGAGCACCCGGTCCACCGACCCGCCGGGCTCGTTGCCGAGCCCGATGATGCTCCACACGGTGGCCTCGCCGACCATCGCGATCGAGTGGGTGCTCGCGTCCTTGGACTTGGTGGCGGCGAGGTTGCGGATCGTCCCGTCGGCGATGAACTTGTTGTACTCGTCCGAGAACCGGTCGGCGCGGATGTAGTCGGCCCAGGTGATGTTCTCCCACTGTCCGAGCTTGCGCTCGTCGCAGCTGGTGACGTACACGAGGAGCTTCTGCGCGGCGAACGCGGCCTCGGCCGGCGACAGCTTCGCGATCGTCTGGAGCCCGGAGGTGATCGTGGCGAGGAAGCTGTTGGTGTCGTAGATCCGCGACTCCGGCGGCAGCGGGAAGGGGAACGGGATCGTGAGGTCCGGCCGCCCCTGCCGCGACATCATGTAGGCGTCGGCGCGGACGAGGTTGTCCCAGGCGCCCTTGGCGTTGCCGGGGAACGGCGTGCGCCGCATGGTGTCGGTGAGGTTGAAGTAGAAGCCGGGGAAGAAGCGGAACCCGTGCTCGCCGGGGAGGTCGAGCCGGCCGCCCGTCCCGGTGCCCGGCGGGAAGATGCTGCGCGCCTTGCCGCCGAGGGCGGTGCGCTCGTAGACCTCGACCTCGAAGCCGCGCTCGATCAGCTCGTGCGCCGCGGTGAGGCCGGCGACGCCCGCCCCGAGGACGGCGACCCTTCCGCCGCTCGCGGCCCGCGCGGGGACGGGCCCCACGGCCATCGCGCCCGCGGTGGCGGCGCCCACCACGCCCGCGTCTCGGAGGAACCTTCTGCGTGTCGTCACGGCGACCTCCCGTGCCAGGCCCCCGACCCAATAAGTGTTGGGTTACTTGTAACACGCTATTAGCACACTGCCAATAAGGCGGCCGCAGCAGGTCTGCCCCGCACGGGAAATCACTCAGAAGAGGACAGACCGAAACAGCGGGACTCAGCCCGCGATCACACCGTGCTCGGTGCGGAGGTGGTGGTTGAGCGTGGAGAGCTCAAGGTGCGGCTGGTTGCAGCGCACGCACGACCAGACGCCGGTCGGAACGCTGTAGCCGTGCTTCGCGGCGTCGTCGCGCGCGCAGAGCGTGATGTAGGACTGGACGAGGCGCCGCCACGTCCGCCGGACCGCCGATGACATTCCCGCTCCCCCTCCGGGCCGAACCTTCCAGATCGGCCCAGGATAAGGCAACGGGAATGTCAAGGCGAAACGCCGGTGACCGGCGAACTCACTGGCCGATCTTCACCCCCGGCTCGCCGTACCGGTACTCCAGCGGCCGCACGCCGCGACCGCCCGGGATGTTGCCGCCGGCGCGGTACTTGCCGGTGGGCAGGATCGTCCGGCCGAAGGTGTTCTCCATCATCAGCGCGCCCGCGGCGTAGAGCGAGATGACCGCCGTGGCGACGAACAGCCAGCCGCCGACGTCCAGGCTCCAGCCGGACGGCGCCCAGAAACCGGCCGCCGTGAAGCCCGAGCCCACGGCCAGGCACGCCAGCAGCAGCGCCATCACGATGTTCTCGCCGAGCGCCGCCAGCGCCGTCAGCCCGGTGATCACCGCCAGGGCGATGAACCAGAACGCGAAGCCATGACTCGCCACGCCGAGCACGGGTGCCAGCGCGATCGGTACCGCGCCCGCGCTGACCAGCAGGAACAACAGGCCCCAGGCGAGCCAGAACGAGCCCCACATGCCGTGCACGGCGGTCGCGAGCCCGTCCCGCGCGCGGTAGGCCCACATGCCCGCGAGGAACTGGGCGAGGCCGCCGAACAGCAGCACGAACGGCCACAGGATGAGCGGAGTGGCCGCGGTCCCGTACCAGCCCGCCTGCCAGGCGCCCACCATCATGGTCGCGCCCGCCAAGCCGAAGAGCCCGAGGATGGACGGAGCCGCGATGGGCTGCAGCATGACGCGCGTCCGGTCCTCCCAGAGCGCGTGCTCGCCCGGCTCATTGGCGCCCCTGCCCGGTACCGCCGTGGCGGCGCCGGGAGCGGGGGTGGCGGCGCCCTGCGCGGGCGTCGACGGTGCGGCGCGCTCGCCGGACATCGGCGATTGCGCGTGCTCTCTTCGCCTTGCCATGAGATCCCTCCTCTGGAATCGGAGAGCTGTAGAACCCCTCCTAACCGTGGTTTGAGCAGTCAAACTGCCACGAAGCGGGATAGAACGGGAAAGACGCCCGCACGGCGCCTCGTTTACCGGACCTCGACGCGGGGATGGTCCGCCGATGACCTCACGGGGGACCGGCGCACGGCGGCCGGGGTCAGCCGCGCGGGCGGCAGTGTATCGCCAGGCCCGGGGTGAGGTGCCACCCGATCAGCCGGAACAGCCGGTCGAGGTACGGCGGCACCGCGTGCAGGACGAGCAGGCGTCCGTGCTCGTGCAGCTCGCGGGCCGCGAGGGTGAGGGCGCGTAGCCCGGCCACGTCCATGAAGGCGATCGCGGCCAGGTCGACGTGCAGGTCCCCGGGCACGCGGGCCTGCGCGGCGTGCAGCGCGGCGGCCACGTCCGGGGCGTTGGAGACGTCGATCTCGCCGGACATCCGGAGCCACGGCGAGGACGAGGCGGCGGCGATGTGCAGGAGCGCCGTGTCGAGTTCGACGACGTCGCAGCGGGGCGCCTCGCCGGACGGGGGAACCGGGCGCTCCCCCGAGCCGGGGCCGCCCTCGCCGCCGCCGATCCGCCAGATGGTCATGTCGTTGCGCACCTCGCCCATGGACGGGGCGCCGCTACCGTGCGCGGCCCCGTGTATGTCAGGCTCTCACCTGTCGGCACGTTATGAACCCAACCGGGCGGATTTCATGGACGAGAAGGCCATTCTGGACCGTATCAACGCGTTCATCGAGGAGGAGCACGGCCTGCGGGAGGCGCACGAGCGCGCCGAGACGACCAGCGCCGAGGCTCAGGAGCGGCTGCGCCGGCTGGAGGTCGCGCTCGACCAGTGCTGGGACCTGCTGCGCCAGCGCCGCGCCCGGATGGCGGCGGGGCAGAACCCGGACGACGCCGAGGTCCGCCCCGCCGGCGAGGTCGAGGGCTACCTGCAGTAGCCCCCGGGGATCCGGGTCACGGGGATCCGGGTCACGGGACCATCCAGCCGAGCACGCCGGTCGCCTGGAGGCCCGACAGCAGGCACATCCCGGCGAGGAACAGCAGGCTCCACAGCACGACGCGGCGGAAGATGTCGCCCTCGCGTCCGTCCAGGCCCACGGCGGCGGCCGCGATCGCGAGGTTCTGCGGTGACACCATCTTCCCGAGGACGCCGCCGGAGCTGTTGGTCGCGGCCATCAGCACCGGCGACAGGTCCGCCTTGTTCGCGGCGGTGACCTGGAGCGCGCCGAACAGCGAGTTGGACGAGGTGTCCGACCCGGTCACGGCCGTGCCCAGCCAGCCGAGCACCGGGGACAGCAGCGCGAACGCGCCGCCCGCCCCGGCCATCCACGTGCCGAGCGTGACCGTCTGCCCGGACGCGTTCATCACGAACGCCAGCGCGAGCACCGCCATCACCGTGATGATCGCCCACTTGAGCTGGACGAGGGTCGTCCAGTAGGCGCGCAGGGCCTTGCCGAGGCCGACCCCGAGCGCGGCCATGGTGATCAGCCCTGCGACGAGCATCTGCGTGCCGGGCGTGGTCAGGTAGTTGAAGGTGAAGGTCGGCAGGGTGAGCGGCTTCCCGGTCGGGCCGGTGAGGTCGAGGCCGGGCCAGGAGAACGTCCGGGTGGCCCTGTCGAGCTGCTCCTTGACCTGGTCGATCTGGCAGACGACGAAGACCGCGATGATGATCGCGTAGGGGGCGTAGGCGCGGGCGACCTCGGCGCGGGAGTCGGGCTCGCCGCCCTTCTGCACGCGCGCGGCGAACTCGGGGGTGGGCTCGTCGGCGGCGCCGCCGGCGACCGGCGCGGGCCGGGCCGCCGGCCGCGGGCGCAGCCGGACGGCGAGCACGACCGCGGCGGCCGAGACCAGCGACGCGACGACGTCGGCGAGCGGCACCGAGATGAAGTTGGCGGTGACGTACTGCGCGGCGCCGAACGCGGCGCCGCACAGCAGGGCGGTGGGCCAGGTCTCGCGCAGGCCGCGCCGCCCGTCCACGATGGCGACGAGGACGAGCGGGACGAACACCGCGAGGATCGGGGTCTGCCGCCCGACCATCGCGCCGAGCGTGTCGCTGGACTCCCCGGTGACCTTGCCGAGGGTGAGGATCGGCGTCGCCATCGCGCCGAACGCGACCGGGGCGGTGTTGGCGGTGAGGGCGAGGACGGCGGCCTTGATCGGCTGGAAGCCGAGCGCGATGAGCATGACGGACGTGACCGCGACGGGCGTGCCGAAGCCCGCGAGGGCCTCCAGCAGCGCGCCGAAGGAGAACGCGATCAGCACGGCCTGGAGCCGGTGGTCGTCGCTGACCTGCGCGAACGAGCGGCGGAGCACGTCGAAGTGGCCGGTCGTGACGGTGATGTTGTAGACCCAGAGCGCGTTGATGACGATCCACAGGATCGGGTAGAAGCCGAACGCGGCGCCCTCGGTGCCGGCGAGGAGCGCCTGGCCGGCGGGCATGCCGTAGGCCCAGATCGCGACGGCCAGGGAGACGGCCAGCGCGATCAGGGACGCGAGCCACGCGCGCATGCGGACGCCGCCGAGCAGCACGAACAGCACGGCGAGCGGCAGTGCGGCGACCAGTGAGCTCCAGCCGAGCGAATCGGCGATGGGATCGAGGACCTGCTGGTACACGGCGATCACCTCGCGGGTAGGGAGCGCCCCCGAGCACGTGATCGATACCCACCCGCGTGACGCAGATCACCTTGATAGTGAACTTTTCAATCAGTCAAGCCCGGTCAGGACCTCCGTCCCCGGTCAGGGCCGGCGCGGCTCAGAGGTGGGGGAGCAGCTTCGCCGGGGTGATGGGCAGGTCGCGGACGCGGATCCCGGTCGCGTGGTGGACGGCGTTGCCGACGGCCGCCGCCGCGCCCACGATGCCGATCTCGCCGATGCCCTTCGAGCCCATCGGGTTCAGGTGCGGGTCGGACTCCTCCAGCCACGCCGCCTCGATGTCGCGGACGTCCGCGCAGGCCGGGACGTGGTACTGCGCGAGGTCGCGGTTGAGGAAGTCGCCGAACTCCCGGTCCATGACGCTCTCCTCCATCAGCGCCATGCCGATGCCCATCGTCATGCCGCCGATGAACTGGGAGCGGGCGGTCGTCGGGTTGATGATCCGGCCGGCGGCGAAGACGCCGAGCATCCGGCGGACGCGGGTCTCGCCGGTGTCGGCGTCCACCTCGACCTCGGCGAACTGCGCGCCGAACGCGTGCCGCGCGTACTCGTCCCGCCCGCCGACCTCCTCGGTGGTGTCCGCGGACGCCTCCAGTCCCTCGGGCGGCACCGCGCCGTTCAACTTCCCCTTCAACGCCTCGCAGGCGCGGACGACGGCCATGCCCCAGCTCGCCGTCCCGGACGAGCCGCCCGCGACGGACGCCCGCGGGAACGAGCTGTCGCCGATCTCGACCCGGACGTGGTCGAGGTCGGACTTGAGCGTCTCGGCGGCGATCAGGGTGAGGGCGGTGCGGGCGCCGGTGCCGATGTCGGCGGCGGCGATCCGGACGGTGAACGTCCCGTCGGGCTCGGCGCGCGCCATCGCCCGGTTGGGCTGCAGGTAGGCGGGGTAGGTGGACGCGGCGACGCCCATCCCGACCAGCTTGCGGCCCTCCCGGCGGGAGCCGGGGGCGGGGTCGCGGTGGTCCCAGCCGAACCGGTCGGCGCCCTCCCGCAGGCACGCGACCAGGTTGCGGGAGCTGAACGGCAGCCCGCTGCCCGGCTCGCGGTCGGTGTCGTTGCGGACGCGCAGCTCGACGGGGTCGATGCCGGCGGCGCCGGCCAGCTCGTCCATCGCCGATTCGAGCGCGTACATGCCGGGCGTCTCGCCGGGGGCGCGCATCCAGGACGGTGTGGGCACGTCCAGGCGCACCAGGCGGTGGGACGTGCGGCGATGAGGCGCCTGGTACATGACGCGGGTGGGCGTCGCGGTCTGCTCGGCGAACTCCTTGACGGTGGAGGACTGCTCGAACACCTCGTGCAAGACGGCGTTCAGCCGGCCGTTCTCGTCGGAGCCGAGCCGCATGCGCTGGATGGTCGGCGTGCGGTAGCCGGTCGTGGCGAACATCTGCTGCCTGGGGACGGCGAACTTGACCGGACGTCCTGCGGCGCGCGCGCACATCGCCGCCAGCACGACGCTCGGCCTGGGCGTCCCTTTGGAGCCGAACCCACCGCCGACATGGGGGGCCACCACGCGCACCTGCGACGGGTCCAGGCCGAAGACCTTGGCGAGCGTGGCCTGCACGGGCGACGCGCCCTGCGTGGAGTCGTAGAGGGTGAGGGAGCCGTCGCCGTTCCACTGGGCGAGCGTGGTGTGCGGCTCCATCGGGTTGTTGTGCTCGGCCGGGGTCGTGTAGGTGACGTCCACGCAGACGGCCGACTTGCTGAACGCGTCCTCCGGGTCGCCCTGCTCGGTATCGGTGGGGAAGACGGGGTTCACCTTGTCCGGCTTGTAGAAGCCGGGGTGGTCGGTGCGGAGCGTGACGTCGGGCCGCTCCTCCGCGTACTCGACCTTGACGAGGCGGGCCGCTTCCCGCGCGGTTTCGAGCGTCTCGCCGACCACGGCGGCGATGAACTGGCCCCGGTAGGAGACCGTCCGCGACTGGAACAGGGCCAGCTCGCCGTCGGAGGTGTCGCTGAGCGCCGGGGCGTTCTCGCAGGACAGGACGGCGATGACACCGGGCATCCGCAGCGCGGCCTCGGTGTCGACCGACCTGACCTCGCCCTTGCCCACGCTCGCCTGGACGGCCGAGGCGTAGGCGACGTTCTCGACCTGGTACTCGAACGCGTACCGCGCCCGCCCGGTGACCTTCTCGCGGCTCTCCAAGCGCTCGATCATGATGCCCCCGTTCCCGCGAGTTCCGACAGCGTCCGGACGATGAGGTTGCGCGCGAGCGGCACCTTGTAGCCGTTGTCGCGCAGCGGCTCGGCGGCCTCCAGTTCGGCCTCGGCGGCGCGCTGGAACGCCTCCTCGGTCGCCTCGGCGCCGCGCAGCGCCTCTTCGGCGCGCCAGGCCCGCCACGGTTTGTGGGCCACGCCGCCCAGGGCCAGCCGGACGTCGTGCACGAGGCCGTCCTGCACGTCCAGGGCCGCCGCTATGGAGACGAGCGCGAACGCGAACGACGCGCGCTCCCGCACCTTGCGGTACCGCGACGTCATGCCCAGCGCGGGCACCTCCACGGCCGTGATGAGGTCGCCGTCCTCAAGCGTGGTGTCGCGCTGAGGCTCGTCACCGGGCAGCCGGTGCAGGTCTTCGATGGGGATGGTCCGCTCCCCCGCGCGCCCCATGACGCGTACGGACGCGCCCAGGGCCGCCAGTGCCACCGCCATGTCGGACGGGTGCGTCGCCACGCATGCCTGAGAATGCCCCAGGATCGCCAGGTTGTGGTGCTCGCCCTCCCTGGCCGGGCATCCGCTTCCGGGGTTCCGCTTGTTGCACGGCTTGGCCGTGTCCTGGAAATACGAGCATCGCGTGCGCTGGAGGAGGTTGCCGCCCACCGTGGCCACATTCCGGATCTGCCCGGACGCCCCCATGAGGACGGCCTGCGCCAGCATCTGGTGGCCTTCCCGGACGGTCGGGTCGGCGGCGAGGTCGCTGTTGCTCACGGCCGCGCCGATGACGAGGCTCCCGTCCGGGCGCAGCTCGATCTCGCCGTAGGGGAGGTGCGCGACGTCCACGAGCCTGCCCGGCTCCTCGACGCCGAGCCGCATCAGGTCGACGAGGTTGGTCCCGCCGCCCAGGTAGACGGCGCCGCCGTTGTGCCGTTCGAGGGCGTCCTCGGCGCTGGTGGCGCGCTCGTACGCGAAGGGCCTCATGCCTGCGCCGCCTCCCTCGCCCGAGCGGCGGCGGCCTGCCGCACCGCCGCGACGATGCCCGCGTAGGCGCCGCACCTGCACAGGTTGCCGCTCATGCGCTCGCGTATCTCGTCGTCGTCCAGCACCGGATCGGACCCCAGGTCCTCGGTCACGGCGCTGGGCCAGCCGCGTTCGGCCTCCGCGAGGACGGCCGTGGCGGAGCAGAGCTGCCCCGGTGTGCAGTACCCGCACTGGAAGGCGTCCTGCTCGATGAAGGCCTCCTGGACGGGGCTGAGCCGCCCGTCCTCTTCGAGCCCCTCGACCGTGACGATGTCGGCCCCGTCGTGGGCGACGGCCAGCGCCAGGCAGCCGTTCGCCCGGCGCCCGTCCAGCAGGACGGTGCAGGCGCCGCACTGGCCGTGGTCGCAGCCCTTCTTCGAACCCGTCAACCCGAGGTCCTCCCGCAGGACGTCCAGCAGGGACGCGCGGGTGTCGACGCTGAGCCGGTGCTCGGTGCCGTTCACGACCAGGGTGATGTCGGCGTGCATAGGCGTGTCCATGCTGCGCCCCTACCCGGAACCGCCGGGGTGAGTCCGGCTAGAGGAGTTCCACGGCGGCGTCCACGGCGGCGCCGACGTCGCCGTCCGGCGGGTACAGCAGGGACCGCCCCGCGACCAGGCCCTTCACGCCGGGGATGCGCAGCGCGCGGCGCCACCCGTCCAGCACCGGGCCGAGCTCGCCCGCGACCTCGCCGCCGAGCAGCAGCGCGGGCAGCGTCGTCGCCGCCATCACCCGCTCCATCTCCGGGACGACCGGCAGCTTCAGCCACGTGTACGCCGAGGTGGTGCCGAGCCCGGACGCCACCGACACCGCGCGGATCATCGCCTCCGGCGTCAGCAGGTTCCGCACGCGGCCCTCGATCCGGTGCGCGACGAACGGCTCCACCATCGCCATCAGCCGGTGCCGGGCGAGGCCCGACACGGCGTGCGCGCAGCCCTCCAGCGTGCGGGCGGTCGCCGGGTCGGCGTCGTCGACGCGCAGCAGCATCTTGCCGCCGTCCAGCCGCGCCGCCGCGACCGCGTCGGCGTCGTAGGCGGTGAACCGGTCGTCGATCTCGAAGGACGTCCCGGCGAGGCCGCCGCGGTTCATCGACCCGATCGCGAGCCGGTCGTCCAGCACGCCGAGCAGGAGCAGGTCCTCCAGGACGTCGGGGGTGCCGAGGACGCCGTCCACGCCGGGGTGCTCCAGCGCGGTGCGGAGCCGGTCGAGCAGGTCGGCGCGGTCCGCCATCGCGACCGGGTCGCCGCCGGCGCCGAGCGCGCCGCGGGCCGGATGGTCGGCCGCGACGATCAGCAGCCGGCCGGACGGCCCGAGCGGGGCGTCGCGGCGCCGCCGGGCGGCCGCCGCCTCGGCGATCGCGCCCGGCCGCGCGGCCCGCACGTCGGTCAGCTCGCTGATGCGCACGCCGCCGAGTCTGCTGACGCCCGCTACCGTGTGTCAATCAGTCCGTGTCGGAGAGTATCTCCACGACCTGCCGGGCCGTGTCGGCCGGCAGCGGCGGCGGCAGGCCCCGCCACTTGCGGGACGCGGCGAGCGCCGCCGCGCCCGCCCCGCCGCCGTACACGGCCGCCGCGACGAACGACGCCAGCTCGGGCGGCAGCTTCTTCTCCAGCAGCAGCACGTTCATCCGGTAGGTCGCGGCGGTCGCGAGGACCCCGAAGGCCCCGGCGACGGCCCCGAGGCGCAGCGCCGGGACGCGCTGCCGGGCCTTCTCCGCCATCTCCCGCTGCGCGGCGTCGACCACCCGCCGGGCGAGCACCAGGTTCTGCTCCAGCGAGCCGCCGACCTCCGCGGGTTCGCTCGACTCCGTCATGACCTCCGGCTTACCCGCAGGAGGGCGAAGGAACCGGGAGAGCAAAGTGTCACCCTCGGTCACCTGATGACTGCGCTAGGTTTCCGACCGGACCACGCCCCGGAGCCGACAGAGAGGCCGGTCGATGCAACCTTTCGAGCTGCCCGACTTCTACGTCCCGTATCCCGCCCGGCTGAACCCGCACCTGGAGGGCGCGCGGAAGCACACGATGGAGTGGGCCCGCGAGATGAAGATGCTGGACGACGACCGGGATCCCGGCACCCCCGACATCTGGGACGAGCCGGCGCTCGAAGCGATGGACTACGCGCTCCTGTGCGCCTACACCCATCCCGACTGCGACGGCCCCGAACTCGACCTCATCACCGACTGGTACGTCTGGGTGTTCTACTTCGACGACCACTTCCTGGAGGTGTTCAAGAAGACCCAGGACCAGGAGGGCGCCCGCACCTATCTCGACCGGCTGCCGCTGTTCATGTCGCTCGAACCGCCCGAGGCGACGAACGCCGTCGAGCGCGGCCTGGCCGACCTGTGGGCGCGGACCGTCCCCGCCAAGTCGGACGCCTGGCGCGAGCGCTTCTCGGTGAGCACCGTGAACCTGCTGCGCGAGTCGCTGTGGGAGCTGTCCAACATCAGCACCGGGCGCATCCCGAACCCGGTCGAGTACATCGAGATGCGGCGCAAGGTCGGCGGGGCGCCCTGGTCGGCGGACCTCGCCGAGCACGCCGCCGGGGTCGAGATCCCCGAGCGCGTCGTCGGGACGCGGCCGCTGCGCGTCCTGAAGGACACCTTCTCCGACGGCGTCCACCTGCGCAACGACATCTTCTCCTACCAGCGCGAGACCGAGTCCGAGGGCGAGGTCAACAACTGCGTCCTGGTGATGGAGCGGTTCCTGGACGTTGCGCCGCAGACCGCGGCCAACACGGTGAACGACCTGCTGACGTCGCGGCTGCGGCAGTTCGAGAACACCGCCGTCACCGAACTGCCGCACATCATCGCCGACCACGCGCTCGACCCGGCCGAGCAGGCGAGCGTGGCCGCCTACGTCAAGGCCCTCCAAGACTGGCAGTCCGGCGGCCACGAGTGGCACATGCGCTCCAGCCGCTACATGAACAAGAAGTCGCTCGGGATGTCGGCCGCCCGCATCCCGGCGCTGCTGAAATCGGCCCGGATCAGCCTGCCGCACGTCCCGTTCCAGAAGGTCGGCCCGACGCCGCTGCCGGAGTTCGACATCCCGTACGCGCCGCGCGTCAACCCGCACCGCGAGGCCGCCGGCCGCAACGTCGTCGTGTGGGCGCGGGAGATGGGCATGTTCTCGCCGCATCCGCGGCTGCCCGTGTCGGTGTGGTCGGCCGAGCGGCTCACCGGGATGGCGCTGGAGATCTGTGCCGCGTCGCTGAACCCGGACGCCAGCGCCGAGGGCCTCGACCTCGCCACCCAGTGGCTGGCCTTCGGCACCTACGGCGACGACTTCTTCCCCGCCATCTACAACCGCGACCGCGACATCGCCGGGGCGAAGCTGTTCAACGCCCGCGTCGGCGGCTTCATGCCGCTGGACTGCGGCTCCACTCCCCCGCCCGAGAACGCCTTCGAGGCCGCGCTCGCCGACCTGTGGCCGCGCACCGCCCTGCCCATGGACGACCGGGGCCGCCGCGAGTTCCGCGCCGCCGTCGAGCACATGGTGGAGAGCTGGGTCTGGGAGCTGAACAACCACCTCCAGTCGCGCATCCCCGACCCCGTCGACTACGTCGAGATGCGGCGGCACACCTTCGGCTCCGAGATGACGATGGCCCTGTGCCGGATCGACCACTCCCACGAGATCCCGCCGGAGGTGTTCCGGACGCGCACGCTCCGCGAGATCGACGTGTCGGTGATGGACGTCGCCTGCCTGCTGAACGACTGCTTCTCCTACCAGAAGGAGATCGAGTACGAGGGCGAGCTGAACAACGGCGTCCTCGCCATCGAGAACTTCTTCGGCTGCGGGCGCGACGAGGCGCTGCCGATCGTCAACGACCTCATCACGTCCCGCCGCCGCCAGTTCGAGCACCTGGCCGCCCACGAGCTCCCGGCGCTCGCCGACGAGCTCGGCCTGGACGACACCGCCCGCGCGTCCCTGGACGCCTACGTCGGCGAACTCCGCGACTGGATGGCCGGCATCCTCAAGTGGCACCGCGAGTCCGACCGCTACGACGAGCGCCGGCCGGCCCTGCCCACGCCGAGGGGCATCGGCACGTCGGCGTTCTACCTGTTCAGCCGAGGCGGGCGCGGGAACCCCGTGCCCCGGTGACCGGGGCGGCCGCCCGGATCAGGCGTCGGCGGGCTCGGGGGCGGGACGCGGCGCCGGGATCATGAGGGTGTGGCGCTCGTCGGGCGTCAGGCGCCGGAACACGCGCGTCCGGGCCCGCTCGACGAGCGCCGCGCCGTCGGTGACGACCTCCCAGACCCGGACCGTGCGGTCGCCGGAGGCGGTCGCGACGCGGGCGCCGTCGGGCGACCACGCCACGTCCCAGATGTCGTCGTCGTGGACGGCGGCGACCGACAGCTCCCGGCCGGCCAGGGCGTCCCACAGCCGGACGGTCCGGTCGGCGGACGCCGTCGCCAGCACCCGGCCGTCCGGCGACCACGCCACCGACCACAGCCAGCCGTCGTGCCCGGACAGCACCGACACCTCCGCGCCCTCCGCGGCGTTCCACACCCGCACCGCGCGGTCGCCGGAGAGGGCGGCGATGTGCGCGCCGTCCGGCGACCAGGCCACGGCGCGGACGGCGCCCTGCGGCACGGTCAGCGCGGTGACCCGCAGGCCCGTCCGGGCCTCCCAGATCAGGACCGCGCCGTCCTGCGAGCCGGTGGCGATCCGCTCGCCGTCGGGCGACCAGGAGACGGCGCGCACGGTGTCCTCGTGGCCGTCCAGCACCAGCGGCGCGGAGCCGTCGGGCGCCTGCACCCGCACGGTGCGGTCGTCGGAGACGCTGGCCAGCCGGGTGCCGTCCGGCGACCAGGCCACGGCCCGCACCCAGTCACCGTGCTCGGCGAGGACGCTCTCCTCGGCGCCGTCCGCCGACCAGACCCGGACGGTGCGGTCGCGGGAGGCCGTCGCGAGGCGGGTGCCGTCGGGCGACCAGGCCACGTCCCAGACCTCGTCGGTGTGCCCGGTCAGCACGCGCGGGCCGCCTCCCGCGACGGCATCGTCCCAGATGCGGACGGTGCGGTCGTGCGAGGCGGAGGCGATCCCGCCCGCCGACCAGCCGACCGCCGACACCGCGCGCTCGTGCCCGCGCATCACCGCGACCTCGGCGGCGCGCTCGGCGTCCCAGAACCGGACGGTGCGGTCGTTGGAGCCGGTCGCGAGGCGGGCGCCGTCCGGCGACCACGCCACCGCGCGCAGTGCCTCGGCGTGCCCGCGGAACACCGCGAGCTCGGTGCCCTCAGCGGCCGACCACAGCCGGATCGTCCGGTCATGGGACGCGGTGGCGAGCCGCGCGCCGTCCGGCGACCACGCGACGGCCCAGACGATGTCGGCGTGCCCGGTCAGCACCGGGCCGGACGCGCCGGTCTCCACGTCCCACACGCGTGCGGTGCGGTCGTAGGAACCGCTGGCGACGCGGGTGCCGTCGGGCGACCAGACGGCCGTGCGGACGGTGTCCTCGTGCCCCGCCAGCACGGCGGTCTCGCGGCCGTCCGCGGCGTCCCAGATCCGGACCGTGCGGTCGTCGGACGCGCTGGCCAGCCGCGTCCCGTCCGGTGACCAGGCCACGTCGCGGACCCAGCCGTCATGGCCGCTCAGCGTCGCCATGGCGGTGCCGTCCGCCGGGTCCCAGATCCGGATGTCGCCGTCGCGGGACGCGGAGGCGAGCCGGGTGCCGTCCGGCGACCACGCCACGCCCCACACCATGTCGCCGTGGCCGCGCAGCAGGGCGGTCCGGGTGCGGGCGGCGGCGTCCCAGACCCGGACGGACCCGTCGTCGGACGCGGACGCCAGCCGCAGCCCGTCCGGCGACCAGGCGAGGCCGACGACCGGTGCCTCGTGCCCGCGCAGCACCGCGACCTCGCCGCCCTGGGCGTCCCAGAGCCGGACCGTCCGGTCCGAGGACGCCGTCGCGAGCAGGGCGCCGTCCGGCGACCACGCCACCGCCCAGACGCGGTCGTCGTGGCCGCGCAGCACGCCCCGCACCCGCGACACCGCGAGCGCCGCCGACAGCGCCCGGCGGGCCAGCGGCGTCGGCGCGCACTCCTCGTGCGCGGCCAGGGCGAGCAGCAGGCTGTGCTCGGGGTCGGTGCGGAAGCCGGTGAGCGCCTGCCGGGCGATCGAGTCGGCGAGCCGCCGCATCGCGACCCCGTCGGACCGGTGCGAGATCTCCACGAACTCGGTGACCAGCGGCTCGGCGGCGGCGAGCCCGTCGGCCTCGGCGAGCCACCTGCGCGCCGCCGCGAGCCGCTCACCGCGCAGCAGGTACGCCTCCTGGCGGCCGTAGCGGTCCCACTCGGCGGCCCACTGCGCCAGGTCGGCGAGGCGGCGCAGCGCCTCGGCGTGCAGCGCGATCGTCTGCCGCAGCGGCGCCCACGCGGAGAACAGCGCCTCGTGCGAGACGTCGAAGACGGCCTCGTCGCCCTCCTCGCCGCTGGTGCACAGCCGCTCCCGGACGAACGCGTCCACGACCAGCCGGCCGGCGGCGTCGAGCTCGCTCGCCGGCACCCGGCGGCGCGTCGGCCGCCCCTCGGTGAACCGCACGAACTTCAGCAGCGTCTCCAGGACGGGCGGCGCCGGGTCGAGGGCCTCCAGCTCGCGCATCACCCGGTCGGCGCGGCGGGTGAGCGCGCCGTCGACGCCGCCGGTCCGGCGGTAGTGCTCGGCGGTGATGGTGCCGTCCCGGCCGACGCGCAGGTACAGCTCATGCAGCAGGTAGGCGAGCAGCGGCAGCGCCGTCCCGTCGCCGGTGTCGTCGGCCATCTGCGCGACGAGCTCCGGCGGCTCGAACACGATGCCGGCCCGCTCCGCCGGCTCGCGGATCACCGTCCGCAGCGCCGCCCGGTCGAGCGCGGTCACCGTGAACGGGTGCCGGAACAGGGCGGCGTGCTCGCCGCTGAGGAACGCGGTGAGGAACTCGGCGCGGAACACCAGGACGACCCACAGCTTCGGGTCGGCGTCGAGCCCGTCCCGCAGCATCCCGAGGAAGGCGCGGCTGCGCTCCGGGTCGGTGAGCGTCAGCAGTTCCTCGGCCTGGTCGACGACGAGCAGCAGCGACCGGTTCCGCCGGCCGCGCCGCAGCGCGTCGAGGTGGCGGCGCAGGTCGCCGGGGCGGTCGCGCAGGTCGGCGGCGATGCGCTCGGCGTCGCCGGTCCCGCCCGCCGCGTCCGCGAGGACGTAGCCGAGGCAGCGGAACGGGTCGTCCTCCGGGGTCAGCGACGGCAGCACGATCCAGGCCCGCTGCTGCCGGAGCCGGGGCAGCACCCCGGCGTGCAGCAGCGACGACTTCCCGACCCCGGACGGCCCGGTCACCGCGATCGACCGCGTGCCGCCGCCCGGCCGCAGCCGCTCGATCAGCTCGTGGACCTCGCCGTCGCGGCCGAAGAAGACGCCGTCGTCCTCCTCGGTGAAGGCGTCCAGGCCCGGGTAGGGCGACCGGTCGGTCTGCCACACCGGCCGCGCGAGGGACCGCCGCTCCTGCGCCTTCTCCCACGCCAGGACGAGCGGGATCAGCAGCATGCACAGGACGATGACGGGCAGCGCCCATTCCTGCACCGCGTGGGTCGTCTGCGGGGAGACCTGCAAGGCCAGGCCCAGCAGCGCCACCAGCAGGATCATCAGGTACCCCGGGAACACTGGACCCCGCCGACGCCCCATTTACCGTCCTCCGGACCCGGAATTCGATCATCACCCGACCCTTCATGCTACTTCCGGGCCGGTTCGCCGCCGGGTGCCGCGAAATGCCCGGCGCCGCGCGGACATGTGGGGGGTGTCAGCCGAATCCGCCGCGCCTCGGCGCGCGCGACGAGAGGAGCGGGATTGCCATCCCCTTACGACGATCCGCCCGACGACCGGCGGCGCCGCTTCGAGGAGATCTACGCGGCCCACCGGGCGCAGATCCTCGGGTACGCGATGCGCCGCACCGCCGACCCGCAGGACGCGGCCGACGTCCTCGCCGAGACGTTCCTGACGGCGTGGCGGCGGCTCGACGACGTCCCGCCCGGCGGGCAGGCGCGGCTGTGGCTGTACGGGACGGCGCGCCGGGTGCTCGCCAACCACCACCGCGGCGAGCGCCGCCGGTCCGCGCTGGCCGCCGACCTCGGCGCCCGGCTGCGCACCGCCGCCCCCGCCGCCCCGGACGCGGCGGGCCTCGCCGACGTCGCCGCCGCGTTCCGCACGCTGCCCGAGCGCGACCGGGAGCTGCTGTCCCTGGTCGGCTGGGAGGGGCTGGACCACGGCGAGATAGCGACCGTCCTCGGCTGCTCCCGCAACGCCGTGCGGATCCGCCTGCACCGCGCCCGCCGCCGGTTCGCCCGCGCGCTGGACGGCGCGGACGCGCCCGCCCTGCCCGCCGCCGCGCGCATCCCGAACGGAGAACACGCATGAACCGTGACATCGACTCTCAGATCGCCCGGCTCGCCACCGTCACCGACGCCCAGGCCGCGCGGCTGCTGCCGGACGACGCCGCCGGCGACCTGGCCGACCGCATCACCGCCGCCGCCCCCGGCCCCGCGCCGGCGGCGCCCCGCAGGCGGCGCTCACCGCTGCTGACCTTCGGCCTCCCGCTGGCCACCGCGGGCGTGGCCTGCGCCGCCGCCGTCGCGGTGGCCGTCCTCCCCTCGGACGGCGGACCGGAGCGCACCCCGGCCGTCACCACCGCGAAGCCGAACCCGAACGTCTCCCTCGTGGCGGCCCTGTCCTTCACGCGCAAGGGCGGCTACATCGACGTGAAGGTCCGCGACCCGCTCGCCGACCCGCAGCGGTACCGGGAGGAGTTCGCCCAGCACGGCCTCAAGGTCAAGCTGTCCTTCGTCCCCGGGTCGCCGTCCATCGTCGGCACCGTGGTCATGATGGACACGAGCGACGGCACGAAGCCGGACGACGTCACCACCATCACCGCGAAGGGCGAGTGCGAGACCGGCGGCGGGGGCGACATCTGCCCGGTCGGCGTCCGCGTCCGCACCGACTACAAGGGCAGCGCCGAGATCGCGTTCGCCCGCGCCGCCCGTCCGGGCGAGCAGTACTCCAGCAGCGCCCCGGTCACCGCTCCGGGCGAGGCCATGCACGGCATGACGTTCCGGGGCCACCGCGTGGGCGAGGTCCTCGCCGCTCTGAAGAAGCGCCACGTCTCGGTGCCCGAGTACCGCTACATGGACGGCAACGAGAGCAAGGCCCTGTACCCGGGCCAAGTCCCGGACTCGTGGTACGTCCACGACGCGGTCCCCTGGGCCAAGGGCCAGGTCCTCCTGTTCGTGGGCGAAACCCCCAAGGAGCGGCCCGCACCGGCCCCGGACCTCCCCGGCCAGGGCCCGACCGGCTGACGGCTCAGTCGCCCTGGCTGAGGGCGAGGGTGTCGAGGGCCGCGTAGGTGCCGGTGATCGCGACCAGGGCGGCCATCGAGCCGCGCGGGACGTCGCCGCGGGCCAGGTGGACCAGGCCCGCGGCGGTGTCGCACGCGTCCACCAGCAGGCAGAGCCGCCGCCACCGGCGCCGCGCCGCCGGGTCGCTCATCAGGTAGCCGGCGCCGAGCGCGACGGCGCGGCTGCCGAAGACGCGGATGAGGTAGCGGAGCTCGGGGGTGTCCCGGGAGCCCATGCCCGCCAGCTTCAGGTTGAGGCCGGGCGCCGCGAGCGCCAGCGTCCCCCAGGCGACCCGGCCGCCCGCCAACATCTCCAGTGCGCGTTCCATGCCGCCGACCCTGCCAAAGCCCGCGGCGCGGATCGATTACCCCGGGGGTAACAGCGACTCGCGGACGGCCATGAGGGCGAAGCCGAGGAGGTTCTCGCCGCGCCAGGACGCGACCTGCTCGGCGCGGGGGTCGTCGGCGGCGAGGCCGATGCCCCAGACGCGGTCGAGGGGGCTCGCCTCGACGAGGACGCGGTCGCCGGTGCCGGCGAGGTAGTCGCGCAGTTCTTCGTGCTGGGCGAACTTCGCCTCGTTGGCCCGTGTGACTATCGCCACACGATGGTTCCGCCACGTTTCCTCGTCGAAGTTCCGGACGCGGCGGCCGAGGTCTTTCGCGCGGCGGGGATGGGCCGCGGCGATGACGGCGGCGGCCGTTTCCTCGTCGCCGAAGAGGCGGGCTTTCCCAGCCATCATGTAGTGCTCGGCCGTCCGATAGGTGACGCCGTCCACGGTGAACGGGGACGGCCACCACTGGCTGAGGTAGCCGCGACCAGGGGTCTGATGGCCCCAGAAGAACAGGAACTTCAGGCGGGCGCCCTTGTTCTGCAGGCGGGCCAGTTCGGCTGCGTCCATGGGAGAAGGGTGCCAGGGCGCGGGCGCGGCGGCCATCGGGTTTTCCGGTCGGGAATGGATGATCAATTCCCGGCGTTAGGGGTCCTGCCGCGTCCCTGCTCGGGGGAGGGACGCGGTCTAGACCATTTTGCGAAAGCGGGCCGGTGGCCGGGAACATTTGCTGATCAGACCCCGGCTCGAACTGGGAGGACTGCGGTACCAATGGAGAATGCCCTGGCGAACCCTCGTCGCACGAAGATCGACTCGTGGCCGGAGCGGCGGCCGATGGACGCGGACGCGGAGCGTCCCGCGGAGGCCGAGGCCGGCGAGGATCTCGCGGCGCGCTGATCTGCGCATAGATCAGGACCCGTCCGGTCGATCCGGGCGGGTTCTTCGCGTCTCGGCTCTTCGCGTCTCAGCGGGGTGCGGCGGTGCTGGCGCGCAGCACGACCTCGCCGGCGACGCGCTCGATGCGGCTGCGGCGGGCGGAGGGCTCGCGCAGGGCGAGGCCCATGACGCGCTCCCCCATCGCGTCGAGCGGCAGCGCGACGGTGGTCAGCGGCGGGGTCAGGTCGCGGACGATCGGGATGTCGTCGAAGCCCGCGAGGGAGATGTCGCCGGGCACTGACAGGCCGCTGTCGCGGAAGGCGGCGAGGGCGCCGATCGCCATCACGTCGGTGACGGCGAACACGCAGGTGGGCGGGGTGTCGCGGCGCAGCAGCTCGGTCGCCGCCGCGTAGCCGCCGTCGCGGGTGAAGGCGGCCTCGACGATGTGCTCCGGGGGGATCCGCACGCCCGCGTCGGCGAGCGCGTCGGCGAAGCCGCCGAGCCGGTCGGACACGGTGGTCAGGGCGCGCGGGCCGGACAGCACGCCGAAGTCGCGGTGGCCGAGGTCGAGCAGCGCGCGGGCGAGGGCGGCGGCGCCCTCCCGGTTCTGCGGCAGCACGGCGTCGACCTTGAGGCTGCGGTGCCGGCTGAGGACGGCGACGCGGCCGCCGGTGCGCTGGTAGGGGTCCAGCTCGGCGGCCATCGAGCGCTCCCAGTCGCGGTCCTCGAAGCCGGAGCCGATGAGCAGGATCGCGCGGGCCCGCTGGGCGCGCAGCATCGCCACGTACTCGATCTCGCGGGCCGGGTCGCGGAACGTGCTGGCGAGCATCACCAGCATCCCGTGGTCGGCGGCGGTGCGCATCACGCCGCGGGCGACGGCGGCGAAGTAGGGGTCGCTGACGTCGTGGCAGATCACCCCGACGGAGGTGCTGGACGCGCTGGCCAGCGCCTGGGCGTGCGCGTTCGGCGTGTAGCTGAGCCGTCCGGCGGAGGCGAGCACGCGCTCCCGGAGGTCGGCGCGGACCTGCGAGGTCCCGTTCAGGACGCGGGACGCGGTGGCGAGGGAGACGCCGGCGTCGCGGGCCACGTCCTGCAGGGTCACGTAGGCCCGCTCCGCGCGCTCCTCCTCGGCCGCTTCGGTCATCACCGCCCCCTCGGTCGACGCCGCCCGGCGCGGCGGGTCTTGGCGAAGACCCTCTTGACCGCGGTGCGCGTCGCTTCCTACGGTACATCAGAAAGCGCTTTCTGAACGCGCTTTCACAGGCACCCGTCCCGGAGGACCCCATGGTGAGTCAGGGCACGACGACCGCGCCGTCCCCAGCGGACGCGCCCGGCGTCGTCGAACGCGGCCGGCCCGGCGCGGGCGAGCGGCTACGCGACGGCCTGGAGCGGTCGTGGCGGCCGGTCGCGCTGCTGCTGGCCTGCTTCGCGGCCTGGTGGGCCGTCAGCGCGTTCAAGCTGGTCGAGGAGTACCTCGTCCCCTCGCCCGGCGCGACGCTGCGGCTGATGGCCGACAAGTGGGGCTACATCTGGCACCACACGTGGGTCACCACGTACGAGACCCTGATCGGCTTCGCGCTCGCGGTGCTCATCGGGGTCGCGGCCGCGGTGATCATGGTGTACTCGTCCACGGTCGAGCGCACCCTCTACCCGATCCTGCTGTTCGCGCAGGTCATCCCGAAGATCGCGATCGCCCCGCTGTTCGTGGTGTGGCTCGGCTTCGGGATCGGCCCCAAGATCGTCGTCGCGGTCCTGATCGCGTTCTTCCCGGTGGTGATCTCGATGGTCGCCGGGCTGAAGGCGGTGGACCCGGAGATGCTGCAGCTGTCGGCCACGATGGGCGCGAGCCCGCTGGCCACGTTCGCCAAGATCCGGCTGCCCGCCTCGCTCCCGCACCTGTTCTCCGGCCTGAAGGTCGCGGTCACCCTCGCCGTCACCGGCGCCGTCGTCGGCGAGTTCGTCGGCGCGAACGAGGGGCTCGGCTACGTGATCCTGCAGGCCAACGGAAACCTCGACACCCCGATGCTGTTCGCCGGGCTGCTGGTCATGTCGGCCATCGGCGTCGTGATGTTCGTCGTCGTCGAGGTCGCGGAGAAGCTGCTGCTGCCCTGGCACGCGAGCAACCGCGGCGAAGCCGTCACCACCACCTACTGACCCCCCGCCGCAACCCCACCCCATACGGAGGGCCGTCCGATATGAAACTCCGCACCTTCGCCATCGCCGTCCTCGCACCGGTCGTGGCGTTCGCCGGGACCGCCTGCGGCGGGGACTCCGACGAGACCACGAGCGCCTCGGGCAAGAAGCTGACCAAGGTCACGCTGACCCTGAACTGGTACCCGTACGGCGAGCACGCGCCGTTCTACTACGGCAAGAAGAAGGGCATCTACGAGAAGCACGGCATCGACCTGGAGATCAAGGCCGGGCAGGGGTCGCAGAAGACCGTCCAGGCCGCCGCCGCCGGGCAGACCGACTTCGGCTGGGCCGACACGCCCGCGCTGCTGGCCGCCGTCGACAAGGGCATGCCGGTCAAGAGCGTCGGCGTCTTCCTGCAGACCACGCCCGCGTCGGTGCAGTCGTTCACCTCGTCCGGGATCAAGAAGCCCGCCGACCTGAAGGGCAAGAAGATCGCCGGGACGGCCGGGGACGCGCTGGCCCGCACCTTCCCGGTGTTCCTGCAGAAGAACGGGATCGACCCGAGCGAGGTGCCCGTCCAGAACACCGACCCGGCCGGGAAGATGGCCGCGGTGCTGTCCGGCAAGACGGCCGGGCTGATGGGCTTCGCCAACGACCAGGGCCCGACGATGGCCGACAAGTCCGGCAAGCCCGTCTCGTACCTGCGGTACGCCGACTTCGGGCTGAACTTCTTCTCCAACGGCCTGATCGTCGGCGAGCGGAAGCTGAAGAGCGACGCCGACCTCGTCAAGAAGATGGTCGCCGCCACGAGCGAGTCGTGGACGGCGGCGGAGGGCGACCAGGCGGGCGCCGTCGCGAGCATGGCCGGCGCGTCCGAGCAGCTCCCGCCGGAGAAGGTCATCACCGAGCAGTTCAAGACCACGCTGACCCTGCTGCACACCCCCGCGACGCAGGGCAAGGCCCCCGGCGTGAACGCCGAGGACGACTGGAAGACCACCATCACCACCTTCCAGCAGGCCGGAGTCATCGAGAAGGCGCAGCCGCCGTCGGAGTACTGGCAGGCGTCGGCCGCTCCGCAGTCATGACGGGACGAGCGATGAAGACCATGAGCAAATCGGCAGCCGAACCGGAGACCGGGCGGGAGACCGCCGTCAGCCTCGACGGGGTCGCGGTCAAGTTCCGCAGCCGCAAGCGCGACGTCACCGCCCTGCGCGAGGTGTCGCTGGACGTCGCGATGGGCGAGTTCGTCGCCATCGTCGGGCCGTCCGGCTGCGGCAAGTCCACGATGCTGAAGCTGGTCGCGGGCCTGCTGAAGCCCTCGACCGGGAACGTTCTCCTGCGCGGCGACAAGGTCACCGGACCGCGCCACGACATCGGCTACGTGTTCCAGCGCGCCGCGCTGCTGGAGTGGCGCAGCGCCCGCAAGAACATCCTGCTCCAGGCGGAGATGCGCAAGATGCCGGCCGAGCAGGCCCGCCGGCGCACCGCCGAGCTGATCGAGATGACCGGCCTGACCGGGTTCGAGGACGCGCTGCCGCACGAGCTGTCCGGCGGCATGCAGCAGCGGGTCGCGCTGTGCCGCGCGCTGCTGCACGAACCGCCCGTCCTGCTGATGGACGAGCCGTTCGGCGCCCTCGACGCGCTCACCCGCGAGCAGCTCAACGTCGAGATGAACCGGATCTGGCGGGAGACGGGCACGACGATCCTGCTCGTCACGCACTCGATCGCGGAGGCCGCGTACCTGGCCGACCGGGTCGTGGTGATGAGCGACCGGCCCGGCACGATCGAGGAGGTCATCGACGTCGGCCTGCCGCCGGAGCGCGACTACGCGGCCACCATGGCCCGCCCCGAGTTCGCCCGCGTCACCAACCGCGTCCGAGGTCTGCTCGGCGCCGGTGCCGCGGCCGATTGACACGTACACCACAGGTTGGGAAGGAACGGGATGGAACGCAGGTCCATCGGGATCGTCATGAACGGCGTCACCGGCCGGATGGGGTACCGCCAGCACCTCCTCCGCTCGATCCTCGCGATCCGCGAGCAGGGCGGGGTGCGCACGGGCGACGGCACCGTGCTGTGGCCGGAGCCGGTGCTCGTCGGGCGCAGCGAGGCCAAGCTGCGCGACCTCGCGGAGCGGCACGGGCTGACCGCGTGGACGACGGACCTGGCCGAGGCGCTGGCGCGTCCGGGCATCGACGTCTACTTCGACGCGCAGGTCACCGGCGCGCGGGTGGACGCGATCCGGGCGGCCGTCGCGGCGGGCAAGCACGTCTACACCGAGAAGCCGCTCGCCGAGGACCTGGACGAGGCGCTCGCGCTGGCCCGGCTCGCCGACGAGGCGGGCATCAAGCACGGCGTCGTCCAGGACAAGCTGTTCCTGCCGGGCCTGCTCAAGCTGAAGCGGCTGGTGGACGGCGGCTTCTTCGGCCGCATCCTGTCGGTGCGCGGCGAGTTCGGCTACTGGGTGTTCGAGGGCGACTGGCAGGACGCGCAGCGGCCGAGCTGGAACTACCGGGCCGAGGACGGCGGCGGGATCATCCTCGACATGTTCTGCCACTGGCGGTACGTGCTGGACGGGGTGGTCGCGCCCGTCCGGTCCGTGCAGGCGCTCGGGGCGACGCACATCCCCGAGCGGGTGGACGAGGACGGCAAGCCCTACGAGGCGACCGCCGACGACGCCGCCTACGGCATCTTCGAGCTGGACGGCGGGATCGTCGCGCAGGTCAACTCGTCCTGGACGACCCGCGTGTTCCGCGACGAGCTGGTGGAGTTCCAGGTGGACGGGACGGAGGGCTCGGCGGTCGCGGGGCTGCGGCGCTGCCGCGTCCAGCACCGGTCGATGACGCCGAAGCCGGTGTGGAACCCCGACCTGCCCGCCACCGAGGACTTCCGCTCGCAGTGGCAGGAGATCCCCGACAACGTCGAGTTCGACAACGGGTTCAAGGCGCAGTGGGAGATGTTCCTGCGGCACGTCGCCGACGACGGCCCGTTCCCCTGGGACTTCTACGCGGGTGCGCGCGGCGTGCAGCTCGCCGAGCTGGGGCTGCGGTCCTGGCGGGAGGGCCGCCGGCTGGAGGTTCCGGACCTGTGAAGATCGATCTGCCGGGTTCGCTCGCGCCCTACACGATGGGCGAACCGCGCACCTACGAGCCGCCTCCGGGGCCGAGCACGGCGCGGGTCGCGTACGCGGCCGCGCACGTGGTGCCCGAGCTGTCCGGCGACTCGCTCGACTGGGACACGACGCTGGCGTTCCGGCGGCACCTGTGGTCGTACGGGCTCGGCGTCGCGGAGGCGATGGACACCGCGCAGCGCGGCATGGGCCTGGACTGGGCGGCGACCCGCGAGCTCATTCTGCGGAGCGGTCGGGAAGCGCTTTCAGTCGGCGGCCGGATCGTCTGCGGCGCGGGCACCGACCAGCTCCCGCCCGGCCCCGCGACGCTGGAGGAGATCGTCGCGGCCTACACCGAGCAGCTCGCGGTGATCGAGTCGGCCGGCGCCGTCCCCGTGCTGATGGCGAGCCGCCACCTGGCCGCCGCGGCGCGCGGCCCGGAGGACTACGCCGACGTCTACGGGCGGCTGCTCGCGCAGGTCGAGCGGCCGGCCGTCCTGCACTGGCTCGGGCCGATGTTCGATCCGGCGCTGGACGGCTACTGGGGCTCCCCCGACCTCGACGTGGCGACCGGCGCGCTGCTGGCCCTCATCGAGGACCACGCGTCCCGGATCGACGGGGTGAAGATCTCCCTGCTGGACGCCGACCGGGAGATCGCGTTCCGGCGGCGGCTGCCGGAAGGCGTGCGCCTCTACACCGGCGACGACTTCAACTACCCGGAGCTGATCAAGGGCGACGCCGAGGGGTACAGTCACGCGCTGCTCGGCATCTTCGACCCGATCGCGCCCGCCGCCGCGGCGGCCCTGCGCGCCCTGGACGGCGGCGACCTCGCCTCGTACGAGGAGATCTTCGCTCCGACCGTGCCGCTGTCGCGCCACCTGTTCGAGGCGCCCACCTACTACTACAAGACGGGTGTGGTGTTCCTGGCCTGGCTGACCGGCCACCAGCCGCACTTCCGCATGGTCGGCGGGCTGGAGACCGCGCGTTCCGTGCCGCACATGGTGCGCCTGTTCCAGCTCGCCGACGCCGCCGGCCTCTTCCCCGACCCCGGGCTGGCTGCGCACCGGATGCGCGCCTGGCTGACCGTCCAAGGAGCCGCATGACGAGGTTCAGTCTCAACCAGTGGACGACCCGGCACTGGCCCCTGCCCGACCTGGCCGAAGGCTGCGCCGCGGCCGGTGTGACGGGCGTCGGCCTGTGGCGGGAGCCCGTCGCCGAGTACGGCCTGGCCCGCACCGGCAAGCTCATGCGCGACCACGGGCTCGCGGTCACGTCCCTGTGCCGGGGCGGCTTCTTCCAGGAACCGGACGCGCTGGAGAACAACCGGCGCGCCATCGAGGAGGCCGCCGAACTGGGCGCGCCCTCCCTGTGCCTGGTGAGCGGCGGTCTGCCGGACGGTTCCCGTGACCTGGACGGCGCGCGCGCACGCGTCGCCGACCTCCTCGCAGAACTGGCGCCCTACGCGGGCGAGCACGGCGTGCAGCTCGCGATCGAGCCGCTGCACCCGATGTACTGCTCCGACCGCTGCGTGGTCTCCACCCTCGCGCAGGCGCTCGACCTGGCGGCGCCCTTCCCGGCCGCGCAGGTCGGCGTCATGATCGACACCTACCACCTGTGGTGGGACCCGGACGCCTGGGCGGGCATCGCCCGCGCGGGCGCCGAGGGCCGGATCTCGCTGTTCCAGGTCGCGGACTGGGTGACGCCGCTGCCCGAGGGCGTCCTCACCGGGCGCGGCATGCTCGGCGACGGGTGCGTGGAGCTGCGCCGCTTCCGCGAGGCCGTGGACGCGACCGGCTACACCGGCCCGATCGAGGTCGAGATCTTCAACGACGCGCTGTGGGCCATGCCCGGCGCGGAGGCACTCGCCCTCACGCTGGCGCGCTTCGCGGAACACGTCGCGTGACGTCCGCGCCGGCCCGTCCGCGCGCGTCCGGGGACGGGGGACGGACGTGGCGGGCGGCGTCCGGCGCGTGGCTCGGGATCGGCACGGCGCCGGGCGCGCTCGTCCTCGGCGCGCAGGTCGGCGGGCGGCACGGCGGCGCGCTGCCGCTGCTGGTCCTGCTGATCGGCGGCGCCGTCATGACGGTGCTGCTGCTCGCGCAGGGACGGCTCGGCCTGCGCGCGCCCGCCGGGGAGGACGCGGGCATGGCCGAGCTGGCGCCGCGCTACCTCCCGCCGGTCGCCGAGCGCGCGTTCACCGCGCTGCTCGCGGTCGCGATGGTGGGCTGGTTCGGGTTCAACCTCGGCCTCGGCGGCGCGGCGGCCGCGGCGCTCGGCGGCGTCCCTGACGCGGTCGGCGTCACGGCGCTGGCCGTCCCGCTGGTCGCGGTGCTGATCGCGGGCGGCGGGCGGTGGAACGCGATCGCGGTCGTCACCACGCTCACCGCGATCGCGCTGATCGGCATCGTCGCGGTGAAGCTCACGCCGCCCGCGTCCCCGGTGTCGCTCGCGCGGGACGGGCCGCCGGGCGTCCTCGCCGCCGACCTCGCCGGATACATCGGCTACGTGTCGGTGTTCGCCGTCCGGGCCCCGGACTTCACGGTCGGCCTGCGCGGGCGCGGCGACCTCGCGGCCTGCGTCGCGCTGCTCGTCGTCCCGGCGCTCGCGGCCTCCGTCGTGGGCGCCGGGGTGGCGGCGGCGAGCGGCTCCACCGACGTCGTCGCCGTCCTCGCCGGGCCGGACGGGCTGCCGGCCGCGAACCTGTTCGTCGCCGCGTCGGTCATCGCCCCGACGCTGGCCGCCGTGCACTCCGGCGCGCTCGCCGTCCGCCGCTTCCTGCCCGCCGAACGCCCGGACGCCGGGCGGCCTGCGGACGTCATGGCGCGGCTGCGCTCGCGGCAGACGGTGGCCGTCCTGGCGATCGCCGTGCCGGGCGCGGTGCTCGCCGCGCTTCGCGTGGACCGGATGCTGCTCGACTGGCTGACGGTGCTGGCGGCGGCGCTGCCGGCGCTCGTCCCGCCGATGGCGGCGGAGGCGGCACGGCGGCGGCGCGGACGGCCCGCGCGCCCCGTGGCCACCTGGATCTGGGCACCCGGAGCGGCGGTGGCGGTGGCGTTGACCGTGGCGGGCCACGCGGCGGCGGCCCCCGTCGGCCTGCTCGTGTCCGTGGCCGGGACGCTCGCCCACGCGTGGCGCCGCCGGGCGAGGGCGTGACCCGATGTGGACATGCGACAAGTCCGAAATTCGTTCTTGACGCCGGGCGGGGGCGGTCGTACGTTCGAGAAAGCGCTTCCAGAAAGCGCTTTCCAGCCACCACCTAACCCCCTTTGGACGGCCGGAATGCAACGAAGGCTCCACTGGTGTCTCCT
>NZ_VCKZ01000308.1 GCF_005889745.1 Actinomadura geliboluensis
GGCGCTGGTGGTGCTGTTCGGGGTGGGCGCGATCACGGGCCTGCTGCTGGTCCACCGCAAGGCGGGCAGCCTGATGACGCAGATCAAGCTGGGGACGGCCGCGCAGGGCCTGGTGATCGCGTCGATGGGCGCGCTGGGGTCGATCTGGTGGTCCTACATCGGGGCGGTGGTGTTCGGCGCGGCCGCGACGAGCGCGCTGGTCGGCGGCATCACGTTCCTCCAGGAGCAGCTGAGCGGCGTGGAGCGCAACCTGGCTCTGACCGCGTTCCACGCCGTGCTGCGGTTCGGGCTGGCGCTGGCGGCGCTGGTGTCGGGCGTCGCGGCCGACCTCCTGAAGGAGGCCGGCGCGACACCGCTCGGCCTGGCGCCGGGCCAGTTCGTGCTGACGGCGTCGGGGCTGGTGGTGCTGGCGGGCACCTTCCTGATCCGCGCGCCCGGCGCCGGCTGGATGTCGTTCACCTGACGGGCGCGGGCTCCGGTTCGGCGGCGAGTGAGCCGGGCGGGGTCAGCGCGCGTCGGTGCGCCACCGGGTGAACCGGCGCTCGATCAGCACGAGCAGGTAGTTGAACACGAGCCCGAGCGCCGAGATGGTGAGGATCCCGGCGTACATGTCGGGGATCGCGAAGTTCTGCTGGGCGGAGCCGATCAGGAAGCCGAGGCCCTCCTTGGCGCCGACCATCTCCGCGACGATCATCACGAGCACCGAGATCCCGCCGGCCAGCCGGATGCCGGTGAACACCGACGGCACCGCGGCGGGCAGCACGACCTTCTGGAAGATCCGGGCGGCGGGCAGCCCGAGCGACCGCGCCGACTTGACGAGCGTCGCGTCGACCGTGCGGACCGCGCTGATCGTGTTGAGCAGGATCGGCCACGTGCACGCGTACAGCACGATCGCGATCTTCGAGGTCTCGCCGATGCCGAGGACGAGGATGAAGACCGGCAGCAGCGCGATCGCGGCGGTGTTGCGGAACAGCTCCAGCAGCGGGTTCAGCAGCTCCGCGACCGGCCGGTACCAGCCGATCAGCAGCCCGAGCGGCACCCCGACGGCGATCGACAGCCCGAAGCCCGCGAGGGCGCGGACGAGGCTGGCCTCGGTGTTGCTCCACAGCTGGCCGCTGCGGGCGAGGTCCCACAGCGCCGGGAGGACGTCCGACACCGGCGGCAGGAAGACCGGGTCGACGAGCTGGGCGCGGGGCGCCAGCTCCCAGACGGCGAAGAACGCGATGACGGCGACCGAGCGGCGCAGGGCGGTGCCCGCGAGCGCGGTGGCGCGGCGGCCGGTGCGGCGCGGCGGGGGCGCCGGCGCCTCGGGCCCGGCGGTGAGGACGGGGGCCTCGACGGTGCTAGCCACGGCGGGCCTCCTCGCGCGGCGCCGGGACGGCCGGGGCCTGCGCCGCCCGCACCTCGTCCTTCAGCAGCGACCAGACGCGGTGCCGGTGCGCGGCGAACTCGGGGCTGGAGCGCAGGTCCTCGTGGGCGTCGCGGGGGCCGAGGTCGATGTCGACGACCTCCTTCACCCGGCCGGGCCGCGAGGTCAGCACCGCGACGCGCCCGCCGAGGTAGACGGCCTCGTCGATGCCGTGGGTGATGAACACGACGGTCTTGCCGGTGGCCTTCCAGATGCGCAGCAGCTCGTCCTGGAGGGAGTCGCGGGTCTGGGCGTCGAGCGCGGCGAACGGCTCGTCCATGAGCAGCACCTCCGGGTCGTAGGCGAGGCTGCGGGCGATCGCGACGCGCTGCTTCATGCCGCCGGACAGCTCGTGCGGGTAGCGGTCCTCGAAGCCGGACAGGCCGACGAGGTCGAGGTGGCGGCGGGCGATGCCGGCGCGCTCGCGGCGGCGCAGCCCCTTGGCCTCCAGCCCGAACTCGACGTTGCGCAGCGCCGTCCGCCACGGGAACAGGGCGTACTGCTGGAAGACGACGGCCCGGTCCAGGGCGGGCCCGGTCACCTCGGCGCCGTCGATCGCGACGCGCCCGGCGGTGGGCCGGGCCAGGCCGCCGATCAGGTCGAGCAGGGTGGACTTGCCGCAGCCGGACGGCCCGACCACGACGAGGAACTCGCCCTCGGCGACGTCGAGGTCGACGCCGTCGAGCGCGGTGAACGCGCCGCCGCCGCGGACCGGGAAGGTCTTCCCGACCCCGGAGAGGCTGATCTTGGTCGCGGGCCCGGTCATCGCGGGACGCCTCCGTTCGCGTACGGGTTGAACTCGTTGGTGTAGAGGTCGCGGGGCGGGACGCCGACCTCGCGGATCTGGCCGACGTCCTTCAGCCAGCGGCTCCAGACCGAGAACTCCCGGTCGCTCATCAGGCCGCCGCGCCCGGCGACGCCGAGCGACTTCCAGTACTTGAGGGCGTCGGCGTTCTCGTTGCGGCCGCGCGCGGTGAGGATGCGCGTCTGCCGGGCGATGACCTCCGCGCGCGGCGCCGTCCGGGTCCACTCGATCGCGCGGGCGACCCCGGCGGTGAAGGCCCGCACGGTGTCGGGGTTGCGCTCGATGAAGTCGTCGCGGAACACGTAGGACCCGGCGGTGAACGGGCCGAGGAAGTCGTAGTCGCTGAACACCGCGCGGACGCCGCCGGCGGCGAGGGCCTTGTCCTGGAAGATGCCGCTGAGCGCGGCGACGTCGATCTGCCCCTGGCGCAGCGCCTGCTCCAGGGAGACCGGCGGCACCGCCAGCGCCTCGACCTTCCGGACGTCGGCGGGGGCGACCCCGTTGCGCCGCAGGTAGAGGTCGAGGACGGCCTGGGCGTGGCCGCCGAGGGTGTTCATGCCGACCTTCTTGCCGATGAGGTCGCGCGGCCCGCGGATCGGGCTGCCGTCCAGGACGAAGAAGCCGTTGTAGGTCTTGCGGTCGGTGCCGTAGTAGCCGATGACGGACGTGAGCGGCGCGCCGGACTCCTGCAGCTTGACCGAGGCGCCGTTGAAGGCGCCGCCGAACGCGACCTGGCCGGTGGCGGCGCTCTGCACGTCCTGCGGGCCGCTGATGGTGTTGCCGATCCACTCCAGCTTCACCTCGCCGAGGTAGCCGAGGTCGGCGGCGAGTTCGGGGAGGATCACCTGTCCGGTCCAGCCCTGGTAGCGCAGGGTGCCGGTGCGTTCGGCACCGCCGCCGAGCGCGCGGCCGCAGGACGCGGTGAGCGGCACGGCGGCCGCCGCGACCGCGAGCGCGGACAGGAGCCGTCTTCTCGTGGGGTCGGGGTACGGGCGTGGGGAGGCGATGGAGGACACACCGTGACTATGACCTCCATTTCCTACTAAGTCAATCGGAATAGTTGCTTTTTGCGCGGGGCCGTGTTTCGCTACCGATCGGCGGGTCCGCACGGCACCGCTCCGGAGCACCCCGGTGCGCCCCCCGGACCGCCGCTCCGTTGACCGTCCGTCCCCCCAGGAGGTGGGCAATGTCCGAGTTCGACATCCGCAAGATCGGCGGCCGCATCGGCGCCGAGGTCGTCGGCGTCGACGTCCGCGAGCTGACCGGCGCGCTGTTCCGCGAGATCCAGGAGGCCCTGCTGGAGCACAAGGTGCTGGGCTTTCGCGGCCAGGACCTGACCGACGACGACCAGATCGCCTTCGCCGCCCGCTTCGGGCCGCTCACCGGCGCGCACCCGACCGTCCCTGCGGCCGACGGGCACCGCGAGATCCTGCCGGTGGACAGCGAGTCGGGGCGGGCGAACCACTGGCACACCGACGTCACGTTCGTCCAGACGCCGCCGAAGATCAGCACCCTGCGCAGCCTCGTCATCCCGCCCTTCGGCGGGAACACGCTGATCGCCAACACCGGCGCCGCGTACCGGGACCTGCCGGAGGAGCTGCGCCTGCTGGCCGACCGGCTCTGGGCCGTGCACACCAACGACTACGACTACGTGAAGCCGCCGAACAGCGGCGCCGACCCGGAGAAGTCGGCCGAGCACCGGAAGGCGTTCGTGTCACGGACGTGGAAGACCGCGCACCCCGTCGTCCGCGTCCACCCCGAATCTGGCGAGCGGAACCTGTTCATCGGCGGGTTCGCGCAGAGCGTCGTCGGGCTGCCGCCGCGCGAGGGCCGCACGCTCCTCGACCTCTTCCAGCGGTACGTGACCCGGCCGGAGAACATCCTGCGCTGGGCGTGGGCCCCCGGCGATCTCATCGTGTTCGACAACCGGATCACGCAGCACTACGCGTCCGACGACTACGGCGACCTGCCGCGGCTGCTGCACCGCGTCACCGCCGCCGGCGACGTCCCGGTCGGCGTGGACGGGCGGGAGAGCTACCGCGTCGAAGGCGACGAGGCCGCGCACTACACGCCGTCCGCCGCCGCTTGAGCCGGACCGTCCGCGGACCAGGGCCCGGGGTAGGGGTGACCCCGGGCCCGCCCGGTCTCAGGGCTTGGGCAGGACGCACATGGCGTCCAGGCCGAGCACGTGGTTGAGGCGGCCGAACGCGAGCCACGAGCCGATGCACATGCTCAGCTCGACGATCTCGCGCTGGTCGTAGTGCGCGGTCATGCGCTCCCAGAACTCCTCGTCCAGGCCGTGGTGGTCGAGGACGTAGCGCTCGGCGTACTCGGCGGCGAGGCGCGTCCGGTCGTCGAAGGCGTCGGTGGTGCGCCAGTCGGTGACCGCGTCCGCGAACTCCTCCTCGACCTTCTGGCCGTCCCGCTCGGTCCGCCAGTCGAGGCAGAACAGGCACCCGTTGAGCTGCGCGACGCGCAGCCGGGCCGCCTCGAACTCGCGGAGCCCGAGGGTGGTGTGCTCGTACACCGCGAGCGACAGCCGCGACGCGGCGGGGCCGATGCCGGGCACCAGCTCGCCCCACGCGTACTGGATCGGGTCCTTGCCGTCGGGGACGTCGAGGTTCATGCGCGGGTGCCTCCGAGCCTGCCCGCCGCGGGGCGCAGCGGGACGTCGAGCGCGTCGTAGAGTCCGGGTTCGGCGTCCACCAGCCAGTCGATCGCGCTGACGAGCCGCCCGACCGCGGTCGCGTTGCCGCCGGCGGCGCGGTTGCCGTGCTCGTCGGTGGCCTCGACCGTGACCTCGATGCGCGGGTTGCCCTCGATGATGACGCGGTGGGCGCCGTCGCCGTCCGGCGGCATGGGCCAGTCGGGCGCGCACGACGGGTGGATGCGGGTGACGTGCTCCACGACGATGCGGGGCTCGCCCTCCACGATGCCCTGCACCTCGAACCGGACCGCGCCCTGCGTGCCCTTCTCGAAGTCGCCCATGGACGCGGTGGTGATGGTCTCGTCGAGCGGACGCCGGTCCAGGGTCTCGCGGACCTCGTCCAACTCGACGCCGAGCGCGCGCGCCATCAACCTGACCTGTCCGCCCCACACCATGGTCGGGACGGTCGCCGCCAGCATGGGCGGCTCGTAGTCCATGGGCTGGCCCATGCCGACCAGGTACCGGACGGAGTCGGGCTGGTCGTAGGTGGAGTAGTCGAAGATCTCCTGGCAGCGGACGACGTCGATGACGCCGCCCAGGCCGCTGATCATCAGCGGCAGGACGTCGTTGCCCCAGCCCGGGTCGACGCCGGAGACGAACAGCGAGCCGCCGCCCTCGGCGATGGCGTCGAGCACCGCTTCGCGCATCTCGGCGGGCGCGTTGCGCTGGTCGTAGAGGGCGTACAGCGCGGGGGTGACGACGACGGCGCCGGCGCGGACCGCCCGCAGGATGTCGGCGAGCGCGTCGTCCGGGCGGATGTCGCCGGACGCCGCGTAGACGACGGCCTGCGGCCGGGCGGCGAGGACGGCGTCGATGTCGGTGGTCGCCGCGACGCCGAGCTCGCGGCCGAGGCCGGCGAGGTCGCCCGCGTCCCGTCCGGCCTTGCCCTGGTCGTGGACGATCACGCCGGTGAGTGTCAGCGCCGGATGGGCGTCGACGGCGCGCAGGGCGAGCCGCCCCACGTTGCCGGTGCCCCAGACGATCGCGGAGATCATGGGCGGAATGTAACAAAGCCCGGGTCCGTTGCCAAGCAAGCACTTGGTTAACTGGCTGTGACCTGGCAACACGTGTGCGTGATGGTTCGTAAGTTACTTTTGCGTAGCTAGTGACTTCCCTCGCCGGTCGATATAGAACCTGTTCCAATCTCAGCGACAGTGAGGGAGGTCACATGACCGATTCCATCATGCCCAACGGAAGTCTCAGCGGCGTTTCCCGCCGCGGGTTCCTTGTTGGAACCGGTTCCATTCTGGGGCTGGGGCTGATGGGCGGCACCGCTGCGTCCACCGCCTCGGCGGCCGGCCCGATCGGCGACGGCGCGCACGTCCCGGTCCTGATCATCGGCACCGGCTACGGCGGCTCCGTCGCCGCGCTGCGGCTCGCCCAGGCGGGCGTCGACGTGCACATGGTCGAGATGGGGATGGCCTGGGACACCCCCGGCTCGGACGGCAAGATCTTCGCCAACACCCGGTCCCCCGACTACCGGTCGTTCTGGCTGCGGACGCGCACCAAGCAGCCGCTCAGCAACTTCCTCGGCTTCCCGATCGACAAGGACGTCCCCCGCTACACCGGGATCCTGGACGCCGAGGAGTTCGCCGGCATCACCGTCTACCAGGGACGGGGCGTCGGCGGCGGCTCGCTCGTCAACGGCGGGATGGCGGTGACGCCGAGGCGCTCGCGGTTCAGCGGCGTCCTCCCCTCCGTGGACGCCGACGAGATGTACGAGGTGTACTACCCGCGCGCCAACGCCGGGCTCGGCGTCAACAACATCGACCGCGCCTGGTTCGACAGCACCGACTGCTACCAGTACGCGCGGGTCGGGCGGAAGCACGCCGAGCGCTCGGGGTTCGAGTTCGTCTACGTCCCGAACGTGTACGACTTCAACTACATGAAGCAGGAGGCCGCGGGCGCGGTGCCGAAGTCGGCGCTGGCGGCGGAGATCCTCTACGGCAACAACGCCGGCAAGAAGTCCCTGCAGCAGACCTACCTGGCGCAGGCCAAGGCCACCGGCCGCGTCTCCATCTCACCGCAGCACCGGGTGACGTCGGTGTCGCCCGCGTCCGGCGGCGGCTACACCGTCGCCATCGAGCAGATCGACACGACCGGCGCCGTCACGGGCACCAAGACGGTGAAGGCCGACCGGGTGTTCTTCGCGGCCGGCAGCGTCGGCACCAGCAAGCTGCTGGTCAAGCTGAAGGCGACCGGCGCGCTGCCGGCGCTGAACGGCGAGGTCGGCAAGGGCTGGGGCGACAACGGCAACGTCATGTGCGGCCGCGCCAACCACCTCTGGGACCCGACCGGCAGCCTCCAGTCGTCCATCCCGACCGGCGGGATCGACAACTGGGACGCCGGCGGCGCGTTCGCCGAGGTCGCGCCGCTGCCCACCGGCATCGAGACCTGGGCCTCGTTCTACCTGTCGATCACCAACACCCCGCACCGGGCCGAGTTCTCCTGGAACGCGGCGGCGGGCCGGGTGGACCTGAACTGGCAGACCGGCTGGAAGCAGACCAGCATCGACATGGCCAAGTCGATCTTCGACAAGATCAACAAGAAGGAGGGGACGATCTACCGGACCGACCTCTTCGGCGCCTACAAGATCTGGGGCGACCACCTCACCTACCACCCGCTCGGCGGCGCCGTGCTGAACAAGGCCACCGACAACTACGGCCGGCTGCGCGGCTACTCCGGCCTCTACGCCATCGACGGGTCGCTGATCCCCGGCAACACCAGCGTCAACCCGTTCGTGACCATCACCGCGCTCGCCGAGCGCAACATCGAGAAGATCATCGCCACCGACCTGTGACGACGCGCTAGCGAGATCCGGCCACGGGCGCGTGTGGCCGGACAGTCATCTCCAGGGGCCGCTCAGGAGCAGACGGGGTCAGCCCCCGCGCCCCGGCCCCGGCCGCGCAGGCGCCGCGGTCGCCGAACCGGCACCCATGGCCGGCACGCGCCACCCCACGGCACCCATGGCGGATTCCCCTTCACTTGGACGGGCGGCGGCGTCGGATTGTCGATCGCGTAACCGGGTAACGGCTGATCATCGGGGGTGCGGCCGACCTGGGCCGGGCTCAGCGGGACCACCGAGGCGAGACGGTCGCGACGAGGGCGGTGAGGGCTCGGATGCGCAGGGTGCTCCGCCGGCGGACCCCCGTCTTACGTACCGTCCAGTCGGTTCGTGGAAGGTGAGAGGCCGGATCCGGACGGGTCGCTCGGGGGAGATCGTGGACGCGGATGAGCATTCTCGGCATGGCCATCGCCGTCGTGGCGGCGGCCTTCATCGGGCTCGGGTTCGTGGCGCAGCAGCACGCGGCGTTCCGGGAACCGCTGGAGGAGATCCTGCATCCGCGGCTGCTGCTGGACCTCGTGCGCAGCCGGCTGTGGCTGACCGGCATCGCCTCGATGATCGTCGGCCAGATCATCTTCGCGTTCGCACTGAACATCGCGGACGTCGCCGAGGTCACCCCGGTGCTCACCGTCAACCTGATCTTCGCGCTGTTCGCCGCGCACGTCATCTACCGGGAGCGGCTCGGCCGCAACGAGTGGCTGGGGTCCCTGCTGCTGACCGGCGGCGTCGCGCTGTTCCTCGGCATCGGCGTGCCGCACGGCGGGGCCCTGCCGGGCGTGCACTCGCCGCGCTGGCTCGCGGGCGGGGCCGTGCTCGCCCTCGTCGCCCTGTGCGCGTTCGGCGGCCTGCACCGGGACCTGCGCGTCCGCGCGATGCTGCTGGCCTGCGGCGCCGGGCTGCTCTACGGCCTCCAGGACACCCTGACCCGCAGCGTCCTCCTCGTCTCCGACGAGGGCTTCGGCCGCATCTTCGTGACCTGGCAGCCCTACGGGCTCGTGTTCATCGGGGCGCTCGGGCTGCTGTTCGCGCAGAGCGCGTTCGACGCGGCGCCGCTGCGGATCTCGCTGCCCGCGACGACGGCGGCGGAGCCGCTCACCGGCATCGCGCTCAGCATCGTGATCTTCGGGGAGCGGGTCCGGCTGGAGGTCTCCGACCTCGCCCTGGAGTCGCTCGGGCTCGCGGCGATGGTCGCGGGCATCGTCGTCCTCGGCCAGTCCCCGTACCTCGGCAAACCCGGCGAACGCGCCGCGGCGCCGCCTGACGGGGTGGAGTGCCAGTGATCCCCGTCGTCCTCGCGCTGCTCGCCGGAGCCTCCAACGCCCTCGCGTCCGTCCTCCAGCGGCGGGTGGCCAAGGCCGCGCCCGAGGCGGACGCCTTCAAGCTCGCGCTCATCCTCGACCTGCTGCGCAGCCCGATGTGGCTCGGCGGCATCGGCGCCCTCATCGCCGCGTTCGTGCTGCAGGCGGCGGCGCTGTCCATCGCGGGGCTGTCGCTCGTCCAGCCGCTGCTGGCCGTCGAACTGCCGTTCACCATGATCCTCATCGCGTTGCTGCCGCCGCGCGGGCTGACCCGCGTGCCGTGGACGGCCGTCGTCCTGCTCAGCGTCGGGCTGGCCGTGCTGCTGTTCGCGCTCTCCCCCGACGAGGGCTACCACCTGCCGAGCGGATCCGCCTGGATCATCGCGACGACCGGCACGGCCGGCTGCGTCGCCGCGCTCATCGCGCTGTCCTGGCTCATCCGCGGGCCGGTCCGCGCCGTCCTGCTCGGCATCACGACCTCGATCGGGTTCGCGCTGACCGCCGCGTTCATGAACACCGCCACGCACGACTTCGAGCGCGGGCTCCGCGCCGTCGTCACGTCCTGGCAGCTCTACGCCATGGCCCTCGCCGGACTCGGCAGCCTCTTCCTGCTGCAGAACGCGCTGCAGAGCGGCACCCTCGTCGCCGTGCAGCCCGCCCTCACCATCTCCGACCCCGTCGCCAGCATCATCCTCGGGGTCTACCTGTTCGGCGAGAACGTCCGCGGCGGACCGTGGGTCCTGCTGGAGGCGGCCGGCATGGCGCTGCTCCTCCTCGGCAGCATCGGCATCGCCCGATCCCCGCTGCTGCACGAGGAGCACGACGTCAGCCGAGCGCCGTCTGGATGACCCGCTCCGCGGGGGCGGCCCGCAGCAGGCCGGCCGCCGTCCGCGCCCGGGTCCGGCGCTCCGCGTCGTCCTTGAGCCGGTCGAGCTCCCCGACCAGCTCGCCGGGCGTGCGCGCGTAGCGGCTCAGCCCGGCGCGCGCCATCGCCGCCGCGCCGTCCCGGCCGTGCCCGGGGATCGGCCGGTAGGAGATCACCGGCAGCCCGCACGCGAACGCCTCCCGGCAGGTCAGCCCCGCCGCGTTGTCGATCAGCGCGTAGGCGCCCGCCATCAGCTCCGGCAGGTCGTCCCGCCAGCCGAGGGCGGGCCCGTAGACGCGCTCGCGCAGCCGCTCGTTCCGGCCGCACAGCACCACCGGCACGTACCGGCCGGACGCGGCGAGGTGCTGCGCCGTCTCCACCACCCGCCCGACGCCCCAGGCGCCCGCCGAGATCAGCACGATCCGGTCGTCCGGCCGGGCCCCGACCTCGTCCCGCAGCAGGCCCGACGCCGCCCGCCTGCGGCGGAACGCGGGGCGCACCACGGGCGCGCACCGGGTCGCCGGGCGGCCCGTCCGCTCCGCCACCGCCTGCGCGGACCCCTCGTCCGGGCACAGGTACCGGTCGTTGCCGGGATGCAGCCACATCCGGTGGACGGCGAAGTCCGTGACCAGCACCAGCGACGGCACCTCCAGCCGCCCGGTCTCCCGCAGCCGCCCGGCCGCCTGCGCCGCGACGTGGAACGTCGACACGACCGCGTCCGGCGGCAGCTCCCGGAGCCGCGCGTCCAGCCGCCGCGCGATCAGCGCCGTCAGCGGGGACGCGGGCGGCGGGCGCCGGGACACGAAGAACGCCCGGTAGATGCCCTCGTACAGCCACGGCGCCGACCGGACCATGCCCTCGTACATGTGCCGGAGGCCCTTCCCGAGCCGCAGCGGGACCAGGTCGAGGACGTCCAGGACGGACGCCTCCACCCCCTGCGCCGCCATCCGCCGGGCCAGCTCCGCGGCGACCGCGTCATGTCCGGCCCCCATGCCCGCTGTCAGAATTAAGAGTCGTTTGCCCATTAATTGAACTCCCCCCGGTGAAACTGATCTCATGTCCCGCCGCGTGCCCGCCGTCCTGACCGCCGCCCTGCTGGGTCACGCCCTGCCCGCGGCGACCTGGCTCCCCCCGGTGCGGCGGCTCACGCCCCGCGTCGCCGCGGGCAGGGCGTGACCCAGCAGGGCGGCGGTCAGGACGGCGGGCAC
>NZ_VCKZ01000758.1 GCF_005889745.1 Actinomadura geliboluensis
TGGTTCTTCAGGCTGGAGTTGAGGTTGCCCTTGGCGCCGGCCTTGAAGTCCTGGTAGGTGCCGCCGTAGTTGCTGTTGTAGTAGACGCGGACGGTCTTGGTGCTGCGGTTCCAGACCGAGGCGGCCTGGTTCTTGATGCACTGCCCCTTGCCGTTGCCCGTCCCCTTGAAGTCGTAGCAGGACGGCTGGGTGGTGCCGTAGTCGGCGATCGACCCGGTGAAGTCCGAGACAGACCCCGCGTTGTCGCTGTTGAAGTAGTAGCAGAACTCGCCGCTCTCGCACACGCCGTTGCGGCTCGCCGCCGAGGCGGGCGACGCCGGGAGCAGCACCGCCCCGCCGACCGCCATCGCGGCGGCCGCCGCGACGACCCGCGGGATCAGCCGCGCCGTTCGTCTTAACACGTTCGCTTCCCCTTCTGGTGAAGGTGCTGGTGAGAGGTGCGGCCGGTGCGGGCCGCGGTCCGGCTAGCGGATGTTGTAGCCCTGGGACTGCCAGAAGGAGGTCGGGTTCGGGTTGTCGAGGTGGGAGTCGTTGACGCTCTTGGCGGCGTGCGTCTGGCGGCCGGGCCGCATCTCGACGTGGGTGTGGGCGCCCGAGCTGGACGACACCCCGCGCCACGCCTCGTCGGCGATGACCTGGCCCTTGCTGATCGACTGGCCCACGGCCAGCGACGACCGCGGCGCGGAGTGCAGGTAGATCACCGTCTTGTTCAGCGACGCGTTGTAGATGGAGATCGTGGACAGCCCGCCGCTGCCATTGGCGCCGCGCGCGATGTAGATGATCTTACCGGCGACCAGGGCGCGGACGTCGGAGCCGACGCTGCGGGCGATGTCGATGCCCTCGTGCCGTCCGGGCGTGGTGGTGTAGCCGTCGAAGCCGCAGGTGATGCGGCCGCCGCTGGCGTTGTAGAGCGCGTACGACATGTTCGTGCGCGACGACGGCGAGAACTGGTGCGAGGCGTTCTGGTTCTTCAGGCTGGAGTTGAGGTTGCCCTTGGCGCCGGCCTTGAAGTCCTGGTAGGTGCCGCCGTAGTTGCTGTTGTAGTAGACGCGGACGGTCTTGGTGCTGCGGTTCCAGACCGAGG
>NZ_VCKZ01000759.1 GCF_005889745.1 Actinomadura geliboluensis
GTCGAGGGTTCGGGGGTGATGAGGTCTACGGGCCAGTCGGTCTCGTCCATGCCCGGGGGCAGAACGTCCAGGCCCCATATCCAGGCGGCGGTGCGGCGGGCGATGACGGCTTCCGGTGGGAGGAGGCCGCTCAGGACGGCGGCTCTGGCGGTGAGGGATGCACCCTTGGCGGGGGCGAAATAGACGCCGGGGCCGACTGGGACGACCGTGTTGGCGGGCGTCCGCTTCCAGGTGAGAGTCATCCCGTTCATGGGGGGATGATGGCCCGAGCGGTGCGGGTGGCGGGCGCCGCTTTGAAGTTGTGGATAACTCATCTGCGCATCAGGAGTGCGGTGATGGCGGCTCCTGTGAGGGCGGTCGCGGCGCCGATGAGGAAGAGGGTGTCTTGGCTTACCACTGCGCCGTAGGCGGCTATACCTACGGAGAAGCCGATCTGTAGGACGGTGTTGTTCACTCCGGACGCCATTCCGAGATGCCGTTCGTCTGGGATGTCCACGGCGAGGCTGCCCAGGGTCGGGAGTGCTATGCCGCAGGCCAAGCCGGCTAGCAGCATTCCGGGGGCCAAATCCGTCCAGGATGTGGAGCCGCGCATGAGGAGTATCGCGGCGGCCAGGAGGGCCAGGGAGGCGGAGACCAGGAGGCCCTTGGGGAGGCGGTCCATGATGGCTCCTGCCAGTGGGCCCGCGAGGAGTATGGGGAGTACCAGCGGCAGGAAGCACAGGCCCGTTTTCAGTGCCGTGTAGTGCAAGCCGTCCTGGAACCACAGGGACACGTAGATGAGCATTGCGAAGATGCTCGCCTGGACGGTGAACGATCCGATCTGGGTGCCGGTGAAGACGCGGTCGCGGAAGAGGGAAAGGTCCAGCATCGGGTCTCGGCGGCGGTGTTCCACGGCGATGAAGAGGACGAGGGCCGCGAGGGCGGCGATGGAGGTCGTCAGGGTTCGTGCGCTTCCCCAGCCCTGTTCTTGACCGCGGAGAAGGGTGAAGACCAGCGCGGTCAGGGCCACGGCCAGGAGGGACGGGCCCAGGACGTCGATGCGGCGCGGGGTGCGGGCAATGTCTCTTATACACACCTGGCGC
>NZ_VCKZ01000309.1 GCF_005889745.1 Actinomadura geliboluensis
CGCCCGCCCCCTGACCGACGTCCAGGCGACCCTGATGGCCCTGCTCCGCGGCCGCCTCACCCCCTGACACCGGCCCCGCGGTCAGGGGAGGTTGCGGATCTCCTCGATGATGGCGGGCATCGCCTCGTTGTTCTCGTGGATCCAGCGCCGCAGGACGGCGAGCTCCTCGTCGCTGTAGGTGGAGAGGCGGGCGTAGAAGGCGCGCGCGATCGGATCGAAGTAGCGGCCGAACTCGGCGACGTTCTCCTCGACCAGCTCGACGATCACGCGGCGGCGGTCGTCGGGGTCGCGGGTGCGCTTGACGTAGCCGGCGCGCTCCAGCCGGTCGATGACCGCGGTGATGGCCCCGCCGGTCGTGATGCCCATGAGCTGCGCGAGCTGCCCCGGGGTCTGCGGGCCGTCCAGCACCAGCGCGCTCACGCACTGCGCGTCGGTGACGTTCAGGCCCGCCTTGCTCGCGGTCGTGTGGTGCAGCAGCACGGTGAACATGGTGCTGCGCTGCATCGCCCGCTGGAGTTCGTCCAACCGGTCCGGGTCCCGGGTCGCCACGCCCACCTCTTCCGCCACGTCTCCGTTTTAGAGAGAGCCTAGTGGCCGCATCCGGTCAGAAACCACCCGGGGCGGCGCGTCGTGTGGCGCAGGACTCACGCCCCGGCGGGCGAGGCACTCCCAGGTCACCCCTACCATGGTCGTTGTTAGGACCACTAACAGAGGTCCGCTCCTGGCCCCGAATCCCACGAAGGTTCGGGGCCGACCTCTACGCGCTTCCGTTTCCCGCCTACTGGGCCTCCTCCGCCACCTGCTTCGCCCACCGGTAGTCGGCCTTGCCCGCCGGGGAGCGCTTCATCTCGCCGACGAACGCGTAGACGCGCGGCACCTTGTAGCCCGACAGCTCGCGCCGGCAGTGCGCGTCCAGCTCCTCCGAGGACGGCACGTCGCCCGACGCCTGGATCACCGCGGCGACGCGGTTGCCCCAGCGCTCGTCCGGGATGCCGGTCACCACCGCGTCGTACACCGCCGGATGCCCCTTGAGGACGGCCTCGACCTCCTCCGGGAACACCTTCTCGCCGCCGGTGTTGATCGCCTGCGAGCCGCGCCCGTACACGGCGATCGACCCGTCCTCCTCGACGGTGGCGATGTCGCCGGTGAGCAGCCAGCGCTTGCCGTCCACCACCGGGAACGTCTTCGCCGTCTTCTCCGGGTCGTTGTAGTAGCCCTGCGCGATGTGCCCCGTGCGGGCGACCTGGCCGATGACGCCCGACCCCGGCTTGACGGGCTGGAGCGCGTCGTCCAGCACGGTGACGTTCTCCACGTCCGGCGCGAACCGCAGGCCCTTCTCCGGGGTGGAGCCCGCGACCGCCTCGGCCGTGGAGCCCGACTCCGTCGAGCCGAACCGGTCCAGGATCATCACGTTCGGCAGCAGCTCCTGGATGCGGTCCCGGACCGTCCCCGTGAAGATCGCGCCCGTGGAGACGTAGGCGAACAGCGAGGACGTGTCGTAGTCGCCGCGCGCCAGCTCCTCCGCCATCGGGATCGCCATCGCGTCCCCGGTGATCGTCAGCGAGTTGACCTTCTCCCGCTCGATCGTCCGCCACACGTCGGCCGCGTCGAACTTGCGCGTGTAGACGAGCGTCGCGCCCATGAACCAGGCGATCCACGTCGCGACCTGCGCCGCCCCGTGCATCAGCGGCGCCACCGGCATCATGATCAGCGGGCCGCCGTCGCGGGCGTTCTCCACGATGTCCTCGGGACGCGACGGGCGCGGCACCGTCGGGTTCCAGAACGCGAAGATGATCTGCTCGGTCGACCAGATGACGCCCTTCGGCATCCCGGTCGTCCCGCCCGTGTAAATGATGTAGATGTCCTCGCCGGTCCGCGCCGGGAAACCCGTGCGCGTGCCGTCGGCGTCCTTCAGCGCCGCGTCGTAGGCGACCGCCCCCGGGATGGACGGCGCGCCGCCCACCGCGATGAGGTGCCGCAGCTCCGGCACCTCCGGGACGGTCGCCGCGACCCGGTCCTCGAACTCCACGTCGTACAGCAGCGCGACGCTGTCGGAGTCCCGGTACACGTAGAGCAGCTCGCTCTCCACGTACCGGTAGTTGATGTTGATCGGCACGGCCCGGATCTTGATCGCGGCCAGCAGCGCGGCCGCGTACTCCACGCCGTTGTAGAGCTGGACGGCGATGTGCTGGCCGGGCCGCACGCCCGCGTCCATCAGATGGTGCGCGAGCCGGTTCGCGTGCTCGTCCAGCTCGGCGAACGTGAGCCGCTGATCGCCGCACACCAGGGCGACACGGTCCCCGATCGCGTCCGCGATCCCCTCGAACAGGTCAGCGTGGTTGAACTCCATCGGACGTCCCTCTTTCGGGGTCTGGGGTCGTCCCCAGGGGAGCAGGGGTCTGGGGTCGTGTTCGCGCCTCGGAAGGGTTGCCAGGTCAGGGCTTGTCGCTGCCGACGATCCACATGGCGAAGAACTGGGCGCCGCCGCCGTAGGCGTGGCCGAGCGCGCGCCGCGCGCCGTCCACCTGGTGCTCCCCGGCCCGGCCGCGCACCTGCAGCGCCGCCTCGGCGAACCGGATCATCCCGGACGCGCCGATCGGGTTGGACGACAGCACGCCGCCGGACGGGTTCCACGGGATGTCGCCGTCGAACGCCGTCGCGCCCGCCTCGGTGAGCTTCCAGCCCTCGCTCTCGCCGCAGAACCCCAGGTTCTCCAGCCACATCGGCTCGTACCAGGAGAACGGGACGTACACCTCGGCGCAGTCGAGTTCGCGGCGCGGGTCGGTGATGCCGGCCTGCCGGTACACGTCCGCCGCCGCGTCCTTGCCGCCCTGCGGGCTGACGCTGTCGCGGCCCGCGAACTGCATCGGCTCGGACCGCATCGCCGTGCCGTGCACCCAGGCGGGCGGGTTCGGGGCCTTCTTCGCCGCGTCCTCCGACGCCAGCACCATCGCGCAGGCGCCGTCCGACGACGGGCAGGTCTCCAGGTAGCGGATCGGCTCCCACAGCATCGGCGTCGACTCGACCATCTCGCGGGAGATGCCGGGGATCTTCAGGTGCGCGTACGGGTTCCGCAGCGCGTTCTGCCGGTCCTTGACCGCGACGAGCGTCCCGATGTGGTCGGGGGCGCCCGACCGGCGCATGTACGCGCGGATGTGCGGGGCGAAGTAGCCGCCCGCGCCGACCACGAGGGACGTCGTGAACGGCCCGTTCACCGTCAGCGCCCACGTCGCGTTCGACTCCGACTGCTTCTCCCACGCCAGCGTGAGGACCCGCTCGTGCACCCCGGACTGGATCAGGTTCGCCGCGACGATCGCCGTCGACCCGCCGACCGAGCCCGCCGTGTGCACCCGCAGCAGCGGCTTGCCGGTGGCGCCGAGCGCGTCCGCGAGGAACAGCTCCGGCATCACGACGCCCTCGAACAGGTCGGGCGCCTTGCCGACCACGATGGCGTCGATGTCCTTCCAGGTCAGCCCGGCGTCGTCGAGGGCGCGGCGGGCCGCCTCGCGGAGCAGGCCGGCCATCGAGACGTCCAGCCGCTTGGTCTTGTACTGGGTCTGCCCGATGCCGATGACCGCACAGGATTTAGCCATTGTTCTCTCCCGACAGCACGCAGACGAGGTTCTGCTGGAGGCAGGGGCCGGACGCGGCGTGCCCGAGCGTCCGGGACGCCGTCCCGTCGTGGATGCGGGCCGCGGCCTCGCCGATCCGGATGAGGCCCGCCGCCATCACCGGGTTCGCCGACAGCGCCCCGCCGGACGGGTTGACGGTCACGCCGTCGTCCAGGCCGAGGGCCTCGCGCAGGATCAGCTCCTCATGGCTAAACTGCGCGTGCAGCTCCGCGACCTCGATGCCGGTCGCGCCGGCCTTCTCCCCCGCGATGCGGGCGGCCGCCGAGCGGGTCAGGTCGCGGACGCCGAGCGCGTGCGGCTCGGTGCGGTGGTCGATGCCGGTGATCCACGCGGGCCGCTCGCACAGCTCCCGCGCCTTGTCGCCCGCCGCCAGCACGATCGCGGCGGCGCCGTCGGTGACGGGCGCGACGTCGTAGGGGTGCAGCGGCGCCACGTCGTAGGCGTCGCCCTCCGGGTCCGGCAGGTGCAGCGCGAACGGGTTCTCGCGGCCGGACGCCCGGGACCGCGCGGCGACCGCGCGGAGGTCGTCCTCCTTCACGCCCGACCGGTCCATGTACGCGCGGGCCTGCATGGCGGCCATCGACACCTGGTCGACGCCGAGCGGCGCCAGCGTGTACGGGTCGAGCTGCTGGTTCATGATCGCGCGGAGGTCGCCCTGGGACGACTTGCCGAACCCGTACACCAGCGCGGTGTCGATCTCGCCGATCTGGAGCTTCACCCACGCCTCGTACAGCGCCCACGCGCCGTCCATCTCGACGTGGCTCTCCGAGATCGGCGGCCAGGCGCCCAGCGTGTCGAGCGCGGACACGAACGCGAACGGCGCGCCCTGCAGGTAGTCGCACGAGCCCGAGCAGGTGAAACCGAACCGGGACAGCCCCGTCCGCTCCTTGATCTCGCTGATCACCGGGAGCACCATCTCGGTCTCGGCGATCCCCTGGTCCTCGCCGCTGTGATGGCTCTGTGCGAACGCGACGACTGCGACATCACGCATTACATGAAGTCCTTGATCTCTTCGAAGGGGACGTCGGGCTCGTCGATCGGCTCGAACCACTTGATGTTGGCCATCGACCGGTCCCACTCCTCGCGGGGCCGCCACGCCGCCTTCACCCGCATGCCCATCCGCACCTGGTCGGCCGGGATCCCCGCGACCAGCGTGAGCATCGTCAGGCCCGCGCCGTCCAGCAGGACGTAGCCGGACACGAACGGCACCTCGGGGGCGCGCGGGTCGGGGATGTTGTTGACCGCGAAGGTGGTGACGGTGCCGGTGTCGGGCAGCTCCACCTCCTCGGACGTGGGGACGCCGTCGCGCGGGCAGAACCCCTTCATCGGCACGATGACCTTCTCGCACACCGGGCAGCGGTGCCCGATGATGCGGCCCTCGGAGATCCCCTCCAGGAACCGGCCGAGCGCCCGCCCGCCCTTCAGCCGGTAGTCCAGGCTCGCCTGCGGGTTGATCATGGTGACCTCGGGCAGGAAGCACTCGATGTCGCCGATCGTCCCCGTCCGCTCCGCGCGGTACTTCGGCCGCACCCGCATCCCCGTCTTGAGGAACTTCGGCGGCTTCGCGCCGGCCTCGAAGACGCCGAGGTCGAGGGCGTGCAGCAGCGCGGTGTCGGCGCCGTCCGGGCGGATCAGCGCCCACGCGAACGGGCGGTCGAACGGGTGCCCCTTCGCCGGCTCGGGCACCCACGACCAGGTCGTGACCGTCCCGGCCGGGCCGACCTCGACGAACTCGTCCGTCACGTCCTCGCCGGTGTCGGGGTCGCACTCCGCCGGCGGGACGAGCACCCGGCCGCCCGCCGTGCGGACGCCGACCAGCCGGCCGTCGCGCAGCTCGCTGAGGAAGCGCCCGATCACCGGCCCGACCGAGCGGGTGTACCCGCCGGGGAACTCGACGACGTGGTTGGGGGCGGGGGTCTCCGATGGCGCCGTGTTAGATGGCACTGTCGCGGTCCTTCCAGTACGGGTCCCGCAGCTTGCGCTTGAGGAGCTTGCCGTTGGGCTCGCGCGGCATCGTCTCGATGAAGTCGATGGACTTCGGCCACTTCATCTTGGCGAGCCGGCCCTCCAGCGACGCGAGGATCTCGGCCGCGAGCGCGTCACCGGGCTCGGCGCCCTCGGCGGGCTCCACGACGGCCTTGATCTGCTCGCCCCACTCCTCGTCGGGGATGCCGAACACGGCGACGTCCGCGACCTTCGGATGCAGGGTGATCTCGTTCTCGATCTCGGCCGGGTAGATGTTCGCGCCGCCCGAGATGATCATGTCGGCCTTGCGGTCGGACAGGAACAGGAACCCGTCCTCGGTGAGGTAGCCGATGTCCCCGACGGTGAAGAAGTCCTTGAGGCGGTTCTTCTCCGTCTTCTCCTTGTCGCCCTTGTACTCGAACTCGACGCCGGCCATCTTCATGTAGATCGTGCCGTGCGTCCCGGCCGGGACGGGCTCGCCGTCGTCGTCCACGATCAGCAGCTCGCTGATCGGCCACGCGTTGCCGACCGTGCCGGGGTGCGCGCGCCAGTCCTGCGGGCTCGCGATCGTCCCGCCGCCCTCGGTCGCCGCGTAGTACTCCCAGATGCAGTCGCCCCACCACTCCAGCATCTGCTGCTTGATCGGCACCGGGCACGGCGCCGCCGCGTGGATCGCCCACTTCATGCTCGACACGTCGTACCGGGACCGGACGTCCTCGGGCAGCGCCAGCAGCCGCTTGAAGTGCGTCGGGACCATGTGGGTATTGCTGACGCGGTATTTCTCGATCACCCTGAGGGTGTCTTCGGCGTCCCACTTGTCCATGTAGACGAGCGTGTGGCCCATCTGCAGGGCGGTGCCGCCGAACTGGGTGACGGCCGTGTGGTAGTTCGGCGAGGTGATCAGATGGGCCTGGTGCTCGCCTCCGGCGGGACGCCCCGGCGGGATGCCGAACAGGCCGAGCAGGAACGTCATCAGCTCGGCGCTGTCGTCGGGGTCGAGCCCCATCAGCGCCCGCTTGACGCCCTTCGGCCGCCCGGTCGTCCCGGACGTGTAGTGCATCGTGGCGCCGTTGCTGCGGTCGTCGGGAAGCGTGTCGGGCTGCCCCTCGACCAGCTCCTCGTACGGGCGGAAGCCCTCGACGTCGCCGAACGCGAACCGCCGGTGCGCCTCGATCTCCTCGCCGGCCCGCGCGCCCTCCTTGGCGTACCGCTCGTGCACGAAGAACGCCTTGGCCTCGCTGTCGGCGACGATGTAGCCGATCTCCGGCCCGGTCAGGTGCCAGTTGATCGGCGTGTAGTACCAGCCGGCCTGCAGCGCGGCGAGGTACAGCACGACGCCCTCGACACCGTTCGGGACGAGCCCGCAGATGCCGTCGCCCTTCTCCAGTCCCAGCGCGCGCAGCCCGTGCACCAGCCGGTTCGAGCGGGCGAGCAGGTCGCCCGCGGCGTACTCGGTTCCGTCCGGATCGACGGCGGCGATCCACTCGGGATCCGCCTGCGCCAACCGCCAGAAGCCCAATGACCCCATCGGATCTCCCTAAGTGACCACAGTGAGCACCGACACACCGCGGCGCCCGGCAGCCAAAGTAGATCACGTTCTCGTTTTGTAGTTCAACCCCTACCGGTAGGGCAGTGGCTTAACTAGAATCTGTTCTCGTTTGACATCTGAGCTGGAGGAACCCATGGCGGAACGGCTGCCGATCAGCACCGAGCACTGCATCGTCGAGCGGGACGGCCACGTGGTCATCGTCACGATGAACCGGCCGGAGGCGCGCAACGCGCTCAGCACCGCGATGCTGGTCGGCCTCGCCGACGCCTGGGCCTACATCTCGGACACGCCCGAGGTCCGCGTCGGCATCCTCACCGGAGCCGACGGGACGTTCTGCGCCGGCGCCGACCTGAAGGCGATGAGCCAGCCGCCCTCCGACCCGCGCGTGCAGGAGCGGGCCGCGCAGATCACCGACTACCACTGGAAGGGCCTGCTGCGCGACGGCCGCCCCACCAAGCCTCTCATCTGCGCCATCGAGGGCTACGCCGTCGCCGGCGGCACCGAGCTACTCACCGGCACCGACCTGCGCGTCGTCGCCGAGGGCGCCACCCTCGGACTGTTCGAGGCCAAGCGCGGCCTGTTCCCCATGGGCGGCAGCGCCGTCCGCCTGCCCCGCCAGATCGGCTACGCCGCCGCGCTCGACATCCTGCTCACCGCCCGCGAGGTGACCCCGCAGGAGGCCCTCGCCATGGGGCTGATCAACAAGGTCGTGCCGGACGGCCAGGCCCTCGCCGCCGCCCGCGAGATGGCCGACCAGATCGCCGCGTGCGCGCCGCTGTCCGTCCAGGCGATCCTGCGCGCCGTCCGCGAGACCGAGCACCTCCCCGAGGAGGAGGCCCTCAAAATCTCCGACGAGATCGGCTGGCCCGTCTTCGCCTCCGAGGACGCCAAGGAGGGCTCCCGCGCCTTCAAGGAGAAGCGCCCCGCCGTCTACCAGGGCAAGTAACGGCCGCGGACACGGGCATCCCGCCCCGCGCGAGGTGCGCGAGGCGGGATGCCGGTTCCCGCTACGCGGGTTCTCGCTGAGACGCGGTCAGTTGCGGGTCCAGTGCGCCAGGTCGGCCCACCGGGTCGCGTCGGTGGTGGTGGTGCCGACCGCCCACATGGTTCCCGTCCCCGGCACGACGGCCATGGCGGAGGCCCGGACGGTCGTCCCCTCGGGCCGGGTCAGGGTCTCGTCGGACCAGACGCCCGCGGCGGTGCGGTGGCGCATGGTGCTGCCGTCCGAGACGACCCAGATGCCGCCCGCCCCGTCCGAGGCGACCTTGCTCAGAGAGGTGCCGGGAGCACCGAGAACGTTGGCCCACTTGGTGCCGTTCCAGTGCGCCAGCAGCGACCGGGAGACCGACTTGCCCGTCCCGTCCGGCATCCGCGCCGTGCCGACCGCCCACACGTCGTCGTCGGAGGCCGCGTACACGTCCTGCAACGTCGACGCGACCTCGCCCTTGACGGTCTCACCGATGTCGGGGAACGGGACGCTCGTCCACGAGGTGCCGTTCCATCGCGTGGTGGCGGGCCGCGCGGTGCCGTCCGGCGCGATCGCCCAGCCGACCGCCCACGCACTGGTGGACGAGACGGCCGCGACCGCGCGCGGCTTGATCCCGACGGGGGTGTCGGCCCAGCCCGCGCCGTTCCAGTACTTGGCCGCCATGGCGCTGACCGCCCACGTGCGGTCGGGACCGGCCGTCGCGATGTCGGTCGGCTGGAACCCCAGCGGGACGCTGAACGGGATCCAGGACGAGCCGGTCCAGCGCAGCAGGGCGTGCGAGTCGCCCGAGGTGTTGAGCTGGGCGGCCACCCAGACGTTCGACGCCGACGTGGCCGAGGCGGCCTGGAGCCGGTAGGGGGCGAGCGACGCGGGCAGCGCCACGTCCTTCCAGGTGCCGCCCGTCAGCCGCTGGAGGATCGGCTTGCGCGTCGTGACGTTCTGCTGGCCGCCGACGGCCCAGACGGTGCCGTCCGGCGCCGTGGCGATGTCGCTGAGGGAGGTCCCCTGGTCGGCTTTGGCGTCGCTCTGGACGCCACCCCCGCGACCCCCAGTTTCCTGCTGCTCTTCACTCGATCCCCGTCCATTGAAAATGATCTTGCGGAAGCAGTGGAACGTAGCAGGACCGAAAGTCAGTTCGCCCGCATTCGGGGAAGATCACGTCTCGGCCCGCCATGGGGGCGTATTACCGGCCGTCCGTAAATCGCCCGGAGTTTGCCGGGCCTCTCGCGTGGCACCGCTCAGGCAAGCGAGCCACGGAAGGACTGAGCACGCCATGGCCTTGCAACTGCGACGCAAACGGCCGACGACGACGGAAGAGGCGCCGCCCCAGCGGTGGACGTGGCGCCGGCGGAGCACGGGCGGTACCGCGACGGTCGCGCGCAAGCCGCCCCGCTGGCGGCGCACCAGGCCGAACCCGGTCAGCGCGATCATCATGGCGGCCGGCTGGGCCGCCGCCGCGATCCTCGGGCTCGGGATGCTGCTGACCTGGGGCGACGCGAACCCGGGCAACGTCCTCGTGGACGCCGTGCTCGACGCGGGCCGCTGGCTCGCCACCCCGTTCCACGACGTCTTCACGCGGACCGACCCCGAAGAGCAGCTCTACATCAACTGGACCCTCGCGGGCGTCGTCTACTACGTCCTCGCGCGGGCCTTCTCCTGGATGACCCGGTTCTGAGCACCGAAAGGCCCCGGCCGGCGCGGAGGGATGGCGCGCGGCCGGGGCCCGGGGGGATCAGCCTTCGGTGATCGTGTTGAGGCGCTCGATGGCCTCGACGTACTCCTCGATCAGGTCGTAGACGACCTGGGCCGCCGGCTTGACCTGGTTCATCGACCCGACGATCTGGCCGACCGGGAACGTCACCAGCTCGCCGTCGCCGGACCGCTGGATGCGCGGCAGCGCGTCCGCGATCAGCATGAACTGCATGGGCATCGGCAGGTAGCCCGGCGACTGCTCGCTCTCCCACGCCTCCGTCCACGCGGTCTTGAGGAACCGGGCGGGCTTGCCCGTCCACGCCCGGGACCGGACGGTGTCGCGGGACGTGGCCTCCAGCAGCTTCGGCAGGGCCCGCTCCGGGGTGTCGGCCTCGTCGACCGTCAGCCAGATGGAGCCCGTCCAGACGCCGTCGGCGCCGAGCGCCATGCCCGCCGCCATCTGCCGGCCCCGGCCGATGCCGCCCGCGGCCAGCACGATCGTGTCCTCGCCGACCGCGTCCACGACCTCGGGGATCAGCACCATCGTCGCCACGTCGCCGGTGTGGCCGCCGGCCTCGGTGCCCTGCGCGACGATGATGTCCACGCCGACCTCGACCTGCTTGCGGGCGTGCCGGGCGTTGGAGGCGAGCCCCGCGACCTTCACGCCGTGCTCGTGCGCCTGCGCGACGACGTCCGCCGGGGGCGGGCCGAGCGCGTTCGCCAGCAGCGCGATCGGGTGCTTGAGCGCCACCTCGACCTGCGGCCGGGCCGTCACGTCCGTCCACCCGAGCAGCGCCTTGCCCGCCTTCTCCGAGGGCGGGTCGACGCCGTGCTCGGCGAGCAGGTCCTCGAGGAACTGCTTGTGCTCGGCCGGGATCATGCCCTGCAGCTTGCCGAGCAGCTCCTCGGCGTCGCCCATGTCGGCGCCCTCGTACTTGGCGGGCATGACCACGTCCACACCGTAGGGCTTGCCGCCGACGTTCTCGTCGAGCCACTTGAGCTCGAGCTCGAGTTCCTCGGGGGTGAAGTGCAGGGCGCCGAGGACGCCCATGCCGCCGGCGCGGCTCACCGCCGCGACGACATCGCGGCAGTGACTGAACGCAAAGATCGGGTACTCGATGCCGAATAGTTCGGTGACTCGTGTCCGCACGCACTCGACCCTAAGCGCGCTCCCACGAAACTGCAACAGGTTCTACTTACAAATCCTGTCTCTTATACCCATCTCCGAGCCCACGAGACCCTAAGACACCTCGTATGCCGTCTCCTGCTTGAAAAAAAACAAAAAC
>NZ_VCKZ01000760.1 GCF_005889745.1 Actinomadura geliboluensis
GATCCCCACCCTCCCCTGACCGTCCACGCGAGCGCCCTTGGAGGACGGGCCGTAGGAGCTGGTGAGCCCGGTCTGGACGGCCGCGTGATCGCGGCCGTCCAGACGCCGTCCCAGGCCGTGCGGATGTCGGCGGCCGGATCGGTGACGGGATCAAGGCGGCTAATGGGTTGCATGCGGCGCACGTCTGCAGAAGGCTCCCTTGAATGGAGCCGTTAGCGCCGTCGGATCCCGCCCGCATCGCCTCCTACGAGTTGCTGGCCCGGCTCGGTGCGGGCGGTATGGGCCTCGTCTACCTGGCACGTTCTCCCGGGGGACGGCTCGTCGCGGTAAAGGTCATCCACACTCACCTCACCGACGCCCCCGGCTTCCTGCGGCGCTTCCGGCGCGAGGTCGAGGCCGCCAGAGCGGTCAGCGGCTTCTATACGGCCCCCGTCATCGACGCCGATACCGACGGCCGCCCCGCATGGCTCGCGACAGCGCACGTGGCGGGCCCCGCACTCGACGCCGTCGTCCGCACGCGCGGGCCCTTGCCCCGGCGGACGGTCACCGCGCTGGCGGCGGCGCTCGCGGAGGCGCTCAAGGCCGTCCATGCGGCCGGGCTGGTCCATCGGGACCTCAAGCCGTCCAACATCCTGCTCGCCGAGGACGGGCCCCGGGTGATCGACTTCGGGATCGTGCGGGCGGCGGACGGCACCGAGACGACCGGCGGGTTCGTCGGCACACCCGCCTACATGTCGCCGGAACAGGTCCACGGCGGGGAGGTCGGCCCCGCGAGCGACGTGTTCTCGTTGGGCGGCGTGCTGTACTTCGCCGCCACCGGCCACCCGCCCTTCGGGACCGGAGACCTCCCCGCGGTCCTGCACCGCGTGTTGACACAGGAACCCGACCTGGCCCCCGTCCCGGCGGAGCGGCGCGACCTCATCGGCCGCTGCCTGGCCAAAGAGCCGTCCATGCGTCCCGCACCGGACGAGATCCTCGCCGAACTGGCCGACTCGGTCGCGGAGGGCCCGGTCGACTGGACGGCCGGACCGCAGCGCACGCTGATCGACGAGTACGCCACCACGATCTCGTCGTACACC
>NZ_VCKZ01000310.1 GCF_005889745.1 Actinomadura geliboluensis
GTCACGATCACCCCGGCCGCCATCTGGGTGCCGAACGGCTGGTCGAACCCGGAGACGCCGGTGAACTTGGAGATCGCGACCGTGGCGGTCTGCATCTCCTTCTTGTTGACCATGGACAGCGCGATGAGGAACTCGTTCCACGCGGCGATGAACGTCAGGATCGCCGTGGTGAACACCCCGGGCGCCGCCAGCGGGACGATGATCTTGCGGAAGGCCTGGCCGCGGGTGCAGCCGTCCACCATCGCGGCCTGCTCCAGCTCGAACGGCAGCTGCCGGAAGAACGCCGTCAGCAGCCACACCGACAGCGGCAGCGCGAACCCGAGGCTGGGCAGCACCATGGCCTGGTAGGTGTTGATCCACTTGATGTCCGTGAAGAGCTTCAGCAGGGGGACCAGCTGCGAGATTCCCGGGAACATCGTGGTCGCGACGATCAGCCCGAGCACCGCGTTCTTGAACCGGAAGTCGAGCCTGGCCAGCGCGTAGGCGGTGAACGTGCCGATCAGCAGGGTCAGCACGGTGGTGAGGCCGGCCACGACGAGGCTGTTCAGCAGCGCCCGGCCGAACCCGTTGCCGCCGGAGAAGACCGCGGAGAAGTTCTCCCACGACCACCGGGACGGCACGATCGAGTTGTCGAACTGGTCCTGCGGGCGGCGGAACGCCGAGATCGTCATCCAGTAGAACGGGGCGAGGCAGTACACCGCCACCGCCGCGAACCCGAGATGGGACAGCAGCCGCTTGGCCTGGGTCATGCCGCCTTCCTCCGCTCCCGCTTGGTCTGCCGCCGGGCCTCGCCGATGATGTCGGCGCCGAGCAGCTTGACGAACAGGTAGGCGATCAGCGCGATGTAGAGGAACAGGATCGTCGCGTACGCCGCCGCCGATCCGTAGCGCAGGTTGGACGCCTCGAACCAGGCGATCATCGTCAGCGTCTCCACCGACTTCTGGTTGACGCCGATCAGCACGGCGGGCAGGTCGAACATGCGCAGCACGTCCAGCATGCGGAACAGCACGGCGACCAGTAGAGCGGGCTTCACCAGCGGAAGCGTGATGCGGAAGAACTGCTGGACGGGCCCGGCGCCGTCCACCCGTGCCGCCTCGTAGACGTCCCGGGGGATCATCTGCAGCCCGGCGAGGACGAGCAGCCCGATGAACGGGGAGGTCTTCCACACCTCGGCGATGACGACGGCCGCCTTCGCGGGGAACCCGTCGGCGGTCCACAGGATCTGCCGGCGCAGCAGCGCGTTCGCGGCGCCGTCCGCCTGGAAGATCCAGCGCCACAGCAGCCCGGAGATCGCGGTGGGGATCGCCCACGGGACGAGGATGCTGGCGCGCACGACGGCCCGCCCCTTGAACGCCTGATGCATGATCAGCGCCATCGCGACGCCGATCAGCGTCTCCAGCACCACCGTGGTCAGGGTGAAGAACGTGGTGTTGGAGAAGGCGTTCCAGAACGCGTCGGCCCGGTCGCCCTGGAAGATCGCGGTGTAGTTGTCGAGGCCGACGAACCGGTCGCCCTCGACGACGAACCCCTGCGCGTCCAGTCCCTCGCCGCGCGCGTACAGCGACTCGCGGAACCCCGCGAGGACGGGGTAGCCGATGACCAGCGCGAGCACCAGCAGCGTCGGGGACAGCAGCAGCGCGGCGAGGCGCCTCGTCCCCTGCACGTCGCGCCCGCGGCGGCGGGCGGCGCCCGCCGCGGGGGTTCCCGCGGCGGACGGCGTCTCGGTGGCGGCCGTGTTCACTGCGCGGTCAGCGGCTGGAGCTTGGCCTGCAGGTCGGTCAGGGCCTGGTCGACGGGCTTCTTGCCGGTCACCGCGTCGTACATCTCGCCCTGGATCGCGGCGGTCACGTCGCCGTACTTCACCGCGACCGGGCGCGGCTTGGCGTTCGCGATGGCCTGCTTCAGCACGGGCAGGTACGGGAACTTCTTCACCATCTCGGGGTCGTCGTACAGCGCGGCGACCGTCGGGGCCTGCGAGGTGGCGAGCAGGTTGGCGCGCTGCGACTGCTCACCGGTGAGGTACCGGATGAAGTCGAGCGCGGACGCCTTGTTCTCGGCGAACGCGGAGATCGCGAGGTTGTGGCCGCCGAGGTTGGCGACGCCGGGCCCGTTCGGGCCGGGCAGCGGCGCGACCGCGAACTTGCCCGCGACCTTGGACGAGCCGTCCTTCTGGTCGGCCAGCGCGTACTGGTACGGCCACTGGCGCTGGAAGACGAGCTTGCCGGACTGGAAGTAGCGGCGCCCGCCCTCGGTGTCGAGGGTGACGGCCTCCTTCGGCATGTGCTCCTTCTTGGCGCTCACGAGGAACTCGACGCCCTGCTTGGCCTGCGGGGTGTTCAGGGTCGGCTTGCCGTCCGGGCCGATGATCGCGCCGCCGGCGCTGCCGATCGCCTCGACCGCGCTGATCGTCAGGCTCTCGGTCTTGTTGACCTCGGTGAAGAAGCAGTCGATGCCCTTGGCCTCGGGGAGCTTCTCGACCTCGGCGCAGGCGTCCCACATCTCGGCGTAGGTCTTCGGCGGCGCGGAGACCCCGGCCTTCTTCAGCAGGTCCTCGCGGTAGTAGAGCATCCCGGCGTCGGACGTGGACGGCACCGCGTAGAGCCGGTCCCGGTACTGCCCCGTGCTGATCGTCGCGGGCAGCATCCTGGACAGGTCGACCTGGCTCTTCGGGATCTCGGTGAGCCAGCGGTTGGCGGCGAACTCGGCGGTCCACACCACGTCGAGGTTGAGCACCGCGTAGGCGTCCGACTTGGTGGTGGCGTTCTGGATCATCTGCTGCCGCTGGTCGTTCGGCTCGTCCGGCAGCTCGATGATCCGGACCTGCTCCTTCGGGTGCTCGGCGTTCCAGCCGTCCACCTGCTTCTGCAGGTAGCCCGAGCGGTCCTTGCCGGTCACGAAGGTGATGGGGCCGCGGCCCTGCAGACTCGCCTCGCCTGTGCCGCCCTGCGCGCCGTCGTCGCCGCCGCAGGCGGCCAGCGAGAGCGCGAGGCCGGCGCAGACGAGGGCGCCCGCCAGGGGGGCGCCGCCGATCCGGGGGGTGCGCCGCATGGTGTCCTCCTTCGCGGGGGACGTGCCGCGCCGGGCCGTCGTCCCGCAGGTCAAGAGATGGGGGCTGGACCGGGACGTTAGCAACGTGTTGCAGGGACGTAAACCTCTTGCAGAAACTTTCAGCAAGTCCGTGGCCGATCTGTAACCGTTTACAGCAGCCGGAGAATCCGCTCGACACCCGCGCGGGCCTGCGCCAGGCTGCCTCCGTGACGAACCACGACCCCGGCGCGGCGCTGGACCTGGTCCGCGACCACACGATCCTGTCCGTGGTGACCGGCTCGCGAGCCTACGGCCTGGCGACGAGTGCCAGTGACGTCGACCGGCGCGGCGTCTACGCGGCCCCGGCCCCGCTGTTCTGGGGTTTCACCAAGCCGCCGACCCACCTGGACGGCCCGCTGCCCGAGCAGTTCTCCTGGGAACTGGAGCGTTTCTGCGTGCTGGCGCTCGGCGCGAACCCGACCGTCCTGGAGTGCCTCTGGTCGCCGATCGTGGAACGCGTCACACCGGTCGGCGAGGAGCTGCTGGCCGTCCGGCCGGCCTTCCTGTCGCGGCACGCGCACCGCACGTTCCTCCGCTACGCCGACGCCCAGTTCCGCAAGTTGGAAGGCGACTTGCGCAACGGCGGCGCGCCGCGATGGAAGCACGTCATGCACATGCTGCGGCTGCTGGCGAGCGGCCTGCACCTCGTCCGGCACGGCGAGCCCCGGGTGGACGTCGGCGACCTGCGCGACCGCCTCCTCGCCGTCCGCCGCGGCGAGGTCGCCTGGGCCGAGGTCGAGGAGTGGCGCGCCGCCCTCACCGCCGAGATCGACACCGCCATGGCCCGCACCCCCCTCCCGCCCGAACCCGACCGCACCGCGGTCGAGAACCTGCTGATCTCCATCCGCCGCAGGAGCGTGACCTGGTGAGACTCCCCGAGGGCATGCTCGCCCGCCTGGCCGCCGAGCACCCCTGCCCCCGCGCGTTCCTGACGGTCAGCGGGGCGCACCTGTACGGCTTCCCGTCCGAGGACTCCGACATCGACCTGCGCGGCGCCCACCTGCTGCCGCTGGAGGAGATCGTCGGCCTGGAGACGGGCGAGCAGACCGTCACGCTGATGTGGGACCACGCGGGCGTGGAGGCCGACGCCGTCACCCACGACCTGGCGAAGTTCTGCGCGCTGCTCCTGCGGCGCAACGGCTACGTCCTGGAGCAGGTCATGTCCCCGCTGGTCGTGACCACCTCGGATGTGCACGCCGAGCTGAAGGCGCTGGTCCCGGGGCTGGTCACGTCCAACCACGCGCACCACTACCTGGGGTTCGCGCGGACGCAGTGGGCGCTGTTCGAGAAGTCGCGGGAGCTGAAGCCGCTGCTCTACACCTTCCGGGTGCTGCTGACGGGCGTCCACCTGATGCGGACGGGTGAGGTCGAGGCCGACCTGACCCGTCTCGCCGGGGACGGGCCCGCCTACCTGCCGGAGCTGGTCGAGGCCAAGCGCTCCGCCGAGCACGGCGCGCTGCGGGAGGGCGCGCCCACACCGTCCCGGCTCCGGGACGACGTCGCCGCGCTCACCGCCCGGCTGGAGGACGAGCGCAGCGCCACCCGCCTGCCGGAAGCGCCGGCGAACCGCCGCGGGCTTCATGAGTTGGTGGTCCGGGCGCGCCTAGGCTGAACCCTGCGGAGCCTCCCCTGCGTGCCACCGGTTGTACGGACCGTTTTGGGAACGCAACCACCGGGTGCGGTCGCCACGTACCAGAGGTGATTGCGGAGCCGAGGAAGGGGAGCGATGCGCGAGCAGGGCATCGACGAGAAGGACATCGCGGAGGCGGACCTCAGGACCCGGCGGGGCGTGTTCCGCGCCGTCGCCTTCCGGGACCCGGTCGACGGGCACGAGCACATGGCGCTGGCGCGAGGCGACGTCCGGGGGCGCGCGGACGTGCTGGTCCGGATGCACTCCGAGTGCATGACGGGCGACATCTTCGGCGCGACCCGCTGCGAGTGCGGGGACCAGCTCGGCTCGGCGCTGGACGCCATCGTCCGGGAGGGCGCGGGCGTCCTGGTCTACCTGCGCGGGCACGAGGGGCGCGGGATCGGGCTCGTCGCGAAGGTCCGCACCCACATCCTGCAGGACGACCAGGGCCTGGACACCGTCGACTCCGCCACCGCCATCGGGCTGCCGGTGGACGTCCGCGACTACGGCCCGGCCGCGCGGATCCTGCGGCACCTCGGCGTCCGGTCGGTGCGGTTGATGTCGAACAACCCGGACAAGGTCAGCGCGCTGGAGTCCTACGGCGTCGCCGTCGCGGCGCGGGTGCCGCTGCTCGTCCCCGTCAGCGACGACAACGTCCGCTACCTCACCGCCAAGCGCGACCGGCTCGGGCACGACCTGCCGCAGCTGGACGCCCCCGCCGTCCTGGACGAGGCCCCGGTCAGCGAGGTGCGCTGATGACGCGGCCGATGACGTTGACGCGCCCGGCGCCCGTGCGGGTGCCGTTCGCGCCGCCGCGCCGGTACCGGCTGACCCGGGGACCGGAGCTGGCGCTCGCGGCGGCGGCGCAGCTGGCGCTGCTGGCGGTGCTCCGCCCCGGCCACGCGGGCCTGGCCGTGGGCGGCGGATACGCGCTGGCCGCGTGGGTGGTGCTCGCGCGGGCGTTCCGGGGGCGCGCGCTCGGGCCGGCCGACCACGTGACGCTGGTCAGGGTCGTGCTGACCGGGGGTGTGGCGGCCCTGGTCGCGGGGCATCTGACCGGTGGCGGGCACACCTGGGCGCTGGTCGCGGCGGCGTCGGCGGCGCTCGTCCTGGACGGGGTGGACGGGCAGGTCGCCCGGCGCACCGGCACGGCGTCCCGGCTCGGCGCGCGGTTCGACATGGAGACCGACGCCCTCCTGGTGCTGGTGCTGAGCGTCGAGGTCGCCTGGTCGGCGGGGCCGTGGGTGCTCGCGATCGGCGCGATGCGGTACGCGTTCGGCGCGGCGGCCTGGGCGGCGCCGTGGCTGCGCGCCGACCTGCGGCCGAGCGTCGCGCGCAAGGCCGTCGCCGTGGTGCAGGGCGTGGTGCTGGTGGTGGCCGCGGCGGGCGCCGTCCCGCACGCGGGGCTGCTCGTGGCGGCGGCGCTGGCGCTGCTGGTGTGGTCGTTCGGGCGGGACGTGCGGTGGCTGTTCGCGCGGCGCGACCGGCGGGCGGCGGGCCCGGTGGAAGCAGTGGAAGCGGCGGAAATGGTGGAAGCGGTGGAAGCGGTGGGTGCGACTCGGGGGAGGAGCGGGGATGGAGCGCGACGCGCGCGCCTTCTGGATCCTGTCGCCCGGTAAGGGGGAGATCCGCGATGCCGTCCTCCCGGAGCCGGGGCCGGGGGAGGTGCTGGTCCGGACGCTGTTCTCCGGGGTGAGCCGGGGCACGGAGGCGATCGTGTTCCGCGGCGGCGTCCCGCCGAACCAGCACGCCATCATGCGGGCGCCGTTCCAGGACGGGACGTTCCCCGGCCCGGTCAAGTACGGGTACCTCAACGTCGGCGTGGTCGAGGAGGGCCCCGCCGAGCTCACCGGCCGGACCGTGTTCTGCCTCTACCCGCACCAGACCCGGTACGTCGTCCCGGCGGGCGCGGTCACCGTCGTCCCGGACGAGGTGCCGCCGGAGCGGGCGGTCCTGGCGGGGACGGTCGAGACCGCCGTGAACGCGCTGTGGGACGCGGCCCCGCTGGTCGGCGACCGGATCGCCGTGGTCGGCGCGGGGATGGTCGGCTGCTCGGTCGCCGGGGTCCTCGCCGGGTTCCCCGGGTGCCGCGTCCAGCTGGTCGACACCGACCCGTCGCGCTTCGCCGTCGCGGAGGCGCTCGGCGTGGAGTTCGCGACGCCCGAGGGGGCGGCGGGCGGCTGCGACCTCGTCGTCCACGCGAGCGCGACCGAGGCGGGGCTGGCCCGGTCGCTGGAGCTGCTCGCCCCGGACGGGCAGGTCGTCGAGCTGAGCTGGTACGGCGACCGGAAGGTCAGCGTGCCGCTCGGCGAGTTCTTCCACTCGCGGCGGCTGACCGTCCGGGGCAGCCAGGTCGGCGCGGTGCCGCCGGCGCGGCGGGCGAGCCGGAGCTTCGCCGACCGGCTGGCGCTCGCGCTGCGGCTGCTGGCGGATCCGGCGTTCGACGCGCTGGTCACGGGGGAGAGCACCTTCGCGGAGCTGCCGCGGATCATGCCCGCGCTGGCGGCCGGGAGGCTGCCCGCCCTGTGCCATCGGATCGTCTACTGAGGAGGGCTTCTTGTTCGGTATCACCGTCCGCGACCACATGATGATCGCGCACAGCTTCCGCGGCGAGGTGTTCGGGCCCGCGCAGCGGCTGCACGGCGCGACCTACGTGGTGGACGCGACGTTCCGCCGGGCCGACCTGGACTCCGACGGGCTCGTCGTCGACATCGGGCTCGCCACCCGCGCGCTCGGCGAGGTCCTGGGCGGGCTGAACTACCGCAACCTGGACGACGAGCCGGACTTCGCCGGGGTGAACACCTCGACCGAGTTCCTCGCCAAGGTCATCGCCGACCGGCTCGCCGGCCGCGTCCACGCGGGGGCGCTCGGCGAGAACGCGCGCGGGCTGTCCGGCATCGCGGTGGCGCTGCACGAGTCGCACGTCGCCTGGGCCAGTTACGAGCGGGAGCTATGACCGCGCCGGAGATCCCGTTCGTCGTGCCGGGCGGCGTCGGCGGCGCCGGCGCCCCGAGCGGCGGCGACCGGTACGACCGGCGGGTGGCGGAGGAGCTGGCGGCGTCGGGGCGGCCCGTCCGGATGCTGCCGGTGCCGGGGTCGTGGCCGCGTCCCGGCGAGCCGGCGCGGACCGCGCTCGGCCGCTCCCTCGCCGCGCTCCCGGACCGGAGTGTCGTGCTGCTGGACGGCCTGGTCGCGTGCGGCGTGCCGGACATCGTCGTCCCCGAGGCGGGACGGCTGCGGGTGGCGGTCCTGGTGCACCTGCCCCTCGCGGACGAACCCGGACAAGAAGACCTCAACGCGGGCGAACGCAAGGTCCTGGAAGCGGCGGCCGCCGTCATCGCGACCAGCCCGTGGGCGAAGGACCACCTCATCGCCCACCACGGCCTCGACCCGTCCCGCGTCCACGCCGCCCCGCCGGGCACCGACCCCGCGCCCCTCGCCTCCGGCACCGACGGCGCGACCCGCCTGCTGTGCGTGGCGTCGGTGACCCCGCGCAAGGGCCACGACGTCCTGGTGGAGGCCCTCGCCACCCTCGCGCACCTGCCGTGGCACTGCGAATGCGCCGGCCCGCTGGACCGCGTCCCCGGCCATGTGACGCGGCTGCGCCGCCTGATCGGCCGGCATCGGCTCGGCGACCGGGTCGAGCTCGCCGGGCCCCTCACCGGCAAGCGGCTGGACGACGCCTACGCCGCCGCCGACGCGCTCGTCCTCGCGTCCCGCGCCGAGACGTTCGGGATGGTGGTGACCGAGGCGCTCGCGCGCGGTGTGCCCGTCATCGCGACGTCGGCGGACGGCGTCCCCGACGCGCTCGGCTGGGACCCGACCGGGGCCGTCCCCGGCCTGCTCGTCCCGCCCGGCGACCCCACCGCACTCGCCACGGCGCTGCGCCGCTGGCTCGTCGACCCCGACCTGCGGGGCCGGCTGCGCGCCGCCGCCCGGCTGCGCCGCACCATGCTGCCGGGCTGGGACGACACCGCCCGCCGCATGGCCACCGTCCTATCCCGGATGCGCAGGGAGGCGCGCCATGATTGAGGGAACCGAAGGCATCGACACGAGATCGTCGAGCGGGTACGCGCCGTCGTGGCTGGCGCTGCGGGAGGAGGCCGACGCCGCCGCGCGGGCCGGGGAGCTGCTGGTCCCGCTCCGGGCGGCGCTCCCGGCGGACGGGCCGCTCGTCATCTGGGACCTCGGCTGCGGTACCGGCTCCGTCGGCCGCTGGCTGTCGGGGCGGCTGCGCGGCCCGCAGCACTGGATCCTGCACGACCGCGACCCCGCGCTGCTCGACCTCGCCCGCGCCAATGCCTACGTCACCGCCGACGGGCTGCCCGCGACGGTCGAGACGCGCGCCGGCGGCATCGCCGAGCTGCGCGCGTCCGACCTGGTCGGCGCGTCGCTCGTCGTCGCGTCCGCGCTGCTGGACGTGCTCACCGCCGCCGAGGTCGAGGCGATCGCGGCGGCGGCCGGCTGCCCGGCGCTGCTCACCCTGTCGGTCGTCGGCCGCGTCCGGCTCACCCCGTCCGAGCCGCTCGACGCCGAGTACGCCGCCGCGTTCGACGCGCACCAGCGGCGCGGCGGGCTGCTCGGGCCCGACGCCGTCACCGCCGCGACCAGGGCGTTCGGGCGGCGCGGCGCCACGGTCACGACGCGTCCGAGCCCGTGGCGGCTCGGTCCCGGCCAAGCGGAGCTGATCGCCGAATGGCTGCGCGGCTGGGTCGGCGCCGCCGTCGAGCAGAACCCGGACCTGGCCCCGTTCGCGGACGACTACCTGAGCCGCCGCCTCGCCGCCTGCGCCGACGGCCGGCTCACCGTCGAGGTCCAGCACCTGGACCTGCTCGCCCTCCCCGGAGGACCGTCGTGAAGAGGCTGTGGCCGTGGGGCCGCCTGGTCATCGGGCTGGGCATCCTGGGCGCGCTGCTGTGGTGGCACAGCACGGACGCCTTCGTGGCGGCGCTCCAAGCCATCGACGCCACCTCCGTGGCCGTGGCCCTCGCCATCGGTCTGCTGACCACGACGCTCAGCGCGGCCCGCTGGTGGCTGGTCGCTCGACGTGTCGGCCTGCACCTGCCCATGGCCGGTGCCATCACGGACTACTACCGGGCCCAGTTCCTCAATGCGGTGCTGCCTGCCGGTGTTCTGGGGGACGTCCACAGGGCGGTGAGCCACGGCCACCGCTCGGGTGACGTCGCCCGTGGAGTGCGGGCGGTTTTCCTCGAACGGACCGCCGGTCAGGGCGTCGCCATCGTCGCGGGTGTCGCGGCCCTGTTCGTCCACCCGTCCTTGCTGTCGGCGATGGCCCCGGCCCTCATCCCGATTGGGGTCGTCCTTGTTCTGCTCCTTGTCCTGGGACGCTGGAAGCACCCGGCCCTGGTATCCACGTTCGCCGACCTGCGCGCCGCCGCGCGCGCTTGGCCCGGCATCGTCGCCCTGTCGGTCGCGGCACTCGCGGGACACCTGGCGCTGTTCGTCGTCGCGGCCCGCCTGGTCGGCGCGACGGCACCGCTCGTCCAGCTGCTCCCGCTCCTGCTGCTGGCGCTGCTGGTGATGGTGCTGCCGATCAACGTCGGCGGCTGGGGGCCGCGCGAGGCCGCCCTCGCCCTGGCGTTCGGCGCCGCCGGGCTCGGCTCAGCGCAGGGCCTGACCGTCTCCGTCGTCTACGGGGTGCTGAGCTTCGTCGCGTGCCTGCCCGGCGCCGCCGCCCTGCTGCTGAAGCACCGCGAGGACGTCCCCGAACGCCGCGACAAGGCTCCGCAGCGCGTCCCGGCCCTTGCCGGCGCGGGCCAGTGACGGCCGCCCGATGACGCCGGACTCGGTGTAGGCGGCCATCCCGGCCGTCAGGAGGTGCCGCCGGTCGTCGGCCAGGTGATCGGCGGTGCCGTACCCGTCCCTGAGCAGCTCCGGATGGGCGTGCAGCAGGATCGACGTCTCCAGCTCCCCGGCGTGCATGTCGCTGTCCCCGGACGTCTCGACGCCCGCCGCGCGCCGCGCGTCCTCCCAGTCGTCGAACCCGGGGAACAGCGCCATGTCGCCGTGCGCCTCCTGCACGACGTTGCCCAGGACGTAGTTGCCGCCGTGCCCGCTGACCAGCACGAGCTTCGGCACCCCGGCCCGGCGCAGCGACTCGGCGACGTCCCTCACCACCGCGTGGAGGGTCGCCGCCGAGATGCTCACCGTCCCGGGCCAGCCGGCGTGCTCATGCGAGCACGAGATCGTCACGGGCGGGAGCGTCCGCACCGGATGGGTCGTCGCGATCTCCGCCGCCAGCGTGCACGCGATCACCGTGTCCGTCGCCAGCGGCAGGTACGGGCCGTGCTGCTCGAAGCTCCCCACCGGCAACAGGGCCACGGGGACGTCCGGCACCTCGGTACTCG
>NZ_VCKZ01000311.1 GCF_005889745.1 Actinomadura geliboluensis
ATCTTCCCGCGGTCGGCCAACAAGCCGATGCAGGCCGTCGCGATGCTGCGGAGCGGGCTCGGCCTGGACGACGAGCTGCTCGCGCTGGCGGCCGGCAGCCACTCCGGGGAGGACTTCCACGTCGAGGGCGCCGAGAAGATCCTCGCCGGCGCCGGGCTGGTCGCCGACGACCTGCGGTGCCCGCAGAGCTGGCCGATCGACCCCGAGGCGCAGCAGGCGGTCGCGCGGCAGGGCGGCGGCCCGTCCCGGATGCGGATGAACTGCTCCGGCAAGCACGCCGCGATGCTGGCGACGTGCGTCGCGGCGGGCTGGCCGAAGGAGACCTACCTCGACCCCGCGCACCCGCTGCAGGAGGCGGTGCGGGAGGTCGTCGAGGAGCTGGCCGGGGAGCCGGTCGCCGCCGTCGGCGTGGACGGGTGCGGGGCGCCGCTGTTCGCGGTGTCCACGGTCGGGGTCGCGCGGGCGTTCCGCGCGCTGGTGCTCGCCGCACCGGGCAGCCCCGAGCGGCGCGTGGCGGACGCGATGCGCACCCACCCGCAGTGGACGTCCGGCACCCGGCGCGAGGAGCGGCAGCTCATGGACGCCGTTCCCGGCCTGCTCGTCAAGTGCGGCGCCGAGGGCGTGGACGCGTTCGCGTACACCGACGGCCGGGCGGGGGCCGTGAAGATCGACGACGGGGCGATGCGCGCGCGGACCCCCGTCACCGTGGCGCTGCTGCGGGCCCTCGGCCTCGACGAGCCTGGCCTGGAGGAGCTGGCCGTGGTCGAGGTGCGGGGCGGGGACGGCGTCGTGGGCGCAGTCCGTCCCGCGCCCGACGTGTTCTAGCCGGAACGCGCCGCGCGGCAGCGTGCCGGGCGGCGCGTCCTAGGCGCGTCCTAGCGGGTCTCGGGCGTCCGCTTGAGCTGCTCGATCTCCTCCTTGAAGACCGTCTGCTCGTAGAGGATGCCGTCCGGCCACACCTTCTTCGGTTCGCGGCCGGGCTGGGGGTTGTCCTTGCGGAACTCCTCCCACTGGCCGTCCCGCGCCGGCGGGTAGCTGTGGGAGAACATCCCCGGCCGGTAGGTGTACATTCCGCCCTGCTCCATGCCGCGGTGGTTCTCCTGGTCGTTCCGGCGGTCGGGGTGGATCTTCCGGGACGACGCCGTCCGGGTCATGTAGAGACGGGCGACCGTCAGCACAGTGCCCACCACAATGATGATCCACACCCACCTGAGCGCGACGCTGGGCGTGGCCGTCTCGGCAAGAGTCGCGGCGAGCATCGTGGTCACCTCCCGATGGCGTATCGGCCCCAACACGGGGTCAATTAGGGATGTGTCCGCTGATATGCGAGTTAACCCCCTCGGAAGGCGCGGAAGGGGCGCCGACCGTGCGGAGGCGGCCCGCCGCCACCCCGGGCACCGCCATGGCGGCGCACACCGCGAGCACGCCCGCCATCGGAACGCTCCAGCCGCCGGTGGCGTCGTGCAGCGCGCCGAGCGCGAGCGGGCCGAGCGCCGCGATGACGTAGCCGACGCCCTGCGCCATCCCGGACAGCTGCGCCGCGACCTGCGCGTCGTGGGCGCGGAGCCCGATGAACGACAGCGCGGTGGCGAACCCGAGGCCCTGGCCGAAGCCGAGGACCACCGCCCAGCCCCACACCGACCCGATCGGCGCCCACGTCGTCCCGGCGAAGCCGACCAGGGCCAGCACCGCCGTGGCGACCACCAGCGGGCGCTGGTCGCGCGTCCGGCGCGCCAGCACCGGGACGGCCAGCGACCCGATCGCCTGGACCCCCGACGTCAGGGCGAGCACGTAGCCGGCGGCGGCCTCGTCCATCCCGCGGTCCTGGCAGATCGTCGGCAGCCAGCCGAGTACCACGTAGGCGAGCAGCGACTGCAGGCCCATGAACACCGTGACGTGCCAGGCGAGGCCCGACCGCCACACCAGCGCCGTGACGCCGCGCCGGTGCGCCGCGGGCGGCGCCGACCGGGCCGCGTGCGCCGCGCGGCGCGCCCGCGGCACCCACAGCAGCCCGGCCAGCGCGGCGGGGACCGCGAGCAGGCCGAGCGGCAGCCGCCAGCCGGAGTCGAAGGCGTGCTCGACGGGCACCGCGAACCCCGACGACAGCGACGCCCCGGCCGTCACCGCGACCGTGTAGACCGCCGTCACCGTGGTGATCCGGGCGGGATGGTCGCGCTTGATGATGCCCGGCATCGCGATGTTGCCGATGCTGATCGCGATCCCGGCGACCAGCGACCCGGCGAACAGCGCCGCGGAGCCGTCCAGCAGCCGCAGCAGCAGCCCGCCGACCAGCAGCGCCATCGCGCTGACCAGCAGCGTCTCGCCGCGCGGCGCCCGCGGCAGGAACGCCGCGACCAGCCCGTAGGAGCCGAAGAAGACCAGCGGGAGGGTGGTCAGCGCGCCCGCCGCCGTCCCGGACAGCCCGAACTCGTCGCTGATCTCGGTCAGCACCGGGCCGACCGCCGCGATCGCCGGCCGCAGGTTGACCGCCACCAGGACGATCATGAGCAGGGAGCCGGCCAGCCCGGCGCGCCGCGCCGTCACGGGGCCGCCTCGCCGCGCGCGGTCCCCTCGCCGAGCAGGGACTCCAGGACGGTGAGGGTCGGCTCGGCGACGGCCGCCGCGGCCGACGCCGCCGCCTCCGGGTCGCCCGCCGCGATCGCGTCCAGCACGGCGCGGTGCCGGGCCGGGCCCGCCTCGGGGACGTCGTGGTCGAGCCGGATCGCGCGCATCGACTCGTGCAGCCGGTCGATGAAGTACCGCATCGCCTCGATGAGGACCGGGTTCCGGGACGCCTCCGCGACCCCCAGGTGGAACCGCGCGTCGGCGGCGCCGAACGCGTCCGGCTCGGTCGCCTCGTCGCGGGCGCGCAGCAGCAGTTCCAGCCGCTCCAGGTCGGCGGCGGTGCGCCTGCGGGCCGCGAGCCGGGCCGCCTGGACGTCGTAGGCGAGCTGCACCTCGAACACGTCCCGCGCCGACGCCCGCGCGACCCGGCGCAGCAGCGGGCGCGGGTCGGCGCTGCTGCGCACGTACGTCCCGTCGCCGCGCCGCACCTCCAGCACCCCGACGTGCGACAGCGCCCGGATCGCCTCGCGGACGGCCGGACGGCTCACGCCGAGCTGGGCGGCGAGGTCGGTCTCCGCCGGGATCCGCTCGCCGACCGGCCAGGAGCCGGCGCTGACCTGCGCTTGGAGCTGCTCCAGCACGGCGTCCACCGTCGAGCCGCTGGAAACGGGACTCAATCCCACGAACCCTCCCAAGTAAGACGTCAGACATCTTACGTGGGGTGATCAGGGGCGGTCGAGGCCGGCCGGGTCGGGGGGGTCAGCGTCCGCCGAACAGGCGCCGCCGCTTCCGCCTGCGTCCCTTCCGCGGCGGTTCGGGCCGCTGGACGGCCTCCTCCTCGGCGCGGGCCTGCTCGATGTGCTCCATGACCTCGCGATGCGTCACTGACGGCGCGGGGTCGCGGCGCGTCCGCTGGGACGGGCTGCCCTGGATGACCCCGCCCTGGACGGGCCCGCGGTTGGGCAGGCCGCCCATCGTCCTCCGGCTGCGCGGCGGCTTGCGGGACGCGGTGAGGGTGACGACCACCCAGAAGACGACCGCGAGGAAGATGACGGCCGGCCCCACGTAGAAGAACCAGGAGGTCCCGAGGTCGCTGCCGCCGGGCGGGGGGAGCTGGTCTGCCAGGAACATGAGGCGACACCTCCTCGCCCCGGCACCTACCCCGCGTCAGGCGGTTAACCGCCCGTGCCCGCCCGGCGCCCGGCGCCCGGTCACAACCCGCGCGACTGCGAGATGGAGCCGGAGGTGGCCAGCGTGAACGTGCGCATCGACTCGGCGAACTTCGACAGGTCCCACTCGGCCGGGCCCTCGTACCAGTACAGGTTGTCGGCGCCCTGCTCGCCCGCGTCCTTGACCGTCTCCGCCCATTTGGGGACGGTGCCGAACACGACCGCGTACGGCAGGAACCGGGAGAACAGCGCGATCCGCTGCCGGGACGCGACGGCGTCCCCGTCCGGGACGGCGCCGCGCTCCAGGAACGCCCGGAACCCGATCGTGTGCGCGAGCACCGTCGCGCCGCGCGCCGTCTTCGCGGGCATGTACTGGCCGCCATAGGCCAGCGCCGCGCCCGCGATGATCAGCGCGAGGCCGGCGAGGGCCCACTCGGTGGTGAGCGCCAGCGCGACCGTCGCGCCGATGCCGAGCAGCGTCACGAGGATGCCCGCGACCGTCCAGCGGGACCGGACGGTGTCCGGGCGGCGGGCGAACCAGCCCTGCTTCACCACGTCGTCGTACATCGCGGACCTGACCTGCGCCAGCTTCGTCGCGAACGTCCCGCCGAGCTCCGACAGCTTCACCGCGTCGCGGCCCGTCCCGTCGGGGGCGGTGAGCAGCGCGTCCAGCAGGATCCGCTCGTAGGGGAGGAGGTCGACCTGCGGGCGGTCGAGGCGGCGCAGCGTCCAGTCGAGGCGGCCGGTGCGGGCCCGGTCCTCCTCCTCGATCAGCAGGTAGCCGCGCACCGCGAGGTCGACGATCGTCGCGGTCACGTCGATCACGTCGGCCTGCTCGTCGATCAGCGTGCCGATCTGGCCGGGCCGCACCCCGTCCGGCGGCTCGAACTCGGCCCCGGCGACCGGCGCCTGGTCGCCCTCGGCGGCCTTCTTGCCCACGACCCGGGCGTCCCGGCCGCGCAGCAGGTAGAGGGCGGCGACGCCGCCGACCAGCAGCACCAGCAGGCCGGCGAGCACGGAGCCGGTCACGGCGTTGACGGAGAACGCGGTCGCGAGCGTGTGCCGCCGCTCGTAGAGCGCCTTGCCGCCGGTCGTGCCCGCGGGCAGGCCCGCGACGACCGTCAGGTACTCGCCGGGCAGCATGCCCTGCTGGGCGTAGACGCCCTGCGTGTGCGTGTGGTTCGTGTAGTACTGCGTGCAGCCGATCGTGCTGCCGATCGGCCCGGTGAAGCAGTTGACGCTGCGGATCATCGCGCCGCCGTCCACGACGGCCTTGGCCTCGTCCACCGGGACCTTCCAGCCGCCGATCACCGGCCAGCGCAGCTCCTCCGCGCCGCCCATCGGGGTGATCGCGCCGCGCAGGTCGTACTCCAGCACCACGGTGCGGTTGCCCTTCAGTGCGCCGGTGCCGCTGACCTTGACGGTCGTGCGCGTCTCGCCCTCGGACGCGCTGACCCGCGTCGGCCCGCCGTCGGGGCTGCTCGCCCGCAGGTTGTCCAGCTTGTAGACGCGGTCCTCGCTGAGGCTCTCGTGGACGCGGGTCTGGAACGCCCGCTGGAAGCCCTTCTGCCCGGCGAACCGGTAGACGACCGTCTCCTTCACCTTGACGGTCCCGCCCTTGCCGGCGGTGAGGACGACCTCGTCCTTGAGCACCCGCTCCGCCGGGGCGGCCGTCCCGGCGCCCGGCCCCGCCGCTACGGCGGGGGTGGTCATGACGGGGCTCAGCGCCACGGCCGACACCGCGGCCGACACCGTCAGGACGACTGGCCGGAACCGGAACAACGCCGCAAGAGCAGACATGGCCGCAAATAGTATCGGGAACGCGTGCGATGATTCTGCGCTATGGCAGGTCAATACCCCCCGCCGCCACCATCGTCGCGGCCACCGGCCCCGCCGTACGGCCGTCCCCCTTATGGCGGGCCCCCGCACGGCGTGCCGCCCTACGGCGCGCAGCCGCCGGGCGGCCCGGGGTACGGGCCGGGGTACGGGCAGCCTGCCTACGGGCAGCCGCAGTACCGGTACGTCCCGATGCGCCCGCCGCCGCGCCGCAGCGCGGGCGGGACGATCGCGGGCATCTTCGGCGGGCTGACGGCCCTGGTCGTGCTGGCGATCGTGGTGCTCTCCGTGCTCGGCGGGACGCAGGGCGCGGGCGGCACGGGGACGAGCACCTCGTCCGGCCGCGGCGCCGAGTCGATGTCGCCCAAGGAGAAGGCCACCGACAGCAAGCTGTACAAGAGCGGGCCGCTGACGTCGGTGAGCTGCCGGCTGCCGCGCATCCTGCCGTCCGCCGACTCGATGCGCCAGTTCATGGACACCCTCAGCGACTGCCTGGACACCGCGTGGACCAAGCAGTTCCAGAAGGCCGGGATCTCGTTCAACAAGCCCAACCGCGTGTTCTGGGTGAACCCGGGGCGCAGCCCCTGCGGCACCTACCCGGCGCCGGGCGCGTCCGCTTTCTACTGCCCGGCGAACAACACGATGTACGTCGGCCTGGAGCACGTGGTGGAGACGTCGGGCGGCGAGCCCCTGTCCCACTACGCCGTGTACGCGCGGGTGATCGCGCACGAGTACGGGCACCACGTCCAGGACCGCGCGGGCATCCTGCTCTACGGCGACCGGCAGATCGAGACGGGCGACACCGCGACCGGCAACGAGGCGAGCCGCCGCATCGAGCTGCAGGCGCAGTGCTTCGCGGGCGCGTTCCTCGGCTCGGAGCGGTCCACGCTGCCGATGACCCGGGAGCAGTACGTCGCGATGATCATGGACGTGCGGGGCCGCGGCGAGGACCGCAAGCCGGTGGAGGAGCGCGACCACGGCTCCGGGCGCCACTACGCGGGCTGGGTGGTGACCGGCTTCAACGGCCGCGACCTGACCGTCTGCAACACCTGGATCGCGCCGTCCTCCAAGGTCGACTGACCTCACCTTTCCGACCTTTCCGGCATGTGAGGCGATTCACCACGAAGTGCTAGCAAGGGCGCTTGCAATTGCAAGCACCATGACGCAGGGTGGAGACATGGCAAGTTCGAAGGTCGGCTCCATCGGGGAGTACATCCGGGAACAGCGCACGCGCGCGAAGATCTCGCTGCGCCAGCTCGCGGACGTCTCGGGCATCTCCAACCCGTACCTGAGCCAGATCGAGCGCGGCCTGCGCAAGCCGAGCGCCGAGATCCTGCAGCAGATCGCCAAGGGGCTGCGGATCTCCGCCGAGGCGCTGTACGTGCAGGCCGGCATCCTTGAGGACCGCGAGGCCGACACCGACGTGATGGCGGCCGTCCGGGCCGACCTCCTGCTCACCGAGCGGCAGAAGCAGGTCCTGCTCGACATCTACGCGTCGTTCCTCAAGGAGAACGAGGCCACCGGAGCGACCGGCACCGGGTTCGCCGACGCGGCGGCCCGGGACGACCGGGACGCGCCGGAACCATCAGAGCCGCATGATTCCCATGGAAAGGAAGAGGTCGGATGACGCTGGCCAGCAACCTCCGAGAGAACAAGGCCGTCTACACCGTGGCCGGCGCCGGCGACTTCGCGGTCGAGAAGCTCCGTGAGGTCCCCGGGCAGGTGGACCGCTACCGCGAGCAGGTCCGCGAGACCGTGGACCGCTACCGCGGCGAGGTCTCCCGCTACCAGCAGCGCGTCGAGGCCAAGGACCTGCCGGGCGCCGCGGTCGCGTACGCCACGCACTTCGGCACCCGCGCCGTCGAGTTCATCGACGAGCTCACCGAGCGGGGCCGCAAGGTCGTGAACCGCGAGGCCGTCCAGGTCGCCGAGATCACCGAGCCCGAGCCGAAGCCCGCCGCCCGGACCCGCACCGCGCCGCAGCGCCGCGCCAACGGGACCGCCCGGCAGAGCCGCACCACCGCGAAGAAGTAACGGCGCCGCCGTGAGGGGCCCGGCCGGGAACATCCGGCCGGGCTCCTTCGTCTGTTCCAGCAGGTCGGCGCGCGGCCGTCCGCCCCTCTGGACAGTGCGCATAGGGTTGGGGTGGAAGACGCCGTGTGAGCCGGCGAGCCATGTGAGCGACGAGCCGTGTGCGCGACGAGAGTCGCCGTCCGAGACGAGCAGGAGCGCTGATAGCCGTGGAGGGCTTCAATGTGCTGGACTACTTCTTCTGGCTGCTGCTGATCATCGCCTTCGTGATGGAGGCGTGGGCGCTGATCGACTCGCTGACCGTGCCCGAGGGCGCCTACGCCGCGGCGGGCAAGTGGCGCAAGCGGCTCTGGATGATCGTGCTGATCGTCGCGACGGTCGTCGGCGCCGCGTACGCGGTCGCGCCGGCGGCGCTCGGCGCCAGCCCCATCGCGCTGCTGATCGGCATCCTGCCGGTCGCCGCGTTCATCGCCGCCGCCGTCTACCTGGCGGACGTCCGGCCCGCCGTCGCCCCGTACAAGAAGAAGAACGGCGGCCGCGGCGGTTCCCGATCCGGCCCCTACGGACCCTGGTGACCTCTACCGTGAGGCCATGAGCGAGACCCTCGGACGCACCACCCGGCTGGAACTGGACGATCAGGCGCTGCGGGACTGGGAGGCCGTCGTCCTCGACGCGGGCCCGGACGGCATCGTCCTCGACCGCTCCGCCTTCTACCCCGGCGGCGGCGGGCAGCCGCCGGACCACGGCGTCCTGCTGTGGCAGGGCGTCCAGACCCGGATCGCGGGCGTCCGCAAGGGCGACGACCTGGTCCTCATCCCGGTGGAGGACGACCCGGTCCCGCCCGCCGGCACCGTCGTCCAGGCCGCCGTCGAGGACGACCGCCGCACCGCCCTGATGCGCACCCACTCCGGCCTGCACCTGCTGTGCGGCGTGGTGTTCCGCGACTACGGCTGCCTCGTCACCGGCGGCAACATGGAGCCGCTGACGGCTCGCATGGACTTCGACCTCCGCGAGGTCCCGCCCGGTTTCAAGCAGGCCGTCGAGGACGCCTGCAACGCCGAGGTCGAGGCCGACCGGCGCATCGACGTCAGGACGCTGCCGCGCGCCGAGGCGTTCGAGATCCCCGACATCATCCGCACCGCGACGAACCTGGTGCCGCCGGAGGTGGCGGACGTCCGGATCGTCGACATCGTCGGGCTCGACACGCAGGCCGACGGCGGCACCCACGTCGGCTCCACCAAGCAGATCGGCCGGATCACGGTCGCCAAGGTCGAGAACAAGGGCCGCGGCTTCCGCCGCCTCCGCATCAAGATCACCGACTAGCCGGGCCGTGGGCCGGGTACCGGCGGCGGGCGCCTCCGCCGCCGGTACCCGGGGTTCGGGGGACGGCGCTCTAGGGTGACGGCCGCGACAGGGCGTCGACCGAGATCAGGCCGTGCTCCACGATGTCGACCGCGCGGTCGAGGGCCGTCCGCATCGACAGGGGGTCGTAGCCCTCGCGGCGGCAGTGCGCGACGACCGCCTGCATGCCGCCGATCGCGATGCCGGACGCGGCGACCGCGTCGATCTCGGAGATGCCGGGGCACAGCTCGCGCAGCAGCGCCTCGATCACCTCCTGGGCGTCGGTCATCCGCTGCAGCGCGCGGGCCCGGAGCGCGGGGCGCTCCAGGACGAGGGCGATCTGCACCGGCCCGTAGTCGCGGTGCTCCGCCACGAGCGCGTTGAGGACGTCCACGATGCTGCGCCGGATCGTCTCCATCGGGGTCTCGCCCGGGGTGCGGCGCAGCCGTTCGGAGACCTCGGCGAGCCGGTCGTCGATCTCGGCGAAGACCACGTCCTCCTTGGACGGGAAGTAGCTGAAGAACGTGCGCGGGGCGACGTCGGCGGCGGCGGCGATGTCGGCGATCGTCGTCTCCTCGTAGCCGCGCTCGGCGAACAGGCGCAGCGCGGCGGTCGCGATGGCCTGCCGGGTGCGCAGCTTCTTGCGCTCGCGCAGGCTCGGCCGCTCCGTCCCCTCGCCGCCGTTCGCCTCGTCCATGTGACGCACGTTACCACCATTGCAAAGTTGCACGTATTGCAAATCTGCACCGATGGGTGTTCTCTGCGGACATGGCGCGATTCCTGGACGCACTGGGGCGTCTCTGCGTGCGGCGGCGGCGCACCGTGTTCGAGCTGTGGGTCGCCGTCATCCTCGGCACCGGCGTCCTCGGCCTGACGCACGGCGGCATGTTCGTCCAGCAGAGCACGCTGCCCGGCACCGAGACGCAGCGCGCCATCGACGCCCTCCACCAGGACTTCCCGGCGATGACCGGGCCGACCGCGACCGTCGTGTTCCACGAGACCCGCGCCGCGAGCCCGGCGGACTGGCGGGTCGCGCTCACCATCGGCCGGTCGATCGAGAACATCGGCGCGCTGAAGCGCGTCGCGTTCGTCGAGAACCCCTACGCGCAGGGCATGGGCGGGCTGAAGGACGACAACGCGGTCGTCGTCCGGCTGAACCTCACCGGCACGATGAGCGACATCTCGCACGCCGACCTCGACGCGCTGAACCGCGCCGTCGAGCCCGCCCGGATGGCGGGCCTGGAGGTGAAGTTCGGCGGCATCACCGCGATGATCCTCAACCAGCCGAAGGGCGGGCCGCAGGAGGGCGTCGGGATCGTCCTCGCGCTGGTCGTGCTGCTGCTGGCGTTCGGGTCCTACCTCGCGGCGGGCATCCCGATCCTGGTGTCGCTGTGCGGGATGGCCGTCGCCTACTCGCTGATCCACTTTTCCGCGTCGCTGTTCCAGATCGCCCCGACCGCGCCGATGGTCGCCGCGATGCTCGGCATCGGCGCCGGAATCGACTACGCGCTGTTCATCGTCACCCGGTACCGGCAGCAGCTCGCCGAGGGCGACGACGTCGAGACCGCGGTCGGCCGGGCCATGGCGCACTCCGGGCACGCCGTCGTCTTCGCCGGCGGCACCGTCGTGTTCGCGATCTGCGGGCTGTTCCTGTCCGGGATCGAGTTCATCGGGCGGATCGGGATCGCCACCGCGCTCGCCGTCGCCGTCATGGTCGTCGCCGCGCTGACGCTGCTGCCCGCCCTGCTCGGCGCGCTCGGCACGCGCATCGACCGGTACCGGCTGCCGCGCGTCCGGCCCGACCGCAGCTCGCGCCGCTGGACGGCCTGGGGGCGCCATGTCGACCGGCACGCATGGCCGTACGCGATCGTCGCGACGCTCGTCCTGCTGGCGCTGTCGATCCCGACGCTCAGCCTGCGGTTCGGCGTGATGGCGGACAGCATGTCGTCGCCGAAGATGGAGGCCCGGCAGGCGTACGACATCGTCGCCCGCGAGTTCGGCGCCGGGCATTACAGCCCGTTCGTCGTCGTCGCGAAGGTGCCGGGGGAGGAGCAGCGCGCCAAACCGAAGCGGGTCGTGCCCACGGTGGACGGGCGGGAGGGCCTGTCCGGCCTGACCGGGCCG
>NZ_VCKZ01000312.1 GCF_005889745.1 Actinomadura geliboluensis
GAACGGCTCCGCGTTGACGTTGGATGGGACGACCGGGTACGCAGAGAGCGGCCCGCCAGCCGTTGACACCACCCAGAGCTTCACGGTCTCGGCATGGGCGAAGCCGGACCAGACGAAGATCGGTGACCTGGTCGCGCAGCTCGGCAGCTACCAGGGCGGCTTCTACTTGGGGATGGAGCCCGATGGGCATGCCGTGCTCAAGTGGCCGACGACTGATACGAATGACGGCGGCGGTGTCTGGCAGACGGCGACGGACGATGTGCCGCTTCCCCTCGGGCAGTGGAGCCATTTGATCGGTGTGTACGACAAGACCGCAGCACAGACGCGGCTCTATGTGAACGGCGAGCTCCAGGCGACGAGGAGCAGCGTCACGCCCCTGGAATCGCATGGTCCGCTGCACATCGGCCGAAGCCAGTACAACGGCTTCGTCGTCAACAATTGGCCGGGAGCGATCGACGACGTCCGGGTGTTCGACCAGGCCTTGTCCGGCACTCAGGCTCAGCAGCTCGCCGGCGGCACCGTCCCCGCGGGCGCGGGGCTGGTGGCGGACTGGAACATGGAGGAGCCGGCGGGCAAGCCCGTGGTCTACAGCCCGGTCGCACCGTCGAAGGCCACCTTGCACAACGGTGCCGCTTTGGGTGTGCCGGGGCAGGCGAATACGGCACTGCAGTTGGATGGATCGGCTGGTTATGCCGCGACCGGTGCGCCGGTGGTCGATACCAGTAAGAGTTTTGCAGTATCGGTCTGGGCCAAGGTGGATGCGAGCGCTCCGGGTACTGACTTCACGGCGTTGTCGATGGAGGGGGTTCACGAGAGCGCCTTCTATCTGAAGTATGTCAAGGACACGCAGAAGTGGGTGTTCGGGCGTACGGCGACTGACACCGCGGACGCACCCGGGTGGTACCAGGCGTCGTCCAAAGAGCCTGCTCAGTCCGGCGCGTGGACGCATCTGGTCGGTGTTTGGGACGCGCTGTCCGGCAGGATGCGGCTGTACGTCAACGGAGACCGCGGCAACGACAGCCCTGTCACACCGGCGATGTGGCGGGCTGTGGGGGGCCTGCAGATCGGTCGCGCGAAGTACAAGGGCGTCCAAGTCGACCACTGGCCCGGTCTGCTCGATGATGTGCGGGTCTACGACCGAATCGTTGGTGACCGGGAAGCCGAGGTCCTCGTCACCCAGCATCCCGTCCTCAAGGCCCGGTGGATCTTGAATGAGGACGGTTCGGGCGAGGCCAAGAGCGGCGCGGCTCCCGCGTTGACCCTCCACAACGGCGCGTTCATCGATCCGGCGGCGGGGTTCAAGGAGTGGGGGTCGACGGCCGGATTGAAGCTGAGCCCGCTGCAGAAGGCTTTCGCCGAGACCTCCAGCCCGGTGGTAGTGACGGACGAGAGCTTCACGATCGCTGGATGGGTGCGCAATGCTGGGCGACCATCGCAGCCTGCCACGGTGTTCTCCCAGCCGGGTGCCAACACGAACGCGTTCGCGCTGCGATACGTGCCGGGCGAGGATCCGGAGGAGCAGGGCGTCTGGCAGGTAGCGATGCACAACTCAGATGACGCGGGTGCCACGCCGTTGACGGCGTCGCACGCGGGGTTCAATGCGCAGAACTGGTCGCATCTTGCGGTGGTGTACGACGCGCTGCGCGACCGGGTCAGCCTGTACGTCGACGGACATCTGGAGCAGATCGCCGGCAACGTGTCGCAAGCAAAGGGAGTCGTGGCCTTCGAGGCGAAGGGCAACGGCGGCTTGCAGGTGGGACGTACCAAGTTCGGCGATCCCAACGGCAACGGCAGCGAGTACTGGACCGACGCCGTCGACGACGTGTGGGCCTACCAGGGCGCGTTGACCGTCGACCAGATCCAGATGCTGGCCAGCGGTCTCGAACTGCCGACCAAGGACGGCCCCTAGCAACCATTCGGATCTGTCGCTCCACGCGAGGGGGCGGCAGAGCAGCCGGATCCGTGTCCCCTCTCTTCGTGAACTCGTACTACGCCCCCGCCGGGCGGTGCCGATGGAGGACGTTGTGAACGCAGGCCGCAAGAGGCTGGTACTGGGATCGCGCCGAGCGGTGACCAGGGTCGCGGCCGTGACGGCGCTGATGATGCCGACCGGGCTGCTGTCGGTGCCGCCGGCGCTGGCCGATTTGCCTAACTCCCATCGTCCCAAGGTCGACGATCATGAGAAGCCGGTGCCGGGCCGTGACTTGAAGGTCCGGCCACGCAAGGCCGATCCGGTCCAGCCGCTGCCTGCTGCCAAGGCGGCGTGGCCAAGCGTCGGCGCCGCCGAGGTCGACGTCCCTTCCGGCGGCAAGGACGCCGGGGCACGCGCGGGCAAGCTGCCGATCCAGGTGCTGCCGCCCGTGGAGCAGCGCCGGTCGGCGCGGGCGGTCGCGGTCGCGGAGCGCGTACGGGTCCAGGTACTCGACCAGGCGAGCAGCCAACGGCTTGGTGTGGCGGGGGTGGCGTTCACGGTGGCGCGCACGGATGCGGCAGCGCCCGGCCGGGTGAAGGTGCGGCTCGACTATTCGAAGTTCGCGCAGGCGTTCGGCGGCTCCTACGGCGCTCGGCTGCACCTCGAGAAACTGCCGCAGTGCGCCCTGACGACTCCGGACAAACCCGAATGCCGCACTGGCGAGCCGGTGACGACCGACAACGACGCGGCGGCCAGGACACTGACCGCCGAAGTCGAGGCCGCCCCGGCGGCCTCATCTGGTGCGCGGACGGCGGCGGCCGGGCCGAACGCGACGCTGCTGGTCGCGGCCGCGGACTCCGACAGCTCGCAGGGCGACTACAAGGCGACGTCCCTGGCGGCGTCGGCGACCTGGAAGGCCGGCGGGAACGCCGGCGACTTCACCTGGTCGTACCCGATGCGCGTTCCGCCCGTCCCCAGCGGGCTGACACCGAAGGTCGCGATCTCCTACTCCTCGGGGAGCGTCGACGGCCGGACCTCGAATACCAACGGCCAGCCGTCCTGGGTCGGCGAAGGCTTCGACCTGTCACCCGGCTTCATCGAGCGCGGCTACAAGTCGTGCGAGGACGACGGCGCGCCCAAGGATCAATGGGGTAACTCGCCTGGGGACCGGTGCTGGGGTTACGACAATGCAACCGTGACCTGGGGCGGCAGGGGCGGCGAGCTGATCAAGACGTCCGACGGCTCCTGGCGGACGAAGAACGACGACGGCACCAAGTTTGAGAAACTCACCAGCTCGGCCACCGGCAACGGTGACGACAACGGCGAGTACTGGCGGGTCACCACCACCGACGGCACCGAGTACTACTTCGGGCTGAACCGGCTCCCTGGCTGGGAGGACGGTAAACCGGAAACTGGCTCGACCTGGACGTCCCCGGTGTACGGCGACGACTCTGGAGAGCCCTGTCACGAGTCGACCTTCGCCGCGTCCTGGTGTCAGCAGGCGTACCGCTGGAACCTCGACTACGTCGTCGACCCCGCTGGGAACGCCATCAACTACACCTACGGCAAGGAGATCAACCACTACGGCCGCAACATCAAGGCCGAGGACGAGACCCCTTACGTCCGCGGGGGCTACCTGAAGACGATCTCTTACGGGCTCCGCAAGGACGCGCTGTTCGCCACCCCTCCCGCCCAGGTCACCTTCACCACCTCCGAGCGCTGCATTCCGGATGCGAACTTCGACTGCGACCCGTCCAAGATCGGCAGTAACCCCGACAAGTGGTGGGACGTCCCCTGGGACCTGAACTGCAACTCCGGCCAGGAATGCAAGGATACGCACGGCGGCCTGTCACCTACGTTCTGGTCCCGCAAGCGGCTCACGAAGGTCACCACGCAGATCCTCAAGCCAGATGGCTCCGGATACCGTCCGGTGGACTCGTGGTCGCTGGACCACCAGTGGAAGCTGGCGGACATCGAGCGGGACCTGGTCCTGAAGGAGATTACCCACACCGGCCGCGCCTCGACCGACGGAAGCGACCCGGTGACGCTGCCGAAGGTGACCTTCAACCACGTGCAGATGGACAACCGGCTGGACAAGACCGGCGACGACATCCTGGCCTACACCCGCTACCGGCTCGGCGCCATCTACGACGAGTCCGGCGGGCAGATCGACATCGCCTACTCCGACCCCGACTGCACCCTGTCCAACCTGCCGACCCCGGAGACCAATACCACCCGCTGCATGCCGGTCATCTGGACACCACCCGGCCGCGAAGACCCGATCACCGACTGGTTCCACAAGTACGTGGTGACCAGCGTGATTCAGACCGACCGCACCGGGCTGGCACCGGACATGGCCACCAGGTACGAGTATCTGGGCGGTGCGGCCTGGCACTTCGACGACGACGACGGGCTGACCAAGGAGAAGGAGAAGACCTGGTCGCAGTGGCGCGGCTACGGCCAGGTCCGCACCCGCACCGGCGACTTCGACGACCCAGCCACCCAGACCGACACCTACTACCTGCGCGGCATGGACGGCGACCGCAAGACAAAATCCGGCGGAGAGAAGAGCATCACCGTCTCCGACGGAGAAGGCGGCACCTACACCGACCACGAGGCCCTGGCCGGGTTCACGCTCAAGAACGTCCAATACACCGCGCCCGGCGGGAGTGTTCACAGCAAGACCGTCAACACGCCATGGCGGGTGCAGACGGCTTCGCGCACCCGGTCATGGGGGACCACCACCGCCAACGTCGTCCGCACCGACACGTCCCATACCTGGACGGCCAAGGACGGCGGCGGCTGGACCGAGACCAAGACCGAAACCGACTACGCCGGTTCAGGCGCGGGCGTCGGGCGGGTCACATCCGTCAACGACTTGGGCGATGCCACCACGGCCGCCGACGACAAGTGCACCCGCACCACCTACGCCGACAACACCGGCAAGTGGATGGTGGTTTTCCCGTCCCGGGTGGAGACCGTCTCGGTCGCCTGCAGCGCGACGCCCGACCGTCCCGCCCAGGTCGTCGCGGACGTGCGCACCCATTACGACAACGGCGGCTTCGGCGACGCCCCCTCCCTGGGCCGCGCCACCAAACTCGAGGAGGCGTCCGGGTACGACGGCGGCGCCCCGACGTACGTCATAAAGTCCAAGACCACCTACGACTCCGTCGGACGCAAGACGAAGGTGGAGGATGCGCTAGGGCAGGTCACCACCACCACTTACACCGACACGCGTGGCCTGACAACCGGGACGCAAACGACCACTCCCCCGGCCACACCGGGCAACGCGGCCACGGCACTGACCACCGTGCAGGTACTGGATCCGGCCTGGGGGCTGCCGACCCGCACCACCGACGCCAACGGACTGCACACCGATCTCGTCTATGACGGGCTCGGACGGCTGACCGAGGTGTGGCTGCCCAACCGGTCCAAGGCGGCCGGTGACCAGAAGCCGAACTACGAGTTCACGTATCGGGTGGCCGAGGGGCAGATCACCGCCGTCACCACCGAGGCCCTCACCAGCGGCGGCGGGCAGCGGGTCGCCAAGATAGAACTGCTGGACGGCTGGCTGCGGCCCCGGCAGACCCAGGCGCCCGGTCCGGGCGGCCGCCTGATCGGCGACACCTTCTACGACGAGCGCGGCCAGGTCGTCAAGTCCTACGCTCCCTACACCGCAGCCGGCGATCCGGAGACGACCCTGTTCGGGGTCGGCACCCCCGGCAACATCGAGACCCAGACCCGCACCGAGTACGACGGGCTGGGCCGCAAGACCGTCGAGAAGCTCACCAAGGGCAACGGGTCGCAGCCGGAGCAGGAGTTGTGGCGCACCACCTACTCCTACAGCGGTGGCAACCGCGTCTCGGTCACCCCGCCCGGTGGCGGCACGCCGACCACCGAGATCAGCGACGCCCGCGGCCAGGTGATCGAACGCCGCCAGTACAAGGCGGCCACCCCGACTGGGGACTTCGACGCCACCACCTACACCTACACCCCGTCCGGCGAGATCGCCTCGGTCACCGACCCGTCCGGCAACACCTTCACCACCACCTACGACCTGCGCGGCCGCAAGACCAAGACCACTGACCCCGACAAGGGCACCACCACCTTCACCTACGACGACCTCGGGCGGCCGACCTCGACCAACGACGCCCGCGGGAAGACGGTCTTCACCGACTACGACGGGCTGGGCCGTAAGACCGCCACCCACGAAGGGACGGCCGGTGGGCCGCTCCTCACCTCGTTCACCTATGACACCGCGGTCGGCGGCAAGGGCAAGCTCTCGAAGGCGATCCGCCACCACGACGGCGCGCAGTACATCAACCAGGTGCGCGGCTACGACGAACTGGGACGTGTCGAGGCGGCCAGCGTAACCATCCCCGCGCAGCAGGGTGCGCTGGCCGGTACCTACATGTCCACGAAGGCCTACAACCTGGACGGCACCGTCCAGAGCGAAAGCCCTGCCGCCGCCGGAGGACTGCCCTACGAGACCATCGTCCACAACTACGACACCTGGCTGCGCCCAACTCGGCTTGCCAGCCAAAAGGGCACCTACGTCAACGACACCGTCTATACCGCCACCGGCAAGCCCCTCATCCTCGAACTCGGCGTCGAACCCAGACGGGTCTGGCAGACCTTCGCCTACCAGTACGGCACTCAGCGGCTGGACCGCGCCCGCAGCTACCGTGAGGGCGTCGCCGGCAACGACCGCAATGCGGTGTACCACTACACCGACGCCGGCACCATCACGTCCATCACCGACACCTCCCGCGACGGTGTCGACAACCAGTGCTTCACCTACGACCACCTGCAGCGCGTCACCCAAGCCTGGACGCAGGGCACCAGCGACGCCTGCGCGGCCGAACCCACCGACGCGGTGATCGGCGGCCCGGCGCCGTACTGGCAGAGCTTCACGTATGACAAGGCCGGCAACCGCACCGGTGAGACTCGCCATGGCCTCGCCGGTGTGGCGAACACCGTCCGCACCTACACCTACGCCTCCCCAGGGCAGGGCAGCCGCCTCCAGCAGATCAGCCAGACCGGACCCGCCGGGCAGCGCACTGACAGCTACACCTACGACGTCACCGGCAATACCACGGCCGTCCAGACCGCCGACGGCAGCCCCACCACCGCGACGCAGACCTTCGAGTGGGACACCGAAGGGAAATTGGCCAAGGTCACCGAGAACGGCAGCGACGAAACCTACATCTACGACGCCGACGGCAACCGGCTGATCCGCAAGGACCCCGCCGGCACCACCCTCTATCTGCCTGACGGCACCGAACTGCGTGCTCTCAACGGTGCCTCCACCGCGACCGGCACCCGCTACTACAGCTTCGGCGGCAAGACCGTCGCGATGCGCACCTCTAACGGCCCCGTCACCTACCTGACCAGTGACCACCAGGGCACCGGTCAGGTCGCAGTCAACGCCGCCACCATGGCGAGCACGATCCGCCGCTTCACCCCGTTCGGGGCCATCCGCGGCCTCGACGATGACGCCACCTGGCCGAACGGCAAGGGTTTCGTTGGCGGCACCCAAGACTCCACGGGCCTCACCCACCTTGGCGCCCGCGAATACGACCCAGACACCGGCCGCTTCATCTCCGTCGACCCCCTCATGGACCAGGCCGACCCCCAGCAGATGAACGGCTATACCTACGCCAACAACAGCCCCGTCAGCAGCTCGGACCCTGACGGTGCCATGCACGTCGGCCCGGGAGGTGCCCCCAGCGACAGGTACTGGGGCTGCAACTCTGGTAGTCCGGCCTGCGACGGCGTGAGCCATTGGCGCGGCGACAGCAGTTTCGACAAGGTCAAATACCCCGTCACCTATCCGCACCGGGGAATGCTCCCGGAGAAGCTGAAGCGGACGACCTACCGCCGGCTGGTCAGCGCGTTCGTCCATAGTCCGCCCAACCCCCGGAAAGATCTAGAGGGATTCGCTCTGGGACTGCAAGGGAAACTGGCGTACTGCTCGGACTACAGCAACGACCCGATCTGCAGCTCCGCAACGCCTGGCCTGCATGACTTCCTGGACATCATCGGCATGGTTCCAGCCGTGGGGGACGCCTCCGACATCATCAACGCCATCGCCTATGCCGTGGAGGGCGATTGGAAGAACGCGGGCATTTCTACCGTGGCCCTGCTCCCCGTGATCGGCCAGGCCGCCGCCGGAGCGCGGCTGGCCCGAAAGGTCCCCACAGGATGCGTGAGCAGTTTCGTCCCAGGGACGCGGGTCCTCTTGGCTGACGGAACCAGCAAGGCCATCGAAGACCTGCACGTCGGAGACGAAATCCTGGCCACCGACCCCGAAACCGGGGAGACCACGGCGGAACCCGTCCTCGGCACGATCACCAGCAAGGGCGACAAGAACCTCGTTCAGATCACCGTCAACGAGAAGGCTCCCGCCTTCGGCTGGGTGACTGGTGAAGTCCCCAAGCCCGCAGCCGCGGCACCCGCCGTCCTCAACAAGTCGAAGCGCGGCGTCCTCATCGCGACCGACACTCACCCCTTCTGGGTCGCCGGCGGCATCAACGCCTGGGTTGAGGCCACCGACCTCAAGCCCGGCATGTGGCTGCGCACCAGCGCCGGCACCTACGTCCAGGTAAGCGCCACCAAGCACTGGAGCACACAACAGCAACGCGTCCACAACCTCACCATCGCCAACACACACACCTACTATGTGCTCGCTGGAAACAGCTCAGTCCTCGTCCACAATACTGGGTGCGGAACTGCTTCTCCGTACGATCTTAAGCCAACGCACCCAGTCGGACAGAATGGGGTGTCTCGTCGCAACATAGACATCATCGCTAGGAGTATGAAGGAGGACGGGTATATTGGAGAGCCGGTAAAGGTGGTCGAGCACGATGGAATGTTACTGCTGGTTGATGGACATCATCGTGTTCGTGCGGCTAAGCTTGCCGGCCTCGAAGAAGTACCCTACGAGGTCGTCGACCTTCCATGGAACACATCCTACAGGACGATTGATGATGTGCTTGATGGGTGGTATCAAATGCCTTAACAGAAACTGCGTTGCCTGGGGTATGATCTGGCCATGGTCGAACACATCCTTCTCCATGAGGTAGGGCTGTTCTTGGAGACGCTGGAGGCGTTCAGGGGGCGCATACTGGCCGGCCTGTCGGGCGTTGGTTCACTTGGCGAGCTTATTCGCCAAGTGAACCAGCATCAGATTGCCCGTGACGGCTCAATAAATGGTGTTGAATATTCTGTTCATGGGATTGGTTGCCGGCTCTGGGAAGAGGGTGGACGGGGCGTCGACGTCGATGTCCTAGACGGTGACGTCGAGGTCTTTGATGCATGGCGAATTTGGCTATTTACTCAAAATATAACTCCGGCCAAGGCTTGGTCTCTGGATGAAGTTGAAATCTTCTTGGAGCGGCTGGTAGCTGCAGATGTTATCGCTAGAGTAAAGCCCGGATGGTTTTCTGGATCTGCTTTGCGTGGAAGTGATTGCTGAGCCTGGGTTCGTGGTGTAAATTCCGCCGTGGCTGTGAACATCTGATTCTTCTCGAAATAGTGCGCACTCTCTATCGACTCGTATATGCGCTCGAAGGCGTGCTGTAGGTCGTCGGCCAAGGGTGGCGCGTTCGGCGTCGGTGAAGAACGGCGACTAGCGCCACACGGCGACGGAGGCCTTTTGGTCTTTGGTGACTCCGGCTTTCCGGGCCTCGGGCGTGTCAGCGTAATGCAGGCGCTGCTGCCCAGGTAGGCGGGAGTGCGCCCTCGGTCTTCAGTGATGGGGCGCTTCTTTGACAGGCAGCGGATGGGGACGGAGGTGATCAGTGGTCCCTACCGTTGATGCATCCGAGCTCGTAGGGTTCGGATGCCCCGGAGGGGGCGGGTGTGGCTTTCAATGGTCTGCTGTGGTTATGGCGCACTTCGACTCGCCGCCTGCCCCTTCGTGACGGACTCGGCCTCTGATTAAGAGCTGCGAACCGATCGCTGTGTAGGGACCTGGCGGCGAGGTCGTCTGCGGGCTGAACACACAACCTGCTGGTGAGAGGTGCGAGTTGACGCGAGTGTGGGCCGGGGTGGACTCATATTCTGAGGAGGAGTGGCAAGAGGTGGTGGGCGCCTCGCCGGGAAGTGTTCCGGTGCTGGTGCTCACCACTTCCAAGAGTGCGGCGGGGCGCGTGATCCGAGAGGTGTTCCCCTTTTCCCTCTCGGCGACCGTCGTCGATGACGGAAGAGCTCCACTTCGACTGATGACGCTGGAGCAATGGATAGGCCAGGTCACGAAAGAGTGATCCACCTCACCGTCACCGAGCGGATCATGGATTGCTGGCGTATGGGCGGGGAATAGGCTTTCGTGCGGTCAGAAAGATTTCATTGATAGACCTGGAAGTCATCAAGAATTGCTTCTTCGAGACCATCTGCAGGCGTAAGTTCTATCCCGGTCAACATGTGGCTGTGGCGGGAGATCGTGTACTCGAAGCTCGGGGAGTAGTATATGGCTCATATCAGCCCTGACGTCGAACTGGCTCTGGGTTCGGATTTTTTGCAGCATCTCCGTGTGGCTGATGTATGCCCTCCGCTGCGAGCGGTTGTCGGAGGTGGGTGGGTCGTCGATGAGGGAGCGACGCTGCTTTCTGCCTTCCGCGACTCCCACTTCGGGGATCGCTCGGCGTTTTCTACGGTGGGTCAGTACGAAGCGGCCGTCAATGGGCGAGGTATTCCGGAAGATGGCATCGAGCCATCGGGGCTCGAGAAGACCCGGCAGTTGATGCGACGGGGGACGGCGTTCGCGTGGAGCGCGCTCCACGCGGCGAATACGTCGTGGCGAGGAATCGCGCTGACGGCGCGTATATCTGTGGAGCCGACTCTATTCGATCCGGATGTGGTCACTGGGTATGTGACCTTCTTTGCCGCTGAGTTCGCCGACGTGTTGGGCATCAAGCCGCTCGGTGAAGATCAGGGGATTCAAATTCTTCTGGAAAGTGTGGACTGTCTGGATCCGCTGCCATCCTAGCTCCTGCGGTTACATGGCATCAGTGACCCTTTTTCATCCTCGGGTGGCTTCGTAGTTCTGTAGGACGGCGATGGCCTTGACGAAGTGGCCGGCCTTGCTGGGGCTGCAGCGGAGCTTGCGGAGGATTCGCCAGCTCTTGAGCTGGGCGTT
>NZ_VCKZ01000313.1 GCF_005889745.1 Actinomadura geliboluensis
CATCATGGACGCCTTCTTCGGGACGGCCACCCAGCGCGGCCCGCGGTCGCGGGCGCGGCGCGGCCGCAACGCGACGCTGCGGGTCGAGCTCGACCTCGCCGAGACCGCGTTCGGCACGACCCGCGAGCTGTCCATCGACACCGCGGTGGCCTGCGCCACCTGCGACGGGTCCGGCTGCGCGCCGGGCACCCACCCGGAGACGTGCGAGACCTGCCATGGCCGCGGCGAGGTGCAGCAGGTCCAGCGCTCGTTCCTCGGCCAGGTCATGACGGCGCGGCCGTGCCCGGCGTGCGGCGGGTTCGGGTCGGTGATCCGCAACCCGTGCACCGAGTGCTCGGGGGACGGCCGGGTCCGCACCCGGCGCACCGTCAAGGTGAAGATCCCGGCCGGGGTGGAGAACGGCATCCACATCCAGCTCGCCGGCGAGGGCGAGGTCGGCCCGGGCGGCGGCCCGCCCGGCGACCTGTTCCTGGAGATCGTGGAGAAGCCGCACCCGATCTTCGAGCGGGAGGGCGACGACCTGCACTGCACGGTCGAGATCCCGATGACGGCGGCGGCGCTCGGCACCAGCGTCACGATCGAGACGCTGGACGACGCCGAGAGCGTCGACATCAAGCCCGGCACGCAGTCGGGGCAGGTGATCACGCTCTACAACCGGGGCGTCCGGCACCTCAACGAGAGCGGCCGCGGCGACCTGATGATCCACGTGAACGTGGAGACGCCGGGCCGGCTCGACGAGGAGCAGGAGGAGCTGCTCCGCCGCCTCGCCGCCCTGCGCGGCGAGGAGCGCCCGCCCGGCAAGTTCGCCCCCGGCCAGCGCAGCGGCGTGTTCTCCCGCATCAAGGACGTCTTCAACCAGCACTGAAGCGAGGTGGCGGCGGCCTACCGGGAGGGCCGCCGCGGCGGTTCCGAGCATTGAGAGGCCCACATGAGCCCGCCGGTGTTCCTCGCCGGGGCGGACGCGCTGGAGCGCGGCACGGTCGTCCTGGACGGCCCCGAAGGGCGGCACGCGGCGGCCGTGCGGCGGCTGCGGCCCGGTGAGCGGGTCGACCTGACCGACGGTGCCGGCCTGCTGGCCGAGTGCGTCGTCACCGCCGCCGACCGCGCGTCCCTCACCCTGGACGTGCTGGCCCGGCACCGGGAACCGCCGCCCGCGCCGCGCATCGTGGTCGTCCAGGCGCTCCCGAAGGGCGAGCGGGGCGAGCTGGCCGTCGAGACGATGACCGAGGTCGGCGTGGACGTGATCGTCCCGTGGGCGGCGGAGCGCTGCGTCACCCGGTGGCGCCCGGAGCGCCGCGACAAGGCCCTCGGCCGCTGGCGCGCGACCGCCCGCGAGGCCGCCAAGCAGGCGCGGCGCAGCCGGCTGCCCGAGGTGCCGGAGCTGGCGTCCACCGAGGACGTCGCCGCGCGGGTCGCCGCCGCGTCACTGGCCCTCGTCCTGCATGAGGAGGCCGAGGCGCCGCTGAGCGGGGTGGAACCGCCGGCGGACGGCGACATCGTGCTCGTGGTGGGCCCCGAGGGCGGCATCACCGAGGCGGAGCTGGAGCGGTTCGCCGCGGCCGGCGGCCGCCCGGCGCGGCTCGGCCCGACCGTGCTGCGCACGTCGACGGCCGGGGTGGCGGCGGGCAGCGTGCTGCTGTCCGCCACCGGGCGCTGGTAGCGCGACCCGCCGGGCCCGTCAGGGCGTGGTCGCCGGGCCCTCCTCGCCGGTTCCCGCGGCCGGGCTCGTCGGCGCCTGCGTGGGCGCGTCGGTGGGCTGCGAGGTCGGCGACGTGGTGGGCGTCGACGGCGGCGGCGAGGTCGGCGCCGTCGTGGGCGTCTCGCTCGGGCACGGCGTGGTCGGCTGCGTCGGCGTGTCGGTCGCACCCGGCGAGGCGGGCGCGGTGCCCGCGGGCGGCGGGATGCGGCACGACGACAGCCCCGGCGACGAGCTGGGGATGGTCGTCGACGAGGCGGACGGCGCACCGGACGAGCTGCTGCCCGCCGCGGGCGGCTCGGGGAACTCGGGGTTGCCCGGGGTGCTCGCGCGGTCGCCGTCGGTGTTGTTCTGCCCGCCGCCGGACGGCCGGCTGTTGCCGACGGACTGCTGGATGAGGTCGATGGTCTGCGGCGCCGTCACGCCGAGCCCGGCGATGACGACGGCGGCGGCGACGGCGAGCACGGGCCGCGCCCAGCCGACGGTGAACCGGTCCAACCCGAACCGGGCGGGTCCGAACCGCCCGAGACCGAACCGGCGGCTCTGGCCGTCGGCGACGCGGGCCCGGATGCGTTCCAGGCCGTCGCCCGCGGGGTTGACCGTATCCGCCTCCGCGTGCAGGGCGCGGCGGAGGATCTCGCCGTGCTCGTCGTGGGGGTCGGTGGTCATGTGAACTGCTCCAGGACGTTGCGTAGCGCGGTCATCCCGCGCGCCGTATGGCTCTTGACGGCGCCGCGGGAGATGCCCATCGCGTTGGCGATCTCCGCTTCGGACAGGTCCGCGTAGTAGCGGAGGACGAGCGCCTCCCGCTGGCGGGCGGGGAGCCGGCCGAGCGCGTCGATCACCGCCGAGCGCTCCAGCTCCCCGATGGCACCGGCCTCCGCGCTCGGCGCGTCGGGCAGCCCCTTCGGGGCGTACTTCTCGACGACGGCGCGGTGCCGGAGCACCGATCGCGACCGGTTCACCACGGACTGGCGCAGGTAGGACAGGGCCTTGTCGGGGTCGCGCAGCCGCCGCCAGCCGCCGTGCATCGCGACGAAGGCGTCCTGGACGACCTCTTCGGCCGTCCCGGCGTCCCGTACGAGCATGGCCGCCAGGCGTACCAGCGAGCGATAGTTGGCGCTGTAGAGCGCGGTCACCGCCTGATCGGCGTCCCAGGCGACGGCCACCGCCCCCGCCGTGCCCCTGGCCACGAGGGTCTCGGTCACGTCAGTACGACGCGCGCCCTCGTCGCCCGGTTTACGAAAGGGCATGTCCTGATCCGCCTCGGTCACCTGTCCGCCGCCTTTGCCGGCCCCGGCCGTCCATTCGGACGGGCGCCCTCGGGGTGGCACGAATGGGGCGCGCCCGCCCGTCCGGAAGCGCGCCGCAAATGCCTGCGGGCCGGGGGGTGCGCCTTGAGCTGACAACCTTAACCAGTGGCCGGTCGGAATGGTGACCGCAACCGGGAGGTCGGTCGCCGGAAAGCCTATCCGGGCGCGGGGCGGCGCGGACCGCGATCGCGCGGGTCCCGATAGGATTCCGGGGCGGTCACGGGCCGCGGCGAGGGGAGACAGATGACCGACTGCCTGTTCTGCAAGATCGTTTCCGGGGACGTGCCGGCCAAGATCGTCCGCGAGTCGGCCGGGACGGTCGCGTTCCGCGACATCAACCCCCAGGCGCCGACGCACGTGCTGGTCATCCCGCGCGAGCACCACCCGACCGCCGGGGAGCTGGCCGCGTCCGACGCCGACCTGCTGGCCGAGGTCGTCCGCGAGGCGCACCAGGTCGCCGCGGACGAGGGCATCGCCGAGACCGGCTACCGGATCGTGTTCAACACCGGCGCCCAGGCAGGCCAGACCGTCTTCCACGTGCACGCCCACGTGCTGGGCGGCCGTGGCCTCAACTGGCCGCCCGGCTGAGCGGGCCCCGCCCGCGCACGTGCGGGGGGCGGGTGTTACGCCACGCGAAAAACCCTTCGGTGCCGTGCCGGGGGTGCCCAGTACGATGGAACCGGCATGGCTGGACACCCGGAGCAGACAGAAGGCAGGTCCGAAGGCCGCAAGGCCCGGCTGATGGTCGAATCAACTCACACGAGGGCAACTCGCACGGGGCGCGACGACCGGAACGGCTCGCGCTCGCAGATCAAGATCGTGGTGCCGGACGACCATTCGATGGTGAGCCTGCTCGGCTCCCGGGATGAGCTGCTCCACGCGATCGAGCAGGCGTTCGGCAGCGACATCGACATCCACGTCCGCGGCAACGAGATCACCGTGACCGGCGCCGGCGACGACACCGACCTGGTGTCCCGGCTGTTCACCGAGATGCTCGAACTGCTGAAGGGCGGCACGCAGCTCACCCCCGACGCCGTCGAGCGCAGCCTGGCGATGCTGCGGGGCGAGAGCGGCGCCCGGCCGGCGGAGGTGCTGACCCTGGACGTGCTGTCCAGCCGGGGCCGCACGATCCGCCCGAAGACGCTGAACCAGCGGCGCTACGTCGACGCGATCGACAAGCACACGATCGTGTTCGGGATCGGCCCCGCCGGCACCGGCAAGACGTACCTGGCGATGGCCAAGGCCGTCCGCGCGCTGCAGGACAAGCAGGTCAACCGGATCATCCTGACGCGTCCCGCGGTCGAGGCGGGGGAGCGGCTCGGCTTCCTGCCGGGCACGCTCTACGAGAAGATCGACCCGTACCTGCGGCCGCTGTACGACGCGCTGCACGACATGGTCGACCCCGACTCGATCCCGCGCCTGATGGCCGCGGGCACCATCGAGGTCGCGCCGCTGGCGTACATGCGCGGGAGGGCCCAACCAGTCTCCACCCGGGTGCTGACCCCGGACGGATTCCGTCCGATCGGAGAACTGCGGGTCGGCGACCTCGTCATCGGTTCGAACGGGGAGCCGACACCGGTCCTGGGCGTCTATCCGCAGGGCGAGAAGGAGATCTTCCGGCTGACCGCGCAGGACGGAGCCTCCACCCTGTGCACAGCCGACCATCTCTGGTCGGTCACGACGAGAGCCGACCGCCGCAGAGGGAATCCTCCGCGAGTCCTGGAGACCCGTGAAATGATCGGGAACCTGCGGGCCGCGCACGCCCGCAGGTATGAGCTGCCTCTCCTCAGCGGGCCCGTTGAGTTCCCGGCCCGGGACGTCCCGATGGACCCCTACGCACTGGGACTGCTGCTGGGCGACGGGTGCCTCACGGGTTCCACGACACCGAGTTTCACCACCGGCGACCCGGAACTGGCGGAGGCGCTCGGCGGGCTCCTCCCCGGTGTGTCAGTCCGGCACAAGACCGGACCGGACTACGTGTTGAACCGGATCGCCGATCCCGGCCAGGTCATGACGATCGAGAACCCGGTCACAGGAGTCATGCGCCGGATGGGCTTGTGCGGTACCAGGTCGGAGACGAAGTTCGTGCCGGAAGAGTACCTCTACAACTCCGCGCAGGTGCGGCTCGCAGTCCTGCAAGGGCTGCTGGACGCCGACGGCGGACCCGTGGCACAAGACGCGCGCACCTGCCGCGTCCAGTACACGACCACCTCGCGTCGGCTGCGCGATGACGTGCTCTTCCTGGTCAGGTCGCTCGGTGGTGTCGGCTATCACCGTGTGCGCCCGGTACGGGGCCGTGCTCCAGGGCGGGCCAACGGGCGCCCGGTCTCCCACCGGCATGACGCCTTCGCCCTCGACCTGCGATTGCCGCCCGGCGTCGTTCCCTTCAGGCTCGGCCGGAAGCTGGACAAGTACCGGGCGACCGGCGGCGGGCGGCCGATGCGGTTCATCGACAGCATCGAGCCCGCGGGGTCCGCGGAGGCCGTGTGCATCCAGGTGGCGGCCGCCGACTCCCTCTACGTCACGGAGGACTTCCTCCTCACTCACAACACGCTGAACGACTCGTTCATCATCCTGGACGAGGCGCAGAACACCTCGCCCGAGCAGATGAAGATGTTCCTCACCCGGCTCGGGTTCGGCTCGAAGGTCGTGGTGACCGGCGACGTCACGCAGGTCGACCTGCCGAGCGGCCAGACCAGCGGCCTGCGCGTCGTGCAGGACATCCTGGAGGGCGTCGAGGACATCGACTTCTGCCGGCTGGACAGCCGCGACGTCGTCCGGCACAAGCTCGTCACCGACATCGTCGACGCCTACAACCGGTGGGACGAGGAGCGCGTCCCGGACGTCAGGCAGGGCGGGCGCGGCGGCCCCCGCAAGCGGGGGCGGCAGTGAGCATCGAGGTGCTGAACGAGTCGGGGGTGCCCGTCGACGAGCAGGCGCTCGCCGCGCTGTCCCGGCACGTCCTGGACGGCATGCGCGTGCACCCGCTGGCCGAGCTGTCGGTGCTGCTGGTCGACGAGGCCGCGATGACCGAGCTGCACGTGAAGTGGATGGACGAGCCCGGCCCGACCGACGTGCTGTCCTTCCCGATGGACGAGCTGCGCCCCGGCCACCTGTCCGGCGGCGCCGACGAGGACGGCGAGACCGATCCCGGGCTGCTCGGCGACGTCGTCCTGTGCCCGGCGGTGGCGGAGCGGCAGGCGCGGGAGGCCGGGCACAGCACCGAGGCGGAGCTGGAGCTGCTGTGCGCGCACGGCATCCTGCACCTCCTCGGCTACGACCACGCCGAGCCGGAGGAGCACAAGGAGATGTTCGGCCTGCAGGCCGAGCTCCTGGCCTCCTGGCGGGAGAAACGCGGCGGCTGATGAGCACCGCGCAGGCGTGGCTGTCCGCCCTGGCGGTGGGCCTGGTCTTCTTGGCGGGCCTGCTGGCCGGCACCGAGACGGCGCTCGCGCGCGTGTCCCGCGTCACCGTGGAGGAGGCGCTGCGCGAGGGGCGGCGCGGCGCGAAGCGGCTCGCCGAGGTCGTCGCCGACCCGGCCCGCTACGTGAACATGGTGCTGCTGCTGCGGATCGGCTGCGAGCTGGTCGCCACCGTGATCGTGGCGGACCTGTTCATCTCCTGGCTGGACGAGACGTGGCGCGCCTACGTCACGGCCGCCGCGGTCATGATCCTGATCAGCTACGTGGTGATCGGGGTGGGGCCGCGCACGCTCGGCATCCAGCACGCCGACCGGATCGCGCTGGCGGGCGCCGCGGTCATCCACCCGGTCACCCGGGTGTTCGGGCCGCTGCCCCGGCTGCTGATCCAGCTCGGCAACGCGCTCACGCCGGGCAAGGGGTTCCGGGAGGGCCCGTTCGCCTCCGAGGCGGAGCTGCGCGACCTCGTCGACCTGGCCGAGCAGCGGGAGCTGATCGAGCCGGTCGAGCGGGAGATGATCCACTCGGTGTTCGAGCTGGGCGACACGCTCGTCCGCGAGGTGATGGTGCCGCGCACCGACATCGTGTTCATCGAGCGGACGAAGACGCTGCGGCAGGCGATGTCGCTGGCGCTGCGCAGCGGCTTCTCCCGCATCCCCGTCGTCGGCGAGAACGAGGACGACGTCGTCGGCATCGCCTACCTGAAGGACGTCGCCCGGCGCAGCCAGGAGCACCGCGCGGGCGAGTCGACCGAGACGGTCGACTCCGTCATGCGCCCGGCCACCTACGTGCCCGACAGCAAGCCGATCGACGAACTGCTGCGCGAGATGCAGGCCCGCCGGATCCACGTCGCGATCGTCATCGACGAGTACGGCGGCACCGCGGGCCTGGTCACCATCGAGGACATCCTGGAGGAGATCGTCGGTGAGATCACCGACGAGTACGACCGGGAGATCCCGCCGGTGACCTGGCTGCCGGACGGCGCCGCCCGCGTTACCGCCCGCCTCCCCGTCGAGGACCTCGCCGAGCTGTTCGGCGTGGAGCTGGACGGCGAGGACGTCGAGACGGTCGGCGGGCTGCTCGCCCACGCGCTCGGCCGCGTCCCGATCGAGGGCTCGACGGCGGAGGTGGGCCCGGTCGACGGCGGGCCCGTCCTGTCGCTCAAGGCGGAGACGATCGCGGGCCGCCGCAACCGGATCGGCACGGTGCTGGTGCACCGGCTGGGCGCGACCGCCGCCGACGCGGCGGAGGCCGACGACTCGGGCCGGGCCCGCTAGCGCCGGACCGCTCGCCCCGGCGGGTCAGCCGAGGGTGGTGCGCAGCGTCCCGTCGGGGCCCGCGACGAGGACGGGCGCCTTGGCGCCGAGGTCGCGGACGGCGGCGACGTCGGCCGCGTCCGGGGCGTCGGCGGCGGTGACGACCGCGGCGGCCTCCAGGTCCTCGGCGCCGCTGGAGACGGCCATCGCGACGGCGACCTTGAGGGCCGAGAGCTTGAGGGACGGCAGGTCCACGCTCGTGGCGGCGTAGGTGCGGCCGGTCTCGTCGCGCACGGCGGCGCCCTCGGCGGCGCCGGTGCGGGCCCGCGCCGACCGGGCCAGGGTGATGATCTTGGCGTCCTCGGGGTTCAGCTCGCTCACGCCGCCCAGCGTACGGGGTGGCCCGCAAGTCACCGGCAAGTGGGCGGCAAGAGGGCCCCGCGATCCTCGGACGGTCGGAGTACGCCGTTTTCTGGGGGAAAGTGATGTCCCGTCTGCTCTACCGCCTGGGGAGGGCCGCGGCGCTGCGGCCCTGGCGGTTCATCGTCGTGTGGCTGGCGCTCGTCGCGGCGATCGGCGGTCTCGCGGGCGTCGCCGGGGGTGCGCTGCAGGACGACTACACGCTGTCCGGGACGGGCTCGCAGCAGGCCACCGACCTGCTGCGGGAGAGGTTCCCCGCCGTCGCGGGCGCGGACGCGCGGGTCGTCGTGCACGCGAAGTCGGGCAAGGTCGACCAGGCGAAGCTCGACGAGGCGGCCGCCGAGCTGGGCCGGCTGCCGCACGTCAGCGCGGTGGCACCGGCGCAGCCGAGCGCGGACGGCGCGACGGCGCTGCTGACCGTCCGCTACAAGGTGCCCGTCACCGACCTGGCGCCGGGCGAGACGCTCGACCTGCTGCGGTCGGCGACGGACGGCCTGGACGCGGCCGGATACCAGGTCGAGTTCGGCGGCCAGGTCCCCGAGAACGTGACGGCGCCCAGTGGCGTCGCGGAGGCGATCGGGGTCGTGGCGGCGCTGGTGATCCTGCTGCTCGCGTTCGGGTCGGTGGTGGCGGCCGGCATGCCGCTGGCGGTGGCCCTGGCCGGGCTCGGCGTCGGCGTGTCCGGGATCACACTGGTGGCGGCCTTCACGAATGTCGCGACCACCGCGCCGACGGTGGCGAGCATGGTCGGGCTCGGCGTCGGTATCGACTACGCCCTGTTCATCCTCACCCGCCACCGCGAGGGCCTCGCGGCCGGGATGGACGTGCCGGAGGCGGCGGGCCGGGCCATCGCGACCGCGGGCCTGTCGGTGCTGTTCGCCGGGTTCACCGTGCTGCTGGCGCTGTCCGGGCTCGTGCTGTCCCGCATCCCGGTCTTCATGACCATGGGCTTCACCACCGGCCTCGTCGTCGCGGCGACCGTGCTGAGCGCCGTCACCCTGCTGCCCGCGGTACTGGGGCTCGCCGGCCGCCGGGTGCTGCGCCGCCGCGACCGCGCCGCCGGCGCGAAGATCACGGTCGAGTCGCCGCGGGTGCGGCGGTGGGCCGGGCACGTCGGGCGGCACCCGTGGCCGTGGCTGCTCGCCGCGGCGGTGCTGATGCTCAGCCTGGCCGCGCCCGCGCTCGGCATGCGGACCTGGCCGAGCGACGCCAGCAGCGAGCCGTCGTCCAACACGGTCCGGCAGGCGTACGACCTGGTCGCGGACGCCTACGGGCCCGGCGCCAACGGGCCGCTGCTCGTCGCCGTCGACTTGGAGAAGACCGGCGCGGCCACGCTGCCGGGGCTCGGGGAGCGGCTGGCCCGCGTCGAGGGCGTCGCGTCCGTCGCGCCGCCGCAGCTGTCCCCGCGCCGCGACGCCGCGGTGATCATGGTGACGCCGGAGTACGGCCCGCAGGACGAGCGGGTGACCGGCCTCGTCGACCGGGTCCGCGCGGACGCGCTGCCGCCCGGCGCGGAGGTCACCGGGCTGACCGCCGTGTACGTGGACCTGTCCCGGACGCTGTCGGACCGGCTGTGGCCGGTGATCGGCGTGGTCGTCGCCACGTCCTTCGTCATGCTGATGATCGTCTTCCGGTCGGTGCTGGTGCCGCTGAAGGCCGCCGTGATGAACCTGCTGTCGATCGGCGCCGCGTACGGGGTGCTGACGGCGGTGTTCCAGTGGGGCTGGGGCACGAGCCTGCTGGGGCTGCCGCACAGCGTCCCGGTGTCGTCGTTCATCGTGCTGCTGATGTTCGCGGTCCTGTTCGGCGTGTCGATGGACTACGAGGTCTTCCTGCTGTCCCGGATCCGGGAGGAGTGGCTGGCGCACGGCGACGCCCGCGGCTCGGTGACCACCGGGCTCGCCGCGACCGGCCGGGTCATCACCAGCGCGGCGCTGATCATGGTGGCGGTGTTCCTCGGCTTCGCCGCCGACCCCGGACTGATCGTCAAGCAGATCGGGGTGGGGCTCGCGGTCGCGGTGGCGCTGGACGCGACCGTCGTCCGGCTGGTGCTGGTGCCCGCCGCGATGTCGCTGCTCGGCCGGGCGAACTGGTGGCTGCCGGGGCCGCTCGGCCGGGTCCTGCCGCGCATCGACGTGCACGGCGGCGCCGCGCCCGCCGGAGCGGCCGAACGGGAGCCCGAACCCAGCCGCGCGTAACCGGGGGAGTGATCACGATGGGCGGACATGTCCCGGTTAGGCTGATCGGGACATGTCGCCTGTCGTACGCGTGCTCGGGGCCTTCGGCGCGGAGGTGGCGGGAGCGCCCGCCGACCTCGGCGGGCCCCGGCAGCGCTCCGTGCTCGCCCGGCTCGTCGCCGCGCGCGGCCGGATGGTGCCCGCGGACCGGCTCGTCGAGGACCTGTGGGCCGCCGCGCCCCCGCCCCGCGCCGCCGCCGGCCTCCAGTCGTTCGTGTCGCACCTGCGCCGCGCCCTGGAACCGGACCGGCCGCCCCGCACCCCCGCGCGGATCCTCACTACCGAGCCGCCCGGGTACGCGCTGCGGCTGCCGGACGGCGCCGTCGACGCGTGGCGGTTCGACGCGCTGATCGACGCGTCCGCCGCGCTGCTGGACACCGACCCGGCGGAGGCGCGCCGCAGCGCCGAGGCCGCCCTCGCCGAGTGGCGCGGCCCCGCCTACGCCGAGTTCGCCGGGCTGCCGTGGGCCGCCGCCGAGGCCGCCCGGCTGGAGGAGCGCCGCCGCATCGCCGTGGAGCGCCGCGCCGAGGCCGCGCTCCGGCTCGGGGCCGCCGCCGAGGCCGTCCCGGACCTGGAGGCGCACGCCGCCGCCGACCCGCTGCGCGCTGTCCCTTAAACACATCTCCGAGCCCCCGAGAACCTAAGACACCTCGTATGCCGTCCTCTGCTTGAAAAAAAA
>NZ_VCKZ01000314.1 GCF_005889745.1 Actinomadura geliboluensis
GGTCGTACATCTCCCGCTTCTTGGGGTCGGAGAGCACCTCGTACGCCTGGGTGATCTCCTTGAACTTCTCCTGGGTCTCCGGATCCGGGTTGACGTCCGGGTGAAGCTCCCGCGCCAGCCGGCGGTAGGCCTTCTTCACCTCGTCGGCGCTGGCGTCGCGCCGGACCCCCAGGGTCGCGTAGTAGTCGTTCGCCACCTTACGACCCCGCCAGGATCTGTCCCACGTAGCGTGCCACTGCCCGTACCGCTCCCATCGTGCTGGGGTAATCCATGCGTGTAGGCCCGAGTACTCCGAGCCTGGCCAAGGTGAGGTCGCCGACCCCGTAGTCCGCGGCGACCACCGAGGTCGATCGGAGCCCCAGGTCGGGGTTCTCGGTGCCGATCCGCACCGTAACTGTAGAGGAGTCGCCGGTCTCGCCGAGCAGCCTCATCAGCACCACCTGCTCCTCCAGCGCCACCAGGACCTCCCGCAGGCTCTGCGAGAAGTCGACGGCGGCGAGGTTGGCCGCCCCGGCGAAAACGATCTTCTCCTCGTGCTTCTCGACGAGCGTCTCCAGCAGCACCGACAGCACCGCCGCCGCGACCGGCCGCTCGTCCGGCCCCACCTTCTCCGGAAGGTCGGCGACGGCCGTCGGCACGTCGCCGAGGCCGAGCCCGTCCAGGCACGTGTTGAGCAACGCCCGCAGGTGCCCGATCGATTCCTCGGAGATCGCGCCCGGCGTCTCGATGACCCGCTGCTCCACCCGCCCGGTGTTGGTGATCAGGACGAGCAGCAGCCGCCCCTCGGCGACCGGGACCAGCTCGACGTGCCGCACCGACGAGCGGGTCAGCGACGGGTACTGCACGACGGCGACCTGCCGGGTGAGCTGCGCGAGCAGCCGCACCGTGCGGCTGACCACGTCGTCCAGGTCGTAGGCGCCGGACAGGAACGTCTCGATCGCGCGCCGCTCGGCGACCGACAGCGGCTTGATCGTCGACAGCCGGTCGACGAACAGCCGGTAGCCCTTGTCGGTCGGGACGCGCCCGGCGCTCGTGTGCGGCTGGGTGATGTAGCCCTGCTCCTCCAGCACCGCCATGTCGTTGCGGATGGTCGCGGGCGACACACCGAGGTTGTGCCGGTCCGCCAGGGCCTTCGACCCCACCGGCTCGTTGGTGGAGACGAAGTCCTCGACGATGGCGCGCAGGACGGCGAGCTTGCGGTCGTCCAGCACGGCGTCACCTCCCTCGTCCGGTCGGCCGTTCCGCTGGCACTCCATACTCTAGAGTGCCAATTGTACGGCCCCGCACCCCCGATCGGAGTGCCCGCGCACTCCCCGCACGGCGGCGCGATCCTATCCGTATCGGACGCGGGCGCCACGCCGAGGGACGAGGGGCGACGCCGCCCGGCCCTCCCGCCGGGTTAATGTGCGGACCCGTGCGCAGTAAGGACTACGGAAACGACGTGCTCGCCGGCGACTGGCGCAGGCCGCGCAAGGGACAGATCCCGGAGGTCCCGGCCGAGCCGGGGCTCGTCGCCGAGGACCCCGGCAGCGGCTTCTGCGGCGCGGTCGTCGGCTGCGACAAGTTCGGCGTCACGCTGGAGGACCGGTTCGGCAAGCGGCGCGTGTTCCCGCTGGCGAAGGCGGGCTTCCTGATCGACGGCAAGCCGGTCACCCTGGTCAGGCCCGCCGCGGCGCCCAAGGGGCCGGCGCGGTCGGCGTCCGGCTCGATCGCCGTCCAGGGGCTGCGCGCCCAGGTCGCCAAGGAGAGCCGCATCTACGTGGAGGGCGTCCACGACGCCGAGCTGGTCGAGAAGATCTGGGGCCACGACCTGCGCGTCGAAGGCGTCGTCGTGGAGTACCTCGAAGGCGTCGACGACCTGCCCGCGATCGTCGAGGAGTTCGGCCCGGACGCCGACCGCCGCCTCGGCGTCCTGGTCGACCACCTGGTGGAGGGCTCCAAGGAGTCCCGGATCGCCGCGCGGGTGTCGTCCCCGCACGTCCTGATCACCGGCCACCCGTTCATCGACATCTGGGAGGCGGTGAAGCCCGCCGCCGTCGGCATCCGCGCCTGGCCCCGCATCCCCCGCGGCATCCCGTGGAAGGAGGGCGTCATCGCCGAACTCGGCTGGGGCGACGACACCGGCGCCGCCTGGAAGCGGATCCTGAACTCGGTCAACAGCTACACCGACCTGGAACCCGCCCTTCTGGGCCGGGTGGAGGAACTGATCGACTTCGTGACTGTGTGACCCAGGGGGGCGACCCCCTGGAACCCCCGTTGCGAGCCGGTCGATCCTCACGCCACGGTTCTGGTTCTTGTGACCGTGCGGGGTCTCCTCGTGGCGCTGCGGTCGACCGGCTCGGCGGGCAGGCCCGCTGCGCTCGCCGGCGCTCGCTCCGCGTGCCTGCCCGTGGTCGGTGGCCGGGGTTCGCTGCTAGGTGAGGTCGCGGACTACGGCGTCGGCCAGGAGGCGGCCCTTGAGGGTCAGGACGGCTCGGCCCTCTGTGTAGGGGGCCGCTTCTAGCAGGCCCTCGTCGATCGCTCTGCGGATGGCCTTGTCGTCCAGGAGGGTCGTGGGGCAGCCCTGGGCGAGGCGTAGTTCGAGCATGACGCGCTCGATGTGGCGGTCGTCGTCGGTGAGGATCTCCCTGGCATGGGCCGGGGTCGTGCCCTCGGCCAGGCGGGACGCGTAGGCGGCAGGGTGCTTGACGTTCCACCAGCGGGTTCCACCGACGTGGCTGTGCGCCCCCGGGCCAACGCCCCACCAGTCGGCGCCCGTCCAATAGAGCATGTTGTGGCGGCAGGCGGCGGCCGGGTCGGACGCCCAGTTGGAGATCTCGTACCAGTGCAGGCCGTGGCCGCCGAGCATCTCGTCGGCGATGAGGTAGCGGTCGGCCATGGCGTCGTCGTCCGGCGCGGTCAACTCGCCCCGCCGCACCTGGGCGGCCAGGCGGGTGCCCTCCTCGACGATCAGCGCGTACGCCGACACATGGTCGGGCTCGGACGCGAGGGCCGCCTCCAGGGAGGCCCTCCAGTCGTCGTCGGTCTCCCCCGGCGTCCCGTAGATGAGGTCGAGGTTGACGTGCTCGAAGCCCGCCTTGCGCGTCCACTCGACGACCTGCGGGACGCGCCCGGGTGTGTGGGTGCGCTCCAGCACCGCCAGGACGTGCTCGCGCGCGCTCTGCATCCCGTAGGAGATGCGGGTGAACCCGGCCTCCCGGAGCTTGGCCACGTACGCCTCGTCCACCGACTCGGGGTTGGCCTCCGTCGTCACCTCCGCGCCCGGAGCGAGCCCGAACTCGGCGTCGATGGCGTCCAGGACGCGCCCCAGGTCGCCCGGCGGGAGCAGCGTCGGCGTACCGCCGCCCACGAAGACCGTCTCCACGGGGAGATCCGCGTCACCGAGGACGCGCCGGGCCATCCGCACCTCGCCGATGGCGGTGTCGGCGTAGGAGTCGCGGCTCGCCCCCGGACCCAGCTCCGTCGCCGTGTAGGTGTTGAAGTCGCAGTACCCGCACCGCGTCACGCAGAAGGGCACATGGACGTAGAAGGCGAACGGGCGGTCCCCCAGGCCGTCCAGCGCACTGCCGGGCAGCGCGCCGTCGGCCGGTACGGGATCTCCGTCGGGAAGCGTCGAGGGCACCCTTCAAGTCTGCCCCGCCCGACCGCCTGCTCAGGACTCGTCGAGCTTCGCGCGGAGCCAGTCAGGGATGTGGGCGGCCGTGCGGGGGAAGCGGTCGAGGTCCTGGGCGTAGGCGGAGGCGGTGAGGGGCGGGGTGAAGTCCGGTTCGCCGTCGTAGTCGAATTCGGCGCTGAACCGGCCGGAGCGCTCGATCTGGAGGCGGGCGGTGAACCAGGCGCCCTTGCCGGCGCGGTACATGACGCGGCGCAACTCGTCCATCCTGCCGATGGCCTGCCCGGGCGGGACGGCGGTGCGGCGGCCGCCATCGGCGTCCTCGACCTCCAGCGAGGCGCTGTCGATGCCGACGGTCGCGCGGAACGCGAAGTCGAGCCGCTCCCAGCCGTCGGGGGCGGCGGAGCGCAGCGCGCGGACGGCGCCGTTCACCGTTTCCCGTTCCTTCGCAGAACGCAGTACCTGCTCGGGGTGGGTCACGCTACCTCCGGGAGGTCGGGTCAGACCGTCTGGCCGCTGTTCCGACCGTACCTACATACGGGCCCAGGTCGAGCAACCGCCGCCGTGTCGTCCGGAAACCACGCGCCGGACGGCCGGAATGCAGCGTGCCGCCCCTCTTGGGTGGATAGTGTCAACGGGATGGTGGACGAGGGTGCGACCGAGCGTGGACGGGCGCCGGCGCGGGTGCTGCTGCAGGGCGGGCCGGACGGCTGGCACTGCACGGTGGTCGACGGCGCCGGCGGCGAGCGGCGTTCCGGCCTGCCCGGCCCGGGGACGCGCTGGTCGACGGGCGCCCCCGCCGAGCCGGAGCCCCCGTGGTGGCGCCGCCGCCTCGCCGAGACCGCGGAGGGGCTGCGCGAGGCGGTCGCCGAACGGCTGACCGACGCGACGTTCCGCGACCTCGGCGTGGAGGCCGTGATCACCTGGTTCGCGGTGGACGAGCCGGTCGCGTGGGAGGGGCTCGTCACGCTCCGGGAGGCCGACCCGGCGCGGTTCCCGGGCCGGGTCGCGCCCTTCGTGGTCACGCTGGAGCCGGGCCGCGGGGCGCTGCTGCCGGACGCGAGCCTGCTGTTCTCCACCCTGGCGCCCGACGCGTGGACGGCGCTCGACGGGGTCGCCGAGCACTGCGGCACCCGCCCGCCGAAGGCGTCGCTGCTGTGCGGGTGGGCCGACCACCGCAGTGTGCGGGTGGGACGCGGGACGCTGGCGCTGTCCACCGACCGGGGCGAGGACGGCGTGGAGCGGCTCGCCGAGATCTGCGGGACGCGGTCGCCCGGCTGGAGCGGCAACCCCGAGATGCGGTTCCGGCTGGACGGCGTCGACTTGCTCGACGAGCCCGCGGGCGACGTGGTCGCGCTGCTGCGGGAGCTGGGCCACGACGTCGTCCGGCGGGGCCGCGCGGTCCGGCTGGCCGCGTCGGGGCTCACCCTCTACGGGCCCGACCGGCACTGCGAGGGGGCCGGAGAGGCGGAGCGGTTCACGGCCGTGTCGCTGCAGCAGCCGGCGGCGCTGGCCGCGCTCGCGCCGCTGCACCGCAGCCGGGCCTGAGGGCTCACGGAGCCGACACCCGCGGGCGACCGGGCCGTCACCGGAACGCGACCCCGGCGCCGTACCTTTCCCGATCATGAGAAGCCGTGCGCGTCATGCCGTGCTCGCCGTCACCGGCGCCGCCCTCGCCGGTGCTCCCCTCACCCTCGCTCCGCTGCCCGCTCACGCCGCCCTCGCCAGCGGTACGATCACCGTCCACCGCGGCGGCCCCGCCCGGACGCTGCCGTTCACCGCCCGCCGGGACGGGGAGGCCGTGATCTCCTTCGCCGCGTCCGCTCCGGGCGTCTCGTGGGTCCGCAAGGGCGCCGAGTCCGCCGTGGTGTCGGTCGCGGTGGACGGGCGCCATGTGACCGACCTCGTCGTCCCCTCGTCCGACCCGATCCCCCGGAGCCTCGGGCTCGGGCGTGTCGGGAAGGGGCGCCACACGGTCACGCTTCGCTTCGCGAAGGGGAGCGCGCCCGCCGCTCGCCGCGTCACTCTCAGCCAAGCCCGCGTCCGGATGCCGGAGGCCGGCGCGCTCGCCCTGCGCCACGCGCCCATCGTCGTCGGCCGGACCGGCTGGCCGTTCGGCGACCCGTACCAGAACGCGGCCACCGACACCCCGCTGATCGCCTGGCACGAGACACGGCCCGCCGCGACGCCGGGGCACCGCGTCATCGAGTACTCGGTGGTGTGGAGCAACGAGGACGGCGGCACCGACACGCCCGCGCTGATGGCCCGCTGGGGACGGACCACCGACATCGAATGGGTGTACCGCGTCGAGGTCGACGCGGCCGGGAACCGGGTGGCCGGCACCGCCGTCTACCAGGCGCCCCTGCACCTGACGCTGAAGTTCACCGGCCGCTACGAGGGCGACCACCCGGTGCTGCAGACCTGCACGTCGAACAACAACATGTGCGACGTGATCTCGCCGGACCCGCCGCTGCGCTTCCTCCTCGACGCGTCCCGGACGCGGCCGGAGGACCGCGCCCGCGAGGCCGTCATGGACCGCGAGCCGTGGACGTACCGGGTCGCGGCGCAGGAGATGGTGCGCGAGGGCAAGATCGAGAACCCGTCCGACCCGGCGACGCGGGAGGTCGGCGACCAGCGCTCGTACCTGTTCGTGGAGTTCGCCAAGACGACGGGGGCCGCGACCGGGATCGGGTCGGTGCCAGGAGTGGCGCTCGGAGTCCGGCTGAAGGACGACCCGTACGTGCTGTACACGTCCGACCACGGCGATCCGACCTGGTCGATCGACCGGGACGGCGCCGTCGCCACCACCGTCGAACTGCCCACTGGGACGCGGGTCGCCGACATCGCGAGCATCGAGGCGCTGCGGCGGCCGACCGGGTTCGGCGACAACGGCGCCGCCGCGACGGTCACGTCCGTCAACCGGGGGTTCTTCCTGGACGAGGCGTACCTGCCGCAGCCGTCGTCCATCGCCTGGACGGGCTCGGTCACGCTCACCCGGACGGCCCCGTCCGCCGTCGTGTGGCGCCCCTGACTCCGGCTCGCGGTCCGGCCTGTGGCGTGAAACGGCCACGGGCCGGGCGATCCGGGGGAACCGGTTCGAACTTACCGAGCGTCCTAAGAGTCATACACTTCGCGCAATGGCTCGCACTTTCGCACCCTCGCACAGCGAACGCGCAGCGAACTAAGGAGAGGACGTCCGCCATGGCCTACGGGCCTCCCCCGTCGCCCGGTCAAGGTCAGCAGCCCGGCCAGGGCTGGCAGCAGCCCCAGCAGCAGGCTCAGCCCCAGGCGCCCTGGCAGCAGCCAGGGAACATGTGGCAGCAACCCCAGCAGGGGCAGCAGCCCCAGCAGCAGCCCAGCGCGGCCTGGCAGCAGCCCCAGCAGGGCGGAGGCACCGTCCAGATGCCGGGGCAGATGCACAGCGGCCAGGGGCCGGGCGGCGACGACGACCGGACGTGGGCGCTCATGGCGTACGTGGGCCAGTTCCTCGTCGGCGCCATCGCACCGGCCATCGTCTACTTCGGCAAGGCCGGGTCACCGTTCGTGCGGCGCCACGCAGCGCAGGGCCTCAACATGGGCATCGCCGCGATCGCCGTATGGTTCGTCTTCGGCCTGCTGTCCCTGGCCGTCGACGTCCTCATCTGGGTGCCGCTGCTGTTCACGGCCGCCGTGATGTTCTTCCTCGTCTACGCGGGGCGCGCCGCGAACCGCGGCGAGTTCCGCCGCGTCCCCGCCGTGGTGGCGTGGCCCATCCTGAAGTAGGCCGGGCCTGAGGAGGGCGCGGCCTACTTCTTGCCCTTGTCGGCGTCGCCGCCGCCACCACCGGTGGACAGCGCGGCGACGAAGGCCTCCTGCGGGACGTCCACCCGCCCGATGGTCTTCATCCGCTTCTTGCCCTCCTTCTGCTTCTCCAGCAGCTTGCGCTTGCGGGAGATGTCGCCGCCGTAGCACTTGGCGAGGACGTCCTTGCGGATGGCGCGGATGTTCTCACGGGCGATGATCCGGGCGCCGATCGCGGCCTGGATGGGCACCTCGTACTGCTGCCGGGGGATGAGCTCCTTCAGCTTGGAGGTCATCATCAGCCCGTACTCGCGGGACTTCTCCCGGTGGACGATCTGGCTGAACGCGTCCACCGACTCGCCCTGCAGCAGGATGTCGACCTTCACGAGGTCGGACTCCTGCTCGCCGCTGGGCTCGTAGTCGAGCGAGGCGTACCCGCGCGTCCGCGACTTCAACTGGTCGAAGAAGTCGAAGATGATCTCGGCGAGCGGCAGCGTGTAGCGGATCTCGACGCGGTCCTCCGACAGGTAGTCCATGCCGAGCAGCACGCCGCGGCGGCCCTGGCACAGCTCCATGATCGCGCCGATGTGCTCGGACGGGGACAGCAGCGTCGCCTTCACCACCGGCTCGTAGACGGCGCCGATCTTGCCCTCGGGGAACTCGCTGGGGTTGGTGACGGTGTGCTCCGTCCCGTCCTCCATGACGACCCGGTACACGACGTTCGGCGCGGTCGAGATCAGCGAGAGGTTGAACTCCCGCTCCAGCCGCTCCCGGACGATCTCCATGTGCAGGAGGCCGAGGAAGCCGCAGCGGAACCCGAACCCGAGCGCCGCCGACGTCTCCGGCTCGTAGACCAGCGCGGCGTCGTTCAGCCGCAGCTTGTCGAGCGCGTCGCGCAACTCCGGGTACTGGTCGCCGTCCACCGGGTACAGGCCGGAGAACACCATCGGCTTCGGGTCGCGGTACCCGCCGAGCGCCTCGGACGCCTGCCGGGACGCGCCGGTCACGGTGTCGCCGACCCGCGCCTGCCGGACGTCCTTCACCCCGGTGATCAGGTAGCCGACCTCGCCGACGCCGAGGCCCTGCACGGCCTTCGGCTCCGGGGAGATCACGCCGACCTCCAGCGTCTCGTGCGCCGCCCCGGTCGACATCATCAGGCTCTTCTCGCGGCGGGACAGCCGCCCGTCCACGATCCGGACATAGGTGACGACGCCCCGGTAGGTGTCGTACACCGAGTCGAAGATGAGCGCGCGGGCGGGCCCGTCCGGGTCGCCGACCGGCGCCGGCACCTCCGCCACGATCTTGTCGAGCAGCTCGCGGACGCCCTCGCCGGTCTTGCCCGACACGCGCAGCACGTCCGACGGCTCGCAGCCGATGATCCCGGCCAGCTCCTCGGCGTACTTGTCCGGCTGCGCCGCCGGCAGGTCGATCTTGTTCAGCACCGGGATCAGGTGCAGGTCCGCCTCGAGCGCCAGGTACAGGTTCGCGAGCGTCTGCGCCTCGATGCCCTGCGCCGCGTCCACCAGCAGGACCGCGCCCTCGCACGCCGCCAGCGACCGCGACACCTCGTAGGAGAAGTCGACGTGGCCGGGCGTGTCGATCAGGTTGAGGACGTGGTCGACGCCGCCGGCCGTCCAGGGCAGCCGGACGGCCTGGCTCTTGATCGTGATGCCGCGCTCGCGCTCGATGTCCATGCGGTCGAGGTACTGGGCGCGCATCTGTCGGTCCTCGACGACACCCGTCAGCTGCAGCATCCGGTCCGCGAGGGTCGACTTGCCGTGGTCGATGTGCGCGATGATGCAGAAGTTGCGGATGATCGCGGGATCGGTCTTGTCAGGCTGGGGCGCTGGCACCGGGGTCCGTTCGCAAAACTCACTGGTGGACATGGATATGTGTGCTTCCATAGTCCCATGCCGGGCGCGGTGCTCCGTGCACGGCCCGGTTTGGGGCGGGCCCCGGTGATTGGTAAGCTGTGCGACTGCGTGTGGCGTAGCGTCGTGCCCCGGGGGCACCGTCCCGCCCCCGTCCAGACATTCGTCAGAACCTGCCGGTGGCAGGCCAGGATCGCAACCAAGCTGAGGCACTACGACGTGGCTAACATCAAGTCCCAGATCAAGCGCAACAAGCAGAACGAGAAGGCCCGCCTGCGCAACAAGGCCGTCAAGTCCGAGCTGAAGACGGCGATCCGCAAGTTCCGCGAGGCCGCCGAGGCCGGCAACGCCGACGCGGCCGCCGAGGCGCAGCGCAGCGCGGCGCGCAAGCTGGACAAGGCCGTCAGCAAGGGCGTCATCCACAAGAACCAGGCCGCCAACCGCAAGTCGGCGATCGCCAAGCAGGCCGCCGCCCTGCAGGCCAAGTAGGACCGCACGCGAGGGGCCGGCCGTTCCGCGCGCCGGCCCCGACGCATGTCCGGGCCCATGGACGACCGCCGCGTGGTGAAGATCTCGAAGTATCTCGCCAAGCATCTGCGGCACCGCCCCGAGCGGATCGGGCTCACGCTCGACCCCGAAGGCTGGGCGGACGTCCCCGAGCTCCTCGCCGCCGCGGCCCGGCACGGCTTCGCGTTGACGCGTTCCGAACTGGAACACGTGGTGAACGTCAACGACAAGAAGCGTTACGAAATGGACGGAGACCGGATCAGGGCCGTCCAGGGCCATTCCGTCCCCGTCGACCTGAAACTGCCGGCGGTGTCCCCGCCGGAATTTCTTTACCACGGCACGGTGGGCGCGTCCGTCGCCGCGATCCTGCGCGACGGACTCCTGCCGATGGGCCGGCACGCCGTGCACCTGTCCCCCGACCGCGAAACGGCCCGGCGCGTCGGCGCCCGCCGCGGCCGGCCCGTCGTCCTCGTCGTCGAATCAGGGCGGATGGCCGCGGACGGGCACGAGTTCCGGGTCAGCGCGAACGGCGTGTGGCTGACCGACGCCGTCCCGCCGGAATATCTGCGCGAATGATCTCCGCGGCAGCCCAGTCGGGCAGGAGCCGCACCCATTCCGGGCCTTTCTCCGCCCCGAACAGGTACCGGTAGGGGACGAGGTCGCGAATGGCCCGATGCACGTCCAGCCGGTCGTCGATCATGTGGGTGATGCCGAGTTCCGCGCAGTGGCCGGCCTTGTCCGCCCGCTTCCGGCAGAAGCGGACGTTCTCCCTCGGCAGGCCCGTCCTGGCGTAGAAGTCATGGTGGTCGAGCCACGCCAGCGTCCGTTTCTGGATGCGCTCACCGCACTTGGAGATGATCCAGGCGCGCCCTTCGAATGCGGCGATGAGTCCCGGCAGCACCTCGTAGACGCCTTCGGTCGCCGGTGACGCCATGGCGTCCTCGAAAGTGCCGTCCAAGAACACGGTGTCGTCGTCGCCGGGCGCCCGCAGGCCCCCGTGTACGACCCGGCCGAAATCAATGCCGAGCCGAGGTTCGATGTCCATGCCCTCAACTCTCGGACTTTCACCCCTAAAGCAGAACTATCAACGAACCATCCAGCTATAGTTCACAGCTATGGACTTGAGCCGCCTCTCCACGGACGCGCTCGCCTCGTTCGCCGTCTTCGCCGACCACCCCCACCGC
>NZ_VCKZ01000032.1 GCF_005889745.1 Actinomadura geliboluensis
GAGCCTGGTCGTGGGCGCTACGGCGGTCACGGCCGTCGTGGCGGGGGCGCTGGGCGCGGGGGTGCTGAGCGGTCCGGAGCGGGTGAGCGCAGGTCAGGTCGCGGCTACCGCACAGGTGGCGCCGCAGATTTCGCAGGACGTTCGGGAGCGGTATCCGCACGGGCTGCGAGGCGAGGCCGTGAGCAAGGGGGAGCCTCGCCCGGCGAAGGCACGACGGCTGAACGCCGAAGCGGGGGTCCGAGTCACGCTCGATGTGCTTGATCGACATGGCAAGCCGGCCAGCGAGACGGGTGTTCTGCTGTACCCGCTCACCGGAGACGAGCCGTTCTACGCCGATCTGGTGGACGGCCACGCCGAAGGGGAGGTCCCGGCGGGTCAGTATGCGGTGCTGACCCGTGTCAGCACTGTTGAAGCGAATGGTGAGACGTCGTCGGCCCTCGTCTACCGGCCCAGTGTGACGATCAATGAGGCCACCAAGGTCCTGCTCGACGCGCGCAACGCAAAGCCCATCACGGCAACGGTCGATCGCACCGATGCCGACCTCCTCGATGGGGACGTGCGGATCGTCCAGGACATCGCAGGCCAGCCCGTCGTCACGTCGGCGATGATGTCGATCAAGAACGCCTACATCACGCCGACCGGTTCCATGCCGGGACTGGCGCTCGACCTCCAAGCCGTCTTCACCCGCAAGGGCGCCGAGAGCGGCAGCCCGTACGTCTACAACGTGGCGAGCCGGGTCTCGGACGGGGTGCCGCAAAAGCCGACACTGAGAGTCCGCACCAAGGACATGGCCGCGGTGAAGACCGCGTACGGGACCGAGGGAAGTCCGGCATGCGTCGGCGGTCATGCCCTGCCGTCCTGGCCGGACGGCGGCATCACCATGGGCTTCTTCACCGGAGTGGGTGCCGCACCCGGCACTCGTACCGAGTACTACTCGCCCGGCATCGCGTGGGACATCGACTGGATGAACACCGAGCCAGGCTGCGGCTTCGAGGAAGGCACCACGGAGATCTGGACGCGCGGTGAGCGCTTCGCTAAGCCGGGCTCGTACCAGCGTCGCCTGACCCCCGCCCCGTTCAGTCCCCGCAGCGGACGCGTCATCTGGGGCGAGTACGAGGGCGGGGAACCGGCGCTGACCATCGGGATGCATTCGACGAGCGCGGGCAGGAGCTTCATGGCGCCGTACCCCGGGGCGTCCGGTACCTCCGTCCTGCGGGACGCCAACGGGAAGACGGTCTACTCCTACGACGCCCCAGGCGCCGCCTGGGGATGGCCAGTGCCGAAGCCGGGCAAGTACAGCCTCACCGTGGACGAGAAGCGCGCCTCCCCCTTCTCGCCGCTCGCCGTACGCCAGCACGCCGTTTGGCACTTCACCGTCCGGGACGACAAGGTCATCGCCTTGCCGTCCCTCAGCTTCCGCACTCCGCTCGACGCGCAGTCAAGGGCCAGAGCAGGGGCTCGCCAGCAGATCACCATGACGACCGACCACACGGGCACCGCCAAGCCGAAGCTGTGGGCTTCGTCCGATGACGGCAAGACCTGGAAGGCCGTCGGGGTGACACGCAAGGGCGATGCCTGGGCGGCGACCTTGACGAATCCGAAGGCGGGCTTCGTCTCTCTGCGGACGGCCGTCGCGGGTGTCGTCGACCAGACCGTGATCCGGGCGTACGCCGTCCACGGGTAGGGACGTCGCGCCGAAGGTCTCCGCTTCAGGACGGCTCGTGATCCCTGAGACAACGGATCACGAGCCGTCCCGACGCTGGAGGACGGGCGGGTTGAAGCGAGAAGAAACGGCGTCGCTCCAGCGGAGAGGGACGGCGTCGGCGATCTCGATGACGTCGGTGACGGTGAATTCGACCAGTCGTTCAGCGCCCGGCACGGCGGCGGCGTTCTCGGGATCCCAGTCGGTGCGGGCCGTGCCGGTCAGGTGCAGGACGGCACCCGTGCGCCAGTCGGGGAGCAGGAGCCCAGCTCGCGGATTCACCTCCAGATTGCCCAGCGTGTTGAACATGGCGTTGCCGACATAGTCGGGCCAGCGCAGCACTGTCGGCGACACCACCTCGATGAATCCCGGGTTGCCGCCGCGGTGGGAGGCGTCGGCGTTGCCCTCTCTGTCGGAGGTGGCGATGAAGAACGTGTCCGCACCGCCGATCCACCGCTGCTGGTCGCTGGTGAGGGTTCCAGAACGTTGAGGACGTCCAGGAGCAGTGGCCAGGTCCCACTCATGCTCCCGTTTCTGGATGTACTTGGGGCAGTTCGAGTACACCTGATCGAGCTTGACGTGCAAGCCATGCTCGGTAGGTACGGCCTGCCCGTTCAGCCGCATCCGGCGATGCCGGGACGGTTCGATCGCGAGCATCCCGACCGGCGCAGGGGTGCGAAGTCGCTCATAGAGCGGGTCCCCAACACCAGGACGGGCATCGATGGTGAGCGTGCCGGCGTCCTCGGCGTGCAGGAAGCCGGGCTGCCCGGTGAGCAGCGTCGCCCATAGCCGTCCGTCGGTGTCGGCGGCGCCGAGCACCAGCATCGGCTGCTGGAGCAGGAACTTCCGCGCCACCTCAGGGATCTCCGTACGGATGGCGCGTGCGGAGAACCCGCCCTGGTCGAGCAGACCGGCGCGCCGCTGGGCGGCCCGTTCGCCCTCGTGGTAGACGTCGACCGCCACAGCGGCCTCCTTCCGGGTGAGGTGCTAGAAGAAACCGCAGGTCGGGGCGGCCCCGCTGGGCGCGGGGGCGGTGTCGGCGCCGGTGGGCACGTAGATCTCCAGGCGCGTCCCGTCGGGGTCGGTGAAGAAGATCCCGCCGGACGAGACGCCTTCGCCGTGCGGGACGACGCCGTCGTGGACGAGCTCGGCGCCCAGGTCGCGCAGCACCCGTTCGGCGGCCATCACCTCGTCGATCGTTTCGACCTGGAACGACAGGTGGTGCAGGCCCGCCGAGCGGGTCGCGAACGTGGTGTCGCTCTGCTCCCACAGGGTCAGCACCAGCCGACCGTCCCGTCCGAGGAAGGCCCAGCGGCGGCTCGGGTCCTTGCTCTCCGCCTGGACCTCGAATCCGAAAACGCGCAGGTAGAAGGGCAGCGACCGGTCCAGGTCGTTCACGTTCAGCCCGACGTGTCCCGTTTGCAGTGCCTTGATGGCGGCTGTCTCCATGACGCACCTCACTAACCCCCGGGCGGCACGCCCAGGCTCGGCTAACTGTCTATCGAAACATAGACGGTTATAAAATGATCGTCAACCGGCTAAGGTGCGTTAGGTGGGTAGAATCCGCACCGTGCAGCAGGAACGCGGTGTGCAGCGGCAGGAGAGCGCGGACCCTCGGCTGCTGGTCGGGGAGCCGCTCAGCCTGGACCTCGTCAACACCTTGTGGGTGGACGATCGCGTCCATCGCGACCTGCTCGACTCCACCGACGGCCTGGCCATCTGGCTGCGTTCGGCAGGGCTGGACGATCGGGCTGTGGCCGACCGGGCGACGCTCGACGCCACGGTGGAGACGCGCGAGATTCTTCACGCGCTCCTCGCCGAACACCCGTCCCCGGAAACGGTGGACGCGTTCAACCACGTCCTTGAGCACGGAGCCTTGCACTACCGGCTAGGCCCCAACGGACGGGAAGAGCATCCGCGGACCGACGACCCCGCATGGCTTCCGTCCTGGCTGGCCGCCACCGACTACCTCCGGCTCACGACCGAGGCCCCCGCACGCGTCAAGCACTGCGCGCATCCCGACTGCGTGCTGTACTTCTTCGACGCGACCAAGAGCGGCACCCGCCGCTGGTGCTCGATGGCCATCTGCGGCAACCGCGCCAAAGCCGCCCGCCACTACGAACGCGCGAAGTCCAACCGCTGACAGGCCGCTGACCCGGCCGGACAAATGACAACGCCGCACTCAACCGACCAAAAAACCGGCTTCTGATCGCCAGAGTGATGTCGAGGATGCCTCGGGCGCTCCGACCTACTCGGGAGGGCGCCGTCCGCCAACGGCCGACGGCCTCCGCAACGCACCCGAACCGGGAAGGACCGACATGTCACGCAACACCGACACCGTCACCAGGTACATCGACGGCTTCCGCAAGAACGATCACGCGCAGATCCTGTCCTGCCTGACCGACGACATCGAGTGGACGGTCTTCGGCGGCTTCCACCTGACCGGCAAGGACGCCTACGACAAGGCCATCGACGGGCCGCCGGAGTTCGTCAACCCTCCGCACCTGGAGGTCGTCCGGATGGTCGAGCAGGACGACGTCGTCATGGCGGAGATGACCGGGACGGTGAAGCGGGCCGCGGGCGGCGAGATGCGCATGTCCATGGCGGAGGTGTTCGTCATGCGCGACGGCAAGATCGCCGAACGCCGCGCCTGGGTCGTCGAGCTGAAGGAGAACCACTTCCGCTGACACGAGGGCGGCTCGGTCGACGGCAACGACGACCGGGCCGTCCCACCCCAAGCGGACGACAGACCCGCGGCGCTCAGAGGGTGGCGGCCCAGGCCAGAGCAAGGGTTGCGGTCGCCGCGATCAGCCAGGTCGTGTAGTCGCCGATGCTGCCGCTGTGGACGGTCTTCACCGCGATGATCGGCGGCCTGCTACATGCCCGTAGCGGTTTTTGAAGGCGAGTCGGAAGGCGTTGCCACCAGAGACCGACCGCCGCGCATAGGAAGGCCCCCGCGAAGGAGAGCGCCCCGTAGAGCCAGTCGCGCAAAGGGATGTCGTGTTCGGGGAGAGGACGAGGCGGCGGTGCGATGCCTTGGGTCACCAGGCGGGCATGGGACGCGTGGTCGTGCAGGTCGGCTGCCGCCTTTATCGCGTGAGCAGGCAGGTCAGGAGTGAAGGCCAGGAAGTAGCCGGTGGCTGCCAGGAGCAAGGGCGCGATCAAAGGCCATAGGCGGTGGTGGCCGTCGACACGATGGGGTTCGGTTTCCTGGCTGGTCAGGGTCGGATCCTCAGCGGGACCCCAGCCCAGGAAGATGCGGGCCGCCGCACGCAGTACCGCCGCCGCGCTGATCGCTATGCAGACGGCCAGAACAGGCGCCACCCACGCATAGCCGGCGCTTGCCAGCGCGTCGTAAACAAGAGTCGCGGATTGGAACGGGCCGAAGCCGGGAGGGGTCGCCAAACCCGCAGCACAAATGGTCAGAAGCACTGCCAGCGCAAAGGGACCCGCGCGGCCACGGCCATGCAAAACCGTCTCGTCCGACGAACCCAGCCGCACGATCAGCATTCCCAGGCACAGCATCAGCGCGCCCCGCAACAAGCCGGCGGTGATGATGTACATGACCGAGCCCGCCAGACCCTCAGCCGTAAGCATCGCAATGCCCGCCAGCACCACACCGCCATTGCTGACGGTCATGAACGCCAGCTGCCGTTTCAGGTCCGCTTCCAGGAAGCACATGACGGCGCCCAGGACCGCGCTGAGCAGCGCCAGGCCCAGCAACGCGTGGCGTACGGCGTCGTCGTCGCCGAGCGTCGGGGCGAAGACGGTGGCGTGGACGCGGGAGTACACGTCGTACGCCAGGTCGCTCATCACGGCGGTGAAGATGGCCGCTGCCGGGGCGGTGGCCACGCTGTAGGCGTCCGTCAGCCAGAAGTGGAAGGGGACGGTCCCCGCCTTCACCAGGAATCCGACCGTGATGAAGGTGAGCGCAAGCACCAACAGCCCGGACGGGTGATGCTGCTCCAGCGCCGTGCCGATGCCGACGAGGTTGAGGTTGCCGGTCCGCCCGTAGAGGACGCCGATCCCCATCAGCAGGGTCAGCGTTCCGATGGTGTTGAGGATGGCGAAGTCCAGTGCGCCCTGCAGCACTTCCGGACGCTTCACGTGGTAGCCGCTGAGCGCGTACGCAGCGACGCTCATCAGCTCCAGGAACACGAAGATGTTGAACAGGTCCCCGGACAGAACGAACCCCACCATGCCGGCAAGGAAGGCCAACATCAGCGAGTAGAAGAGATGGCGGATGTTCTCGAAATGCCCCCAGGAGAACACCAGCGCACCGAGGACGGCCGCCGCCGCCAGGGTCGCCTCCGCAGCGGCCAGCGGATCGACGACGAAGCCGATCCCCCAGGGAAACCCGCCCTGGACCGGAGACCAGCCCCCGAACCAGTAGACGATCGTGCCGTCGGTCGAGTGCAGGGTGAGGGCCAGGCTCATGCCGGTCACGGCGGCGGCGCAGGCGATGGCGATCGCGTCCGGGAGCAGGCGGGGCAGGTGCTGGCCCACGGCGGCCAGGAGCGCGGCGCAGACCAGCGGCAGCGCGACGGCGAGGGGAACGAGCTGGTTCATCCGCGGGTCGGACGCATCTCTTCCGGGTCCACCGTCCCGGCGTGCCGGTGCGCCTGCAGGGCCAGGGACAGGACCAGCGCGAGGACGACGACGCTCACCACGATGTCGGTGAGGGTGAGGGCCTGGACCACCGGGTCGGTGAGCGGTGTGCCCGGTGCCTGCCCCTTGGTGACGGGTGGCGACGCCCCGCTGCGGTAGCCGACCGCCAGCAGCAGCAGGTACGTGGACGACTGCATGATGTTCAGGCACACGCCGAGGTGGATGTAGCTCCGGCTGGTCGCCACCCCGTACAGGCCGGCGACGAACAGCACCCCGGCGACCACGTACGGGTAGTAGATCACTGGTCCGCCCTGGCGTCGGACGGCTGCGTGTACTCCTCGATGAACTCGCGGTAGATGAGGACGAAGGCGGCTGTGACCTCTACACCGGCGGCCCAGTTCAGAGCGGCGGTCGTACCGCCGGAGGCGAGGGTCCCGGCCGACCCCAGGGGGAGGGTGTTCGTCAGGAAGGCGGCGCCTGCGGTCAGCCCCAGGAAACCCAGTGCCACGTAGGCGGCGGCACCCAGCCCCTCGGTCGCGTCGAGCAGGGTGGTCGGCGCAAGGCGGCGGAACTGGCGGTGGCCGCCTGCCAGCCACAGCAGCAGCGCGCCGCCGGACGCGAGCACTCCGCCCTGGAACCCGCCGCCGGGAGTGATGTATCCGAAGCTGATCACCCACAGGCCGAACAGCAGCAGCACGGGAGCGAGCACACCGCCGACGGTGCGGACGGCGTCGCTGGTGACGTTGTCAGGGGGCGGACGTCCGGTGGCGGCTTCGCGGCTCGACCGCAGCAGCAGGACGAGGCCCATCACGGCCGTGAAGAGGATGAACTCCTCGATCATCGTGTCCATGCCGCGGTAGTCGAACATCACGGCGGTCACGAAGTTGGTGATGTGGCGCTGCCCCTGGGCGTTCTGGTTGATGAGACGGCCGTACTCGCCGATTCGGGCGCCGAAGTCCGGAAGGCCGGTGTAGCCCCAGATGAGGACGCTGAGGATCGCCGCGAGCGGGGGCAGCACCAGCACCCGCCGCCACCGCGCCTTCATCCCTTTCCCCCGCCATGGGTCTTGTAGATGACGGGCAGCAGCACCATCGGAACGCCGATCGACGACACCGCGATCTCCGCGATCGCCACGTCCGGCGCCATCAGCAGCGCGAACACCATGACGAGCGACAGCCCGAACAGGCTGAAGACGACGACCTGGCGCAGCGGGTCGCGGACCAGCACCGTCCCCACGGCCAGGACGCCGGCGAGGGTGAGCGCGATCGCCTGCAGGACGGTCGTGAGCGCCGCGGCGGTCATGAGCCGGCCTCGCGGTCGTGCAGCATGCGCCGTGCCGCGCGTCCGACCGCGTGGGTGACCACTGGGCTGAGCAGAAGGAGCACGGCGGCCGCGGTGACGACCTCGACCGTGCTGGACACCGATCCCGCGCCGCCGGTCACCACCACGGACGTGCCGATGAGCGCCGGTCCGACGGTGGCGGACGCGGCGGTGTAGTGCAGCCGGTCGAAGACGTCGCGCATCCACCAGACGCCGACGCAGCACGCGAGCTGGGCGGCCACCCCGGCCCAGAGCAGCACCTGCGCGGCGACTTCGGCGGCGCTCACGGCAGCCGGTCCAGGAAGCGGGCGAAGACCAGGCCGCTGACGACGACGCAGACGGCGGTGATCAGCGCGAGGGAGGAGAAGGACGACTGCTGCAGCCCGGTGGTGAGGCAGATCAGCACCAGCGTCGCCTGCGCTCCGACCGCTTGGAGGGCGGCCACGCCGTCGATCGCCTTGGCGCGGAGGCCGACGACCAGCAGCGGCAGCCATCCGGCGAGGAGGACGGCCGCCGCGAGGAGGAACAGGGGCCGGGTCGCGGTCACGACGGACGCTCCGATCGGCGGTCCGGTCGCAGGTCGTGGAGCAATCGCCGTCCTGTTTCGGGTGAGATGTCGAGGACGTAGCAGTTCGGTGACCAGGTGGCCACCAGCTGCACCCAGGCCCGGCGTCCCGAGGGCACGGGGCCGTGGCCGGCCTCGCTCGCGTCCTCCCGGAAGGTGCCCACTTCGCGCCGTCCGGTGGCGACGGACGCGGCGAGCACGCGGACGACGATCGAGAAGTCCACGACCATCGCGACCGTGGCCGCGCCGAGCTCGCGGCACCAGGCCCAGCGTCCGCGCGCGTCCAGCAGCCCTTCCTCGCTGACCAGCAAGGCGCTTACCGCGGCTACAAGCGCCATGGCCGCTCCCCACACGGCGTTCAGCCAGGACCATTCACCGACGAACAGCATCCAGAGGGCGAAGAGGGGCGGCCACCAGAGCAGTAGCCGGAGCACACGAACCCTTGGCGTCGTCCCCTCCGACTGGCCGGCCATGTGGCGCCTCCCCGAAACCGGCGGCCGCCCGTCGCCGAGGCAGGCCGTCCTTCCCCACCTGCCCGTCCGAGCCTCTTCGTAATCATCCGTTCACTGTTTGTACTCAAGAGGGCGCTCGCCCCCACACCTCCCGTCACGCCCGCTCCAGAGGCGTATCCAGCCGTTCCAGATGAAAGCCGGGGACAAGGGGCCTAGGCTCTCGTGTCACGTTCTGAATCCGTATGGAGGCCGACCGTGGACATCATCAGCCGGAAGGAGTGGGGAGCCCGCGCTCCGCGGTCCCGCTCGACGGTCTCGTGGGGGGCCCGCACCGAGTTCGTCGTCCATTACTCCGAAGGCCCCACCACGCAGACGGTGCGGTCCATCCAGGACTTCCACATGGACGGCAACGGCTGGGCCGACATCGGCTACAACTTCCTGGTCGACGTCAAGGGCCGCATCTACGAGGGGCGCGGCTGGCTGACGGTCGGCGCGCACGCGCCGGGCCACAACTCGTCCGGCATCGGCGTTTGCATGATCGGACGGGACGGCGACGCGACCGCGGCGGCCAAGCGGTCCATCCGGGCGGTCTACGACGAGGCGGTCCGCCGCAAGGGCGGCGGCCTGAAGAAGCTCGGGCACCGGGACGTGTACGCCACGAGCTGCCCCGGCGACCAGCTGTACGCGTGGGTGCGGGCCGGGATGCCCGCCTCCGGTTCCGGCGGCGGCTCCGGCGACGGCGACACGCCGGACTACGTGTCCGTCGGGATGGCCGCGGCGCAGGACCTGCCGCCCGGCGAGTGGGTGACGGTCCGCTGGGACGACGAGTACTCCGACTCGGCGCACCACCACCGGAACGCGGGCGGCCCGTCCTTCATCGAAGGGCCCGCCCAGTACGCCCTCGTCGCGAACGTCCGCGTCGAGGGGCTGGCGCGGGGCACGCGGCTCCAGGCGCGGGTGATCGAGCGCGCCGACTCCGACGGCAGCGTCGAGGTCGGGTCGACCTCCGAGCACGTCGCCTTCGACGGGGCGACGTTCCTGCATCACGACGTGGCGGCGGACGTCGTGGGCAACGGCCGCCGGGTCCGGTTCCAGGTCATCCAGCACGGCACCGGCACGGGACGGGTCACCGGAGGCACCGCCAAGGGCCTCATCTGGTCCATCTGAGACCTCGCCCAACGCCCGCCTGAGGTCACCCCCCGGGAAACGCGGCCGCCCCGCCGGATCGGTCAAGGCCGGTGATTTCGCCGATGCGTGCGGCGCCGCGCCGGGTCACAGTTCAGGGGTTCGGTTCCCCCCACCCCTGGAGGCTTCATGAAACGGGTCCTCGGGTCGCTCATCGCGCTCTGCGCGGCGCTGGCGACGTTCGGGCTCGGCCTCGCGGCACCGGCCAACGCCGCCGGACCGCGGCCCGTCGTCTTCGTGCACGGCTACACCGGCAGCGCGTCCAACTGGGTCACGGCCATGTCGGTGTTCCGCGCCGCCGGTTACAGCAGCGACCAGCTGTTCGCCTACGAGTACAACTCCTACGGCGACAACAAGCAGAACGCCGCCGGGCTGGCGTCGTACGTGAACCAGGTGAAGTCGCGGACCGGCGCGTCGCAGGTCGACATCGTCAACCACTCCATGGGCGGCCTGGTCAGCCAGTACTACCTGAAGGTCCTGAACGGCAACCCGAACGTGGCGCACCTGGCGTCGATCGCGGGCGCCAACCACGGGACGACGTACGCCACCGCGTGCACCATCTTCGAGACGTGCCGCCAGATGCTCCCGGGCTCGTCCTTCATCCAGCAGATCAGCGCGGGGGACGAGACGCCCGGCAGCACGCAGTACGCCACCTGGTACTCGCCGTGCGACGGCATCATCATCCCCTACACCAGCACCCGCTTGGACGGCGCGAACAACCACTACGTCGCCTGCCAGACCCACATCGGCTTCCTCGCCGACGCGGTGGTCCTCGGCGCCATCGCCCAGTTCACCAAGAGCTAGCCGGCACCGACGAGCACACGTGGCGGGACGTCCTCGGGGGGACGTCCCGCTTCGGCGTCCCAAGCGCGCGCGAGCCGTCACCGAACCGACCTGCCCAATCCGGAACGAACCCGCACGGTTACTCTGAGTGCATCAGGGCGAGCAGGTCATCGGGGGAGGCGGGCTTGTGCGGTGGTTCGGGAGCGGCCTCGTGGCCGGGATGGCGCTGAGCGTCGGGTTGGTGCTGGCCGGGTGCGGCGGAGGGTCGGACAACGGGACGTCCGGCGAAGGCACGCCGGGGAGCGGCACACCGACGGGCGGGACGCCGAAGACGAGCGCGTCCGGCACCCGCGCCGCGTCGCCGGTGAGCGGGAAGGTGATCGTGCTCGACCCCGGTCACAACGGCGGCAACGCGTCCCATCCGGAAGTGATCAACAAGCAGGTCTTCATCGGGAACGGCCGCAAGCCGTGCAACACGGTCGGGACGAGCACGCCCGATGGCTACGCCGAGCACGCCTTCACCTGGGACGTGGCGAACCGGCTCGCGCGCAGGCTGCGGGACGAGGGCGCGAAGGTCACGCTGACCCGCGAGAACGACACCGGCGTCGGGCCGTGCATCACGGAGCGCGCGGCGACCGCCAACCGGCTGCACGCGGACGCGGCGCTGTCGATCCACGCCGACGGCGCCGCCGCGTCCGGGCACGGGTTCCATGTGATAGTCCCGGCGCCGGTCGGCGAGAACAAGGGCATCGTGGACGCGTCCCGCCGGCTGGGCCTGGACATCCGCGACGCCTTCCACGCCGGGACCGGCCTCCCCTTCGCCACCTACGTCGGGAAGGAGGGCCTGGACCGGCGCGACGACCTCGGCGGGCTGAACCTGTCCACGGTCCCGGCCGCGTTCATCGAGTGCGGCAACATGGCGAACGCGGGCGACGCGGCCAAGATGTCCAGTGCCTCGTTCCGGCAGCGCATGGCCGACTCCCTCGCGCAGGGTTTCGATAGGTACTTCCAGTGAGACGCGCACTTCCAGTGAGAAGGGTGCTGTTTGCCGTTCACTGGGCTTAAAGGGCCGATTGTCCGGCTACACGAGCGGTCGACGGGGACGCCACCGGACGAACGGACGATGACCATGGCCCGTAGACGGGGACACAGCGCACCGCTCAACTGGGAGATGCTCCTGGGGTTGGCGGCGTTCGGATTCATCCTCTATGTGTGGGTGTGGGCGGCAACGCAGGGCGGCCCGCCCTGGTGACCGCCCTGGTTCGCGGAACTCTGGCCGCCGCCGGGTCTCCGGCGACGACCGGCACGGGCCGCGCCCGGCGCTGATCGTTCAGACCTGCACCGGGCGCGGCCCGTGCTCGGCGTCCGGGCGCTGCGACGCCGCCCGGACGTCCTAGCGGGCCATCAGCGCGCGAAGGGACTTCGCGATCTCCGCCGGGTCCTCCTCGGCCATGAAGTGGCCGCAGGTCACGGTGGCGTGGTGGAGGTCGGACGCCCAGGCGCGCCAGAGGGCCACGGCGTCGTAGCCGAGCGCGGCGCCCCAGTCCTGCTGGAGGACGGTGACGGGCATCCGCAGCCGGTTGCCCGCGTCGCGGTCGGCCGTGTCCTGGTCGACGTCGATCGTGGCGGACGCGCGGTAGTCGGCGACGATCGACGGGATCGCGGCGCGGCAGGCGTCCAGGTAGGCGGCGCGGACGTCCGGCGGGATCGCGGACGGGTCGTTCGCCCACAGGTCGAGGAAGTGGCCGAAGAACGCGTCCGGGGCGCCGGCGATCAGCTGCTCGGGGAGGCCGGGCGGCTGGGCCATCAGGTAGAGGTGGAAGCCGACGGCGGCGGTGGTGCCGTGCATGACGTCCCACATGTCCAGGGTGGGCAGGACGTCCAGGATGGCCAGGTGGGTGATGGTGTCGGGGTGGTCGAGACCGGCACGGAAGGCGACGAGGGCGCCGCGGTCGTGCCCGGCCAGCGCGAACCGCTCGTGGCCCAGGGCGCGGGCCAAGGCGACGATGTCGGCGGCCATGGTCCGCTTGGAGTAGTCGGCGTCGGCGCCTTCCGGCTTGTCGCTCTCCCCGTATCCACGGAGGTCGGGGACGATGACGGTGTGGTCGGCGGCAAGGTCGCGGGCGACGTGCCGCCACATCAGGTGGGTCTGCGGGAAGCCGTGCAGAAGGACGATAGGCGAGCCCGACCCGCCGACGGCCACGTTCAGGGAGACGCCGTCCGCGACGGGGACGCGCTTGTATTCGAATCCGTTGATGTTTGCCATGACCTCAGGTTGCCCGCCGCCAATGAGCATCCGATGAGCGCGCTATACGGTGGCTTGGGTGGACGTCCTGTTCGGGGTACTCGGGCCGGTCACGGCCTGGGACGGCGACGGGAACACCATCGCCTTGAAGGGGCCGCGGCACCGCGCCGTCCTGGCCCGGCTGATCATCGCGCGCGGACGCGTCGTCCCGGTGTCCCTTCTGGTGGACGACCTGTGGATCGATCCCCCTTCGGACGGGGTCGGGGCGGTCCGTACCTTCGTGGCGGCGCTGCGGCGCGTCCTGGAACCCGGCCGTCCGCCCCGGACGCCGTCCCGGCTGCTGGTGACCGAGGGCCCCGGGTACGCGCTGCGCCCCGGCCCGGACGGGGTGGACGCCTGGCGCTTCGAGGACGCCGTGACCGAGACCGGCCGTCCCGCGACCGGCCGATCCGCGAACGGCCGTCCCCCGGCCGGCCGTCCCGCGTCCGAGCTGCTCGCCGCGCTGGACGAGGCGCTCGGCTGGTGGCGCGGACCCGCCTACGCCGAGTTCGCCGACGAGCCGTGGGCGCGCGCGGAGCGGTCCCGGCTGGCGGAGCTGCGGCTGCGCGCGGCCGAGCGGCGGGCGGAGGCACTGCTAGCCCTGGGCCTCGCCGCCGACGCCGTCCCGGACCTCGACGCGCACGTCGCCGAGCACCCTTGGCGGGAGGACGCGTGGCGCCTGCTGGCCCTGGCCCTCTACCGCACCGGCCGTCAGGGCGACGCGCTCGCAGTGCTTCGCCGAGCGCGCGGCCTCCTCGTAGAGCAACTGGGGGTCGACCCAGGCCCGGAGTTGCGTCGCCTAGAGGAGGACATCCTCCGCCAGGCCGACCGCCTGGCCCCTGCCCAGGATGCGGCGACGCGCGTATGGGCGAAGGCGGCCGAGACGTACGACCGCACGGTGGCGACCGGAGCGCGGGCCCGGCTGGAGTCGACCGTGGGCATCCTGCGCAACCTCGCGATGACCGGCGGCGGGGGCCTGGAGGCGGCCCGCGAGCAGCGGCTGCCGGCGATCCTGGCGGCGGAGGAGCTCGGCGACGCCGACCTCACCGCGCGGGTCATCGGCGCGTACGACGTCCCGGCGAACTGGACCCGGTCGGACGACCCGCGGCAGGCCGCCCAGGTCGCGGCGGCGGCCGAGCGGACCCTCGCCGCGCTCCCGCCGGGCCGCGCCGCCGCGCGGGCCCGGCTGCTGGCCACGATCGCGCTGGAGTCGCGCGGCACCGGCACGCCGCGGGCGCGCGAGGCGGCCCGGGAGGCGGAGGCGATCGCCCGCGGCCTGGACGACCCGGCGCTGCTCGCCTTCGCGCTGAACGGCGTCTACATGCAGACCTTCGAGCGCGCCGGCCTGGCCTCCCGGCGGGACGCGATCGGCGCCGAGCTGGTCGAGCTGTCCGCCCGGCACGACCTCGCGACCTACGAGGTGCTCGGGCACCTCATCCGGCTCCAGGCGCGCGGCGCGCTCGCCGACTTCGCCGGCGCCGACGAGCACGCGGCCGCCGCCGGACGGCTGGCCGAGCACCATGAACGTCCGCTGGTGGGCGTGTTCACCACCTGGTACCGCGCGATGCGGCTCGCCGCGTCCGGCGCCCCCATGGCCGAGGCCGAGGCGGCCTACCGGGACGCGGCCGAACGCATGCGGGGCTCCGGCATGCCGGGCTTGGAGGACGGTCTCCTGCCGCTGGCGCTCCTCTGCCTGCGCGTCCAGCACCGGCAGCCCGCCCAGACCGACCCGGCCGACTGGGGGCCTTACCAGCCGTGGGCCCGTCCCCTGGTGCTGCTGGCGCGCGGCCGTCCGGACGAGTCCGCGGCCGCACTCCGGGACGTCCCGGACCCGCCGCACGACCTGCTGTTCGAGGCCCTGTGGTGCCTGATCGCCACCGCCGCCCTCGCCGTGGACGACCGCGAGACGATGCGGCGCGCCCACGACGCCCTGGCCCCTGCCGCCGGCGAACTGGCGGGCGCAGGCAGCGGCGTCCTCACCCTCGGCCCCGTCTCCCGCTACCTGGACGACCTCACCGCCGCCCTCCGCGCCTGACCGGCCGGGCTCACGCGGGCGGCGGCCCCGGGTCGCCGCCCAGGACGACGGCGGTCCCCATCAACGCGTAGCGGTCCACCATCACGTGGCTGGAGAAGGTCGCGAACCGCAGCCCGACAACGGCATGCGCACCGCGCGAGGCCGCCGACATGGCGAGCGACTCAAGCCCCTGCCCGATGTCCGTCGCCACGGTCCAGACGGGCCAGGCGTGCGTCACCGGCGGGCTCCCGTCGATGGGAACCGTGTCGGTCGTGTAAATGGGGATCACCGGCCACATCCTTTCCACGGCCCTGAGCCATGGCAAACCCCGCCCCCAGACCCACCTGGGCCTGCCGACGAGCGGGGACGGCGTGATCCCGGGGTTTACCTGTTCCGGGCCGTTCAATTGCTCCTTTTCGGGTAGGTGCGCACCCGAAGCAGTGGTGGAGAGGAGAGAGCGCGTCGTGACGGACGTATCGAGCATGGGGCCGCAGCCGGGGGACGATCGTCCGGTACTGACCAACCGGCAGGGCCACCCGGTCTACGACAACCAGAACCAGCGGACGGTCGGATCCCGGGGCCCGGCCACGCTGGAGAACTACCAGTTCCTGGAGAAGATCAGCCACTTCGACCGGGAGCGGATCCCGGAAAGGGTCGTCCACGCGCGCGGCGTGACGTCCTACGGCTTCTTCGAGGCGTACGGGAAATGGGGCGATGAGCCCATCGAGACCTACACCCGCGCGAAGCTGTTCCAGGGCGCCGGGAAGCGCACCCCCATCGCGCTGCGCTTCTCCACGGTCATCGGCGGCCGGGACTCCGCGGAAACGGCCCGCGACCCGCGCGGATTCGCCATCAAGTTCTACACGGAGGACGGCAACTGGGACCTCGTCGGCAACAACCTGGCGGTGTTCTTCATCCGGGACGCCATCAAGTTCCCCGACGTCATCCACGCCCTCAAGCCGGACCCGGTGACGTTCCGGCAGGAGCCGGCGCGCATCTTCGACTTCATGTCGCAGACGCCCGAGTCGATGCACATGCTCGTCAACCTGTTCAGCCCGCGCGGCATCCCGGCCGACTACCGGCACATGCAGGGCTTCGGCGTGAACACCTACAAGTGGGTGAACGCGACGGGCGAGACGAAGCTCGTCAAGTACCACTGGATCCCGAAACAGGGCGTGCGGAGCATGACCGGGGAGGACGCGGCCAACGTGCAGGCCGGCGACCTCGGGCACGCCACGAAGGACCTGCACGACGCCATCGACCGCGGCGACTTCCCGGAATGGGAGCTGGTCGTGCAGATGATGGACGACCACGAGCATCCGGAACTCGACTTCGACCCGCTCGACGACACCAAGGTGTGGCCGGAGAACGACTTCCCGCCGAAGCCGGTCGGCCGGATCGTCCTGGACCGGAACGTCGACAACAACTTCGCCGAGAACGAGCAGATCTCCTTCGGCACCGGGGTCCTGGTGGACGGCCTCGACTTCTCCGACGACAAGATGCTCGTCGGGCGGACGTTCTCCTACAGCGACACCCAGCGCCACCGCGTCGGCCCCAACTACCTGCAACTGCCCGTCAACCAGGCCAAGGGCGCGAAGGTGCGGACGAACCAGCGCGACGGCGAGATGGCGTACTACGTGGACGGCGGCGGCGAGAACCCGCACGTGAACTACGAGCCGTCCATCACGGGCGGGCTGCGCGAGGGCCAGTACCCGACCCATGACGAGCAGGGCCCGGAGATCCGGGGCCGGCTGACCCGCATGCGCATCGCGCGGGCGAACGACTACAAGCAGGCCGGCCAGCGCTACTGCCTCATGGAGGAATGGGAGCGCGACGACCTCGTCCACAATTTCGTGGATCTCATCTCGCAGTGCGCGCGTCCGGTCCAGGAGCGGATGGTGTGGCATTTCCTGCTCGTCGATGACGACCTCGGGCTGCGCGTCGGCGAGGGCCTCGGCATCAAGCCGGAGGACGTCGAGCACCTGGACCCGCTGCCCGGCCAGACCCTCACCGACGAGGACGGGCAGCGGCTCGCGAACCTCGGCAGGAACGGGTCCCGCGACGTCAGCGGCCTGAAGATGACCCACTGCGTCCCGAACGAGCGGGCCGTCGTGCACCGCTAGCCGCGGAAGGACGACATCCCCGACCGGGCCGTGGCGCACACGCCCGGTCAGGGAGGTCGTCGCGCGGCTAGTTGTCGCTGAGCAGCGGGTAGAGGCGGCGCGCCACGGCGGGGCGCGTCGCGCGGCGGTGGCCGTCGATCGCGGCCTCGACGATCGCGCTCTCGGCGGTGAACGCGGTCCGCATGACCGCGATGAACTCGGCCGTCGGCGGGTAGAGGCGGGATGCCGCGCCGGCCGTGCGGCGGACGAGCACGCGCGCGGCGGTGCGCAGCGCCGACTCGAAGTGGCGGACGTCGTGCCCGGCGCACGCCTCGCCGGCGCCGAGCGCGCGGAACACCGGCAGCACGGCGCGCGCCTCGCGGGCGCCGGAGTAGACCGCGATGGCCTCCGTGACGAGGTTCGCGATCTCGTCCGGGCCCAGCCGGGTGTAGGCGGGGACGCGGGCGGCGACCTCGCCGGCCACCTCGGCGGTGATCTCGTCGGCCCGGTCGGCGAGGAACCGGTACAGCGCCGCCCGACCGTCGTTCGTCCCTGGCACCGTGCGACCCCCTCACGACTCGCTCCCAGTCCTGACTGGGACTGTTGGCCGAGAGTAACCAATCCCGCGGGGCTGCGGTAGGGGTATGTTACCGGCGCGTAGGCCGGATTCGCTGCCCGATTTCCGAAATGTCCTTGGTCAGCCGGCGGTCCATCGCGCGGGCGAGATGCTCGTCGGCGACGGTCCTGGCGATCGGGCGCAGCCGCGCCACGAGCTCGGCGAGCCGGTCCAGGTCCGCCGGGGACGGATCGCCGTCCCGCCGGTCCAGGAGATGCCCCCTGACCAGCTGGACGAAACCGAACGCCATCCGGTCGAACGCCGCCTCCAGCTCCCAGCTCATGGCGAGGATCGCGGGCAGCGGGATCCCGGCGCGCACCAGCTGGACGGCGGCGTCGAACAGCCGCGGGCTGTTGATCACGACCCGGTCGCCGGCCACCGTGAGGTGCCCCAGCTCGACCGCCTCCGCGATGTGCTCCGGGGCCAGCCGGCCCTCGAAGGCCGCGGTCAGCTCGTCCATGGCGATCTCGGCCCGCGCCCGGTCCGCCCAGGGGGTGGCGGCCGCCCACGCGAAGCCGAGCAGCTCGGTGACGCCGCGCCCCGCGTCCGCCGCGGCGAGCAGCTCCCCGATGCCGCTCAGCCGGTGCCCGCGGTCGAGCAGGTCCGCGATCAGGCGCAGCCGCTCCAGGTGGGAGTCGTCGTAGAGGGCGATCCGGCCCTGCCTGCGCGGCATGGGCAGCAGCCGCCGCTCCTGGTAGTAGCGCAGCGTCCGGACCGGCACGCCCGCCTCGGCCGCCAGCTCCTCGACCCGGTACTCGCGCCCGCGCCCGTCCGCGCGGCCGCGCCCGTCCTCGCCCATGTCGCGCTCACCTTAACAATCCGCACTGTAACCATCGGCACTGTCAGCATCGCTGCATCGTGAGGCGCTCGGGGGAGAACGTCTCTCGTCGGCACGGGACCCGGCATCTGGTCATCTCGATCGGATGCCGCCGCATCCGTCGCCTCGGGCGTCCCATGGACTCTGCTTCGTCCTCGAAACGCCCGAGCACCGTACGGATGCCTACGCGTGCCCGCTCGCCAACCGCTCAACGACAGAGCACGCTACAAAGGTCCAAGCCGACTCTCCAGGCCGACTCCGGACACCGGCTGCACACCGGCTGGACGCTGATCGGGCGCTGGTCAGATGCGGGCCAGGCGTCGCACCCTTCTGGGCACCAGTCTGTGATCGTGCGCGGCGGGCCGGTGGCGGTGCGCCCCGCGGTGGCGCCGGCCCCGATGCCGGCGGGACGCGGCGGCGGCGGCCAGCCCGAGGACGAGCGCCAGGACCAGCGCCCACCGCATGGGTGAGCGCGCGGGCTCGTCCGGGGGTTCGTGCTCCTTCCGAGCACGCCGAGATAGCCTCATGAGCTACGCCCTTCTCTTGCGTCGACTGCTGGGACGGGCCAGGGCGGCCTCCTGTCTGATCCACGGGAGGCCGCCCACTTCTGTCTTGACGACCCTTCGGTCAGGGTCATCGAATCGCCCGCAATCCTCCTGCATCGTTCGTGCATCCGCAAGGCACTCTGCACGTGCATGCATTGCTCGATTGTTCAAATGCACGTGCATCTGCACGCGTGAGCCGGTTTCCGGCGTAGGATGCTCGGTGCGCGGCGCCCACGTCCGCCCTGGCAGCAGTTCGTCCGAGAGCTTGGAGCCGCATTGACCGCAGGGCAGGGCATGGAGCCGCCGACCGGCCTCGTCCGGGGGCCGATGGCGCGCCGCCTGCTCCTCGGCACCGAACTGCGCAGGCTGCGCGTGCTGAGCGGCGTCACCCGCGAGGACGCCGGATACCTCATCCGGGGCAGCGCCTCGAAGATCAGCCGGATGGAGCTCGGGCGCGCGGCGGTCAAGGAGCGGGACGTCGCCGACCTGCTGGCTCTCTACGGCGTCGCCGAGGACGAGCGCGAACCCCTCCTCCGGCTCGCCCGGGAGGCCGCCGAGCGCGCGTCATGGCGGCGCTACGGCGACATGGTCCCGTCCTGGCGGCACCGGTACCTGGACATGGAGGAGGACGCCGACCACGTCCGGGCCTACAGCCCCGGCGGCATCCCCGAAGCGCTGCAGACCGAGGAGTACGCGCGCGCCTGCCTGCGCAGCAGGAGCCTGCAGGCCGGCGCGTCCGAGATCGACGAGAGGCTCTACGTCCGCCTCATGAACCGCCGGTTCGACCGCGCCGTCCACCGGACGTTCACGGCCGTGGTCGACGAGGCGTCGCTGCGGCGGCTGACGGGCGACCGCGACACCGTCCGCAGCCAGCTGGAACGCCTGGCGGCCGCGAACGAGCAGGCGGGAAGCCAGCTGAGGGTCATCCCCCTCGGCAGCCCGGCGGCGCCGATCGTCCAGCAGCCCTTCACCATGCTGCTGTTCGAGAAGGCGGAGATCCCGGACGTCGTCTACGTCGAGTTCCTGACGACCGCCCTCTACCTCTCCAGGGCCATGGAGACCGCCGCCTACGAGAACACCTGGGACCGCCTCCATGCAGCGTCCCTCTCCCCTGAGGACAGCCGAACCCTCCTAGACGGCCTACTGGAAAGAAGCTGACACCACGCACCTCCCATGCCCGGTCAGGGCAGGGAAGGGTTTGCGGCTCGGCCCTCGGTGTTCAGCAGGACGACGGTCTCGGTGTGCTCAGGGGCAAGGTGGCGGCGGTGGGGCGAGGCTAGGGCGATACGGGTTCCTGCTAGGGAAGCTGCTCCGCACGGGCCCGCAGACAGGCCGAGGGCAGCGAGGTCCTGCGCGGCGCAGGCCGTTTCGGGGTCGGTGACGGTCACGGCCGCGTCCAGGCCGGACTGCAGGACGGGCCAGGCCAGGCTGGACGGCGTCGCACAGTTGAGGCCCGCCATGGCGGTCGAGCCCGTCTCGACGGTCAGCGGCCCACCGTGGTGAAGGCTCGCCAGCACACAGGGCGCGGCGTCGGGCTCCACAGAGAGGACAGTAGGCCGGGCCGGGCCCGACCTGTAGTGGGTCACAGCCGCCTGTGCGAGCGAGCCCACGCCCACTGGGACGGCCACCAGGCCCGCCGGCGCGGCACCCGCCTCGGCCAGCTGCTCGTCGATCTCGGTGAACAGGGTGGAGTAGCCCTCGACGATCCACCGGGGGACGCGTTCGTAGCCGGGCCAGGCCGTGTCCTGGACGAGCAGGGCCGACGGGTCGGCGGCGGCCTCCTTCGCGGCGGCCCGCACCGCCTCGTCGTAGGGGCCGGGGACCTCGGTCAGGCCCGCGCCCGCCGCCTTGATCGCGGCCATCGCCGCGGGATGCACGCCGTACGGGACGTAGACGTCGGCCGGCGCGCCGAGGAGCCGCGCCATCTCGGCCACGGCGCGGCCGTGGTTGCCGTCCGTCGCCGTGATGAGCCGGACCGGGCCCCGCGCGCGCAGCCGCTCCAGCGAGGCGTCCGGGAGCCGGTACCTGTCGCGGAGTGCCCGCGCGATCCCCCACGAGGCGCCGAGGATCTTGAAGGCGGGGAGGCCGAGGCGGGACGACTCGTCCTTCACGAAGAGCCGGCGGACGCCCAGGTCGGCGGCCAGCGACGGCAGTTCCACGAGCGGCGTCGGGGCATGGCCGGGGAGCGTCCGGTGGAAGGCGGCTACGCCGTGCGGCGCGGGCGGGCAGGTCCAGGCGCGGGCGGCGGGACGGGTGAACCGGCGGGCCGGGGCGGGAGCGGTGACCATGGGACCCACGCTTCCGCAGCGGTCTATGGTCGGTCCAGCGAATGTTTTCGAGCGATGTTCATCAGCCGAGCCGATGAATGGGGCCTGCCTTGCTGGATCTGCACCGGCTGCGCCTGCTGCGCGAGCTGAAGCACCGGGGGACGCTCGCCGCCGTGGCGGAGGCCCTGTCGTACAGCCCGTCGTCGATCTCGCAGCAGCTCTCCGTCCTGGAGCGGGAGGCGGGGGTGCGGCTGCTGGAGCCGGTGGGACGCCGGGTCCGGCTGACCGCGCAGGCGGAGATCCTCGTCGCGCACACCGAGGCGGTGCTGGAGCGGCTCGAACGCGCGGAGGCCGACCTCGCGGCGTCGCTGGAGGGCCTCACGGGCGTGCTGCGGGTCGCCGCGTTCCAGACCGCGGCGCTCGCGCTCGTCCCGGACGCGCTGACCCGGCTCCGCGCCGCCCACCCGCGGCTGCGCATCGAGATCACCCAGCGGGAGCCGGAGAGCGCGCTCCCCGCCCTGCTCGCACGGGACTTCGACCTCGTGCTCACCGAGGAGTACCCGGGGGAGCCGGGACCGCGCCCGGCGGGCGTCGAGTACAAGGAGCTCGGCGAGGACGAGATCCGCCTCGCCCTCCCCGCCGACGGCGCCGGAGCGGGAGACGGCGGGTTGCGGAAGGCGGCGGGGGTGCCGTGGGTCCTGGAGCCGCCCGGGACGGCGTCGCGGCACTGGGCGACGCGGCTGTGCCGGGAGGCCGGGTTCGAGCCGGACGTGCGGTTCGAGTCGACCGACCTGCTGCTCCACCTGCGGCTGGTGGAGCACGGCCACGCGGCGGCGCTGCTGCCCGGCCTGGTGTGGGCGGGGCAGCAGCCGACGGTGCCGGTCGTCCGGCTGCCGGCGCGGCAGCGGACCCGGCGGCTGTTCACCGCGTCCCGGCGGGGCGGCGGCGGCCACCCGGCCGTGCGCGCGTTCCGGACGGCACTCGGCCGCGGATTCGCGGACCGGAACCCCCGGATCGGGGGATGACCCCACCGCGGTTAGGGGTTTTCCCCTATGGCGATTACTTCGCGCTGGAGGCAGAGTCGTATCCGGCAGCAGGGGACCGAGGCTCCTCCCCGGGAAGAAGGCACACGATGTCGAACACGCCGACCCTCACCTCGATGACCACCTCCGACCTGGCCGAAGTCCTGTTCTGCTGCGGGCTGCAGGAGTCCGACCGCCCCACCGCCGAGCAGGTCCGCGCGGCGATCCGCGACCGGATCGGCGCCTGCGGCGGGGACAGCTCCGGCTGCGTCGCCCTCGTCGCGCAGGAGGCGGGCGACCACCCCGAGATCTACCGCGCCCGGATGCGCTGGGCGCTCAGCACCGTGTCCCGGGCGTACCGGGGGCTCGGCACCGCCGCGGCCTGATCCCGGACGGCAACCGCTCACCAGGGAGATTCCGATGCGTTCACCGCTCATCGACCGGCGCAGGGACACCCTTCCCCGATCGGACATCCTGCCGCGTTCGCTGCGCGACCTGATCGCCGCCGAGGCGGGCGCCCAGGTCGCGGACGAGAGGCGGCGGCACCGGCAGCGCAAGGTCAGGGCCGCCCGGCGGGCCCCCTAGCCCTCGACAAGGCCGATGTGTGCCCGGCCCTCAGCAGGCTTCTAGCGAGGAATCCCGGTCCTTTGGGCTGGGAGGAATCACTCCCCTCGCGCGCGGCGCGTCCAGCGCCGCCAGGGTCCACTCCACACCAACCGATAGACTGTAATGATACAGTCACAGACTGTGAAATTGGTGGTGCAGGTCAAGCTCCTGCCGACGCCCGAGCAGGCGGCGGCGCTGGCCGACACCCTCCACCAGGTCAACACCGCCGCCAACCACGTGGCGGTCGTGGCCTTCGAGGAGTTCGGGCAGCGCGGCCGTGAACTGCCCTTGCGGAGGCTGTGCTACGGCGACCTCAAAGCCGCCGGGCTCGGCGCCCAGGCCGCCCAGCACGTGATCAAACGAGTCGTGGACGCCTACACCACCCTCCGGGCCACCATCCGCAACGGCCGCCTCGGCAGCCCGGCATCCGCGCGGCGCCGCAAGGCCGAGTCCAAACCGATCGTGTTCCGCCCGGACGCCGCGCACACCTTCGATGACCGGTGCCTGTCGTGGCAGTTGGACGCGGGCACCGTCAGCATCTGGACGGTGGCCGGGCGGTGCAAGAACCTCAGGTTCGCCTGCTCCCCCGACCAGGCCAAGATGCTGGCCGCGCACCGCAAAGGCGAGTCGGACCTGGTCCACCGGGACGGGAAGTGGTTTCTGCTCGCCACCTGCGAGGTTCCCGAACCGGACGTCTACGAGCCCGCCGACTGGATCGGGGTGGACCGCGGCATCGTCAACCTGGCCACCACCAGCGACGGCGACAACCACCAGGGCCGCCGCCTTTCCCGGTACCGGCGCTGGCAGGCCCGCAAACGCGCCGAACTCCAGGCCAAACGCACCCGCGCGGCGGCCCGGCTGCTGAAGAAACGAGCCCGCCGGGAGTCCAGGCACGCCCGGCACGTCAACCACACCATCGCCAAACAGGTCGTCGCCGTCGCGGCACGCACCGGACGCGGCATCGCACTCGAAGAACTGAGTGGGATCCGCGCACGGGTCACGGTTCCACGCGACCAGCGGGCACGCCTGTCATCCTGGCCCTTCCACCAACTCGGCGAGTTCATCGCCTACAAGGCACGCCGACACGGGGTGCCGTTCATCGCGGTGGATCCGGCCTACACCTCCCAGCGCTGCCCCCGCTGCGGCCACACCGACCGCGGCAACCGCCGTAGCCGGGACCACTTCACATGTCGCCGGTGCGGCCTCGCTGGGCCCGCCGACATCGTCGCCGGGATCAACGTGCGCGACCGCGCACGCTCGGCGTGGGTATTCGTCAACATGCCCCAACCCGCCCCCGCATAGCGTGCGGGGCTGGTGGATGCGACCCGTGACCGCCCCGCCGTAACGGGCAGTCGGGAGCGCAAACGAAGTCCGAAGGACCGAACCGGCAAGCCCGGTCCTCTCAGGGCCAAGTAGTTGACTGGCGGGTTTTGGTCTTGCTCGTCTTCTTGTGCTTGGACTTGTGCTTGGACTTGTGCTTGGAGCCGCCGCCCGACTCCCACTCGTAGCCGGGCGTGTTGCTCTTGCAGTAGCTGTCGCTGACCTTGGTGTCGGTCGCGTCGTGCTCGCACCACCGGTTCTGGCCGCCGCACGCGGTCAGCCCGAAGGCGGCGACCAGGACGGTCAGCGCGAGTGCGGTGGAACGGCTCTTGGGCATGGTCGGCCTTTCTCTGCCTGGGTGAAACGCAGGTCAGACGCGAGCGGCGGGGATCGCGTTCCGCCGCCGGGCGGCACCGGATTGTCCGTCTCCGGCCGCGAACTATGCTGACGCCCGTGAACGAAGAGGCGACGGACGAGCAGACCGGCGACGGCGTCCGCGAGTACCGCATCGGCGAGCTCGCGGCGGCGGCCGGCGTCCCCGTGCGGACGCTGCGCTACTACCAGGAGCGCAAGCTGCTGCCGCCGCCCCGCCGGGAGGGGCGCATCGGCCTCTACTCCGAGGACCATCTGGCCCGCCTCCGCATGATCGGGAACCTGCTCGAACGCGGCCACACCCTGGAGGGCATCCGCGAGCTGCTGTCGGCGTGGGAGCAGGGCCGCGACATCGGCACCGTCCTCGGCGTGGAGAAGGCCGTCACGACGCCGTGGTCGAACGAGGTCCCGGTCACGATGACGCTGGCGGAGCTGGCGGCGCTGTTCCCCGGCGAGGCCGTCGGCCCCGACGCCGTCGAGCGGGCGGTCGCCCTCGGCCACATCGAGGTGGACGGCGACCGCGTCACCCACTGGAGCCGCCGCCAGCTGGACGCGACCGTCGCGCTCGTCCGGGCCGGGGTGCCGCTGGACGCGGTGCTGTCGGTGGCCAAGGAGCTCCAGCGCAGCATGGACGACCTCGCCGGCATGTTCGTCGGGCTGATCGCCGCGCACGTCGTCAAGAACGTCGGCGACCAGGACCTCGGCGAGCTCACCGAGACCCTCGCCCAGCTGCGTCCGGGCGCGCAGGTGTCGGTCGAGGCGGGGTTCGCGCGCGCGATGGACCGGCAGGTCCGCGCCGCCATCGACGAGCTGCTCGGCCGCCTGTCCAGCTCCTGACCGTCCCGTGCCGCGGCCCGGCCCGGTGCCGCTGATCGGCGGCGATACTGGTGGGCATGGTCGATGACGAGCGATGGAAGGCGCGGTTCCGCGCCGCCCGGATGAGCCTGCCCCGCTGGGCGCGTGACGCCCCGGACCGGAGCCTCTACCGGTCGAACGTGACCGGGACGTGGGAGATCTACAGCTGGGACCGGGGCACCGGCGCGCAGCGCCAGGTGACCGACCGCCCCAACGGCACGTGGATGGGCACCATCGACCCGGCCGGCGAGTGGGTGTGGTGGTTCGCCGACACCGACGGGGACGAGTTCGGCGTCTGGAACCGCGCACGGTTCGGGGAGGCGGAGAGCGCTCCGGCCGTTCCAGGGCTGGAGCCGTCGTATCCGTCCGGGCTGTCCCTGGGCCGTAGCGGCCTCGCCGTCATCGGACGGACGACCGAGGACGGCAACACCGTCCACCTGTGCCGCCCCGACGCGGAGCCCGAGGTGCTCTACCACCACGCGGAGGACGCGCACATCGCCGCTCTGTCCCGCGACGAGAGCCTCATCGCGATCGGGCACAGCGAGCACGGCGACAGCCGCCACATGGCGCTGCGCGTGCTGCGCCCCGACGGGACCGTGGTCGCCGACCTCTGGGACGGCCCCGGCAAGGGCGTCTACGGCGCCGGGTTCGCCCCGGTCGACGGCGATTCGCGGCTGCTGGTCAACCATGAGCGGCGCGGCCGCGACGAGATGCTCATCTGGGACCCGGTCGCCGGGACCGAGCGGGAGATCGTCCTCGACCTGCCCGGCGAGATCGGCGCCGACTGGTACCCCGACGGCACCGCGCTGCTGGTCTCCCACTCGCACGAGGCGCGCGACGAGCTGTACCGCTACGACCTGGACGGCGGCTCGCTGACCAGGATCGACACCCCGCGCGGCGTGATCGGCGGGGCCGCCGTCCGGCCGGACGGGACTGTCGAGTTCTCCTGGTCGTCGGCCGCCGAGCCGCCGGTGATCCGCTCCACCTCCGGCGCGGTCGTGCTCACCCCGCCCGGACCGGCCGCGCCGCCGTCCGTGCCGGTCGAGGACGTGTGGGTGGACGGCCCCGGCGGCCGCATCCACGCGCTGGTCAGCAAGCCGGACGGCGACCGCCCGTACCCGACGGTGTTCGACGTCCACGGCGGGCCGACCGCGCAGGACGACGACTCGTTCACGCCGGTCGCCGCCGCCTGGGTCGACCACGGGTTCGCGGTCGTCCGCGTCAACTACCGGGGCTCCACCGGGTACGGCTCGCAGTGGCGGGACGCCATCGAGGGCCGCGTCGGGCTCACCGAGCTGGAGGACATCAAGGCCGTCCGCGACTGGGCGGTCGGGTCGGGCCTCGCGGACCCGGCCCGGCTCGTCCTGACGGGCGGCTCGTGGGGCGGCTTCCTCACCCTGCTCGGCATCGGCACGCAGCCGGACGACTGGAGCGTCGCCGTCGCCGCCGTCCCCGTCGCCGACTACGTCGCCGCGTACGAGGACGAGATGGAGGGCCTCCAGGCGTTCGACCGCTCCCTGTTCGGCGGCTCGCCGGACGAGGTCCCGGACCGCTACCGCGAGTCGTCCCCGATCACCTACGTCGAGGCGGTCAAGGCGCCGGTGCTGGTGCTGGCCGGGGAGAACGACCCGCGCTGCCCGATCCGGCAGATCGACAACTACCTCGGCCGCCTCGCCGAGCTGGGCCTCCCGCACGAGGTGTACCGGTACGACGCGGGGCACGGCTCGCTCGTCGTCGAGGAGCGGATCACCCAGATGGCCGCCGAGATCGGCTTCGCCCGGAAGCATCTCGGTATGTCGTGATCTATCCCGGGGGTGGGCGGCGCGGGCCGCCCGCCCCCGGTTTACAAGATCGAACCTCGGGCATCCCTCCGAGCGGCCGGCGGCCGCCAGGCAGGCCCCGGCCCGCCCCCCGGTACAGGAGAACACCGATCGGGGGGATCCCAGTGACATGTCTTCGGCACGCCCATGCGCTCGTCCAGCACGCCTTCGGTGAACGAATACCGAGGCCGCACGGCCCCGCCTTCCGCCTGACCGCGCTGGTCATGGCCTTGGGCGCCGCCGCTACGGCCCTCACCCCCGTCCCGTCCGCCGCCGCGTCGGCGAGCGACGACCCGCCTCGCGCCCGGCGGGCCGCACCGGCCGAGGCTCCCCCGCACGCGATTCTGCTGTCCGCACCGGCATCGCGGGTTCCCGGCGGCGCGCCCGCGAACGCGCGCAGGGCGCCCGAACCGGTGGAGCGGCAGGCCGCGCCCACCGAACCGCCGCCACCGACCGCACCCCAGCCGCCCACCGAACCGGAGCCGCTCATCGCACCGCCGCCGCTCACCGCACCGCAGCTGCCCAGCTCGCCGTCATCGACCGCCACGGCGGAGGAGGAGCCCGCGACACCGGCGTCCGCGCAGGACGCCTCGCAGGCGGACGCCCCGAAGGCCCCGAAGCAGGACGCCCCGCAGCAGAGCGCCCTCCCGGAACTGCCCGACTCGCTGCGGCTGGAGCAGCGGTTCGCCGAGTACACGCTGCGCGGCAACGGCATCCGGTGGCGCTCGACCGGCGGCTGCTCCGACCGGACGGTCCGCACCTGCACCTCCTTCGAGGGCGTCCGGTGGGGGACGGTCAAGGGCCTGATCCGCTTCGCCAGGTCGAGCGGCTGCAAGATCACCGTGACCGGCGGCACCGAGCACGGCCACGCGAGCGGCACCTACAGCCATGCGAACGGCTACAAGCTGGACATCTCCCCCACCCGCTGCGTGGACGCCGCGATCAAGCGCCACCCGTACGCCGGCCGGCGGGGCGACGGCGCCCGCCTCTACCGGTCACCGGACGGCACGCTCTTCGCCCGCGAGAAGGACCACTGGGACATCACCTTCCGCTGACCCGCGTCCCCCGTGCCGCCCGGGTCAGGCGCGGACCTCGCGGATGATGCCCACGAGCTCCCGCGTCACCGACTTGAACCCCGGCAGCCGGGACATCGCCACCATGCGGTTGACGAGCGGGACCGTCCGCTCCACGAGGAGGTAGGTCTTGCGGCAGCCGGGGGAGCTGTCGTGCACCCAGTACAGGACGATGCCCATCGAGTAGATCCACAGGAGTTCGGGCAGCTCGGCCCGGAACTCCTTGTCGATCTTCAGATCGGAGCCCTCCACGACCTCGCGGTAGATCGCGACCGCCGACTCGCGGGCCGGGCCCGACTCGGCGCTGAACGGGTTGAGCGGGCTGGTCGGCTCGGCGGCGAACTTGAAGAACTTCCCGGCGAACTCGTGGTACGGCACCATCGTGTCGACCCGGGCCCGCAGCACGCCCAGCAGCCGGGCCGCGAACTCCGTCTCGGTGTCCAGGACGGCCCGGCAGGCGGCGACGTGCTCGTCCTGCAGCTCGTCGTAGTACGCCTGGATCAGCTCTTCCTTGGACCCGAAGTAGTAGTAGGCGTTGCCGACCGAGACGCCCGCCTCCTTGGCGATCGCCCGCATCGTCGTCGCGTCGTATCCGCGCTCCCGGAACAGGCGCAGCGCCGTCTGGACGATCACGGCCCGCGTCTGCTCGGACTTCACGGCCTTCGTCTCGGTCACGCATGCCACCTTAAATCCCTGCCGCGGCGTCCGCTCATGCCCCGGCCGCCGTCCGGCGCGGCCGGGACGCCGCCCGCCGGGGCGGACCGGGGTCAGGCGGTCAGTTCGGCGGCGACCAGTTCGGCCGTCTGGACGGTGTTGAGCGCGGCGCCCTTGCGGAGGTTGTCCCCGGACAGGAACAGGTCGAGCGCGTGCGGGTCGTCGAGCGAACGGCGGACGCGGCCCGCCCAGACCGGGTCGGTGCCGGCGGCGTCGGACGGCGTCGGGAACTCGTGCGTGTCCGGGTTGTCGCAGAGCACGACGCCGGGCGAGCGGGCGAGGATCCCCTGCGCCTCCCGCTGGTCGACGGGCTCCTCGAACACGGCGTGCACGGCCATCGAGTGCCCGATGACGACGGGGACGCGGACGCAGGTCGCCGACACCTTCAGGTCGGGCAGGCCGAGGACGCGGCGGGTCTCGTCGCGGAGGGCGATCTCGTCGGACGTCCAGCCGCCGTCCTCGCCCGTCCCCGCCCAGGGCACGACGTTCAGCGCGAGCGGCGCAGGGAACGGGCCGAGGTCGCCGACCGCGCCGCGCATCGCGCCGGGGCGGTGGCCGAGCGTGCGGTCGCCGCCGACCTTCTCCAGCTGCGCGTACAGGGTGTCGACGCCGTCCCGGCCGGCGCCGGACGCCGCCTGGTAGGACGCGATGACCAGCTCCCGGAGCCCGTACCGGTCGTGCAGCGCGCCGACGGCGGCGATCATGGTGAGGGTCGCGCAGCCGGGGCCCGCGACGATGCCGCGCGGCCGGTCCCGGACCCGCTCGGGGTTCACCTCCGGGACGACGAGCGGGACGTCCGCTGCGGTCCGGAACGCGCGCGACGCGTCGACCGCCACGGCGCCGCGGGCGGCCGCGACCGGCGCCCATTCGGCGGCCACCGCGTCCGGCACGGCGAAGATCGCGACGTCGGCGCCCGCGAAGACTCCGGGCGCGAGCGGCACGACCTCGGCCGGCGCGCCGCGCACCTGGAGCACGCGCCCGGCGGACCGCGCCGACCCGGCGAGGCGGATCTCCCCGTAGACGTCCCGGCGGATGGACAGCAGGTCGAGCAGCACCGCACCGACCGTCCCGGTGGCGCCGGCGACCGCGAGGGTCGGCAGCCCGGAGGCGGAGCCCGTCGTCGCACTCACATCCACAGAACTACCGCCGTCCACCCCCGGTTCCCAAAACGGCCCACACCCGCTGGAATCACAGCGAAACAGCCCGGCTCCCGGACATGCGAAAGGCCGCGCCGGCCCCGGTACGGGACGGCGCGGCCCGCGCGGTGTCAGCGGCCGGTGCCGCCGTAGACGACGGCCTCGACCTGGTCGGAGTCCAGGTCGAAGGCGTGGTGCGCGGCGGCGACCGCGGTGTCGATGTCGTCCTGCGCGACGACGACCGAGATCCGGATCTCCGAGGTGGAGATCATCTCGATGTTCACCCCGGCCTCGGCGATCGCGCTGAACAGCTTCGCGGTCACGCCGGGGTGCGAGCGCATCCCGGCGCCGATCAGCGACACCTTGCCGATGCGGTCGTCGTAGCGGAGCGACTCGAAGCCGATCCGCTCCTTCAGCTTGTTCAGCGCGGTCAGCGCGCTCTGCCCGTCGGTGGACGGCAGGGTGAACGAGATGTCGGTGCGCCCGGTGGACGCCGCCGACACGTTCTGCACGATCATGTCGATGTTGATCTCGGCCTCGGACAGCACCGAGAAGATCGTGGCGGCCTCACCCACCTTGTCGGGCACCCCGACCACGGTGATCTTGGCTTCGCTCCGGTCGTGCGCGACGCCGGAGATGATCGCCTGCTCCATGTCCTGTCCTTCGATCTCGCTGCTGTCGACGACCCACGTGCCCTCCTTCTGACTGAACGAGGACCGCACATGGATCGGGATGTTGTAGCGGCGCGCGTACTCCACGCAGCGCAGGTGCAGGATCTTCGCACCGCTCGCCGCCATCTCCAGCATCTCCTCGTAGGAGATCTTCGGGATCTTACGGGCGGCGGGCACGATGCGCGGGTCGGCGGTGAAGACGCCGTCGACGTCGGAGTAGATCTCGCAGACGTCGCCGTCCAGCGCGGCGGCGAGCGCCACCGCGGTGGTGTCGGAACCGCCGCGGCCGAGCGTGGTGATGTCCTTGGTGCCCTGCGAGACGCCCTGGAAGCCGGCCACGATGCAGATCGAGCCCTCGTCCAGCGCGGTCCTTATCCGGCCCGGCGTCACGTCGATGATCTTGGCTTTGCCATGCGAGCCGTCGGTGATCACGCCGGCCTGGGAGCCGGTGAACGAGCGGGCCTCGTGGCCCAGGTTCGCGATGGCCATGGCCAGCAGCGCCATCGAGATCCGCTCGCCGGCGGTGAGCAGCATGTCCAGCTCACGGCCCGGCGGCAGGGGGCTGACCTGCTTGGCCATATCGATGAGATCATCCGTCGTGTCGCCCATGGCGGAGACGACGACGACCACGTCGTTGCCCGCCTTCTTCGTTGCGACGATGCGCTGGGCGACCCGCTTGACGCCATCGGCGTCGGCGACGGAGGAGCCACCGTACTTCTGCACGACAAGAGCCACGAGTGGGCGCTCCTCGGATCGGGGTCAGGCGTACCGGACGTCGAGTCTACCGAGCCCGCTCCGATGGATCACGACCAGGTAACTGCCGGAGGCCGCCGGGGGTCCGCGCGAGGCGAATGTTCCCGGCGGACCACCACAAGGTAGGGCAAAGCGTCTATGTAGCGGCGGGGTGTGGGCGGCGCGCCCGGTTCGTGCCGCCCGCCGGTGATCCGGCGCGTCCGCGGCCTGGGCCGGGCGCGGGCGCGCGCCGTGGTGTCCGAGCTGATGGGAGAGCCGATGGGCGCGTTCGACGAGCTGCCGAGGGTGCGCAGGGGGCCGCTGCATGCGCTGTACGCGGCACTGCGGCGGCGCGCGCCGCAGATGTCCGCGGCGCGTCCGGACGGCGGCGTCCTGAACGTCGGCTACCGGGGCCGCACCGCCCAGGTCGTCTGGGACGGCGACCTCGGCGTGTTCGCCTGGGACGAGCCCGACGGCGGGCGGATCGGACCCGACGTCGAGAAGGCGGCCGAGGTCGTCGCGGCGGCGCTGGACGCGCCGGTGAGCCCCGGCGCGTCCGGCTAGACGGGCGCAGCCTCCCGCCGGGCGCGCGCGGCTAGGCGGGCGCGGCCTCCGCCTCGGCCTCCGGAGCGACGTCCAGGCGGGCGTTCGCGACGAACGCGTGCAGGGCCCGCAGCGCGGCGCCGGCGTGGTTGCCCCAGTGGTTGAAGTAGGAGTACTGCCACCACCACAGGGCCTCCAGGGGACGGTCCTGGTTGTAGTGCCGCAGCCCGTGGACGAGGTCGCTGGCGACGTCGACCAGGTCGTCCGACAGGCGGTAGGCGGTGGTCTCGGTGTCCTTGTACGGGTCGAAGACCTCGGCGTACTCGTCCAGCGCGACGAGGCGCTCCGACAGGCCCTGCCGGACGGCGTCCAGGTCCGGGTCGTCGCCGACCTCGGGCTCCCAGTTGTCCGGGAGGATGACGTCGGCGCTGGCGCCGAGCTGCGCGCCGGCCAGGATGACCTGCGACACCTCAAGGAGGAGGAGCGGGATCGTGTGCCGCCCGCCGTCGCCGCGGGCGACCGCCTCCAGTCCGTTCAGGTAGTTGTCGACATGGCACGCCACGCGCTCGGCGAGGGCGTTCCAGTCCTGCGGGCTGTTGGTGTCAGACATCGAGCAGCCTCCGTCCTTCGAATGCGCGGCCCAGCGTCACCTCGTCCGCGTACTCGAGGTCGCCACCCACCGGCAGGCCGCTGGCCAGACGGGTGACGGTAAGGCCCATGGGCTTGACGAGCCGGGCGAGGTACGTCGCGGTCGCCTCGCCCTCCAGGTTCGGGTCGGTGGCGAGGATCAGCTCGGTGACCGTCCCGTCCGCGAGCCGCTGCATCAGCTCGCGGATGCGCAGGTCGTCCGGGCCGACGCCCTCGATCGGGCTGATCGCGCCGCCGAGCACGTGGTAGGTGCCGCGGAACTCGCGGGTCTTCTCGATCGCGACGACGTCCTTGGACTCCTCCACCACGCAGATGACGTGCGGATCGCGGCGGGCGTCCCGGCAGATCCGGCACTCCTCCTCCTCCGCGACGTTCCCGCACGTCTTGCAGAAGCGGACCTTGTCCTTGACCTCCTTGAGCGCCTTCCCGAGCCGTTCGACGTCGGCCGGGTCGGCGGCGAGCAGGTGGAAGGCGATCCGCTGCGCGCTCTTGGGGCCGACGCCGGGCAGCCTGCCCAGCTCGTCGATGAGGTTCTGGACCACCCCTTCGTACAACGGACCCCTCCTTTCCTAGTCGTCCGCTCTCCTGGTCGCTCGCGCTCAGGCGCCCTGGCCGCCACCGCCGCCGAGGCCCGGGAAGCCGCCGGGCAGACCGCCTCCGGGGAGACCGCCGCCGGGCATGCCGCCGCCGAGCCCCTGCGCGAGCGGCCCCATCTTCTCCTGCTGGAGTTCCTGCACCGCGCGTCCGGCGTCGCGGATCGCGGCCAGGACGAGATCGGCGATCGTCTCCGCCGTGTCGGCCGGGTCGTCGGCGTCGATCGCCTTCGGATCGATCGCCAGGCCCGTGACCTCGCCCTGCCCGTTGACCGTCGCCGTGACGAGCCCGCCGCCCGCGGTGCCCTGCACCTCGGCCTCCGCGAGCTCGCGCTGCGCGGTGAAGAGCTGCTGCTGCATGGCCTGCGCCTGCTGCAGAAGCTCCTGCATGTTCAACTGACCACCGGGTTCCACGGTGCACTCCCTACTTCCGGCCCCCGAGGGCCTGCTCTCTGGCGCTCCGCCAGCCGCCGGACGTCCGTCCCACGAGACTACGGGTTCGCGCCATGATGCGGTAAGTACGCCGGTCACGATCTTGGCCAGAGTGCTCCCACGCTTGATCCGCGCCAAACCCGGGGCGGGGGCCCGGCTAGGCTCGCGCCGATGACCGACTTCTTCGCCGGGGACCCGCGCAGCAACCGGGAGCGGATGCTGGCCGGTGACCTCTACATCGCCGACGACCCCGACCTGGAGGCGGCGTCCAGGCGGGCCGTCGCCCTGGCCCACCGGTACGGCGAGGTCTACGCCACCGACCCGGACGCGGCCCGCCCCATCCTGGAGAACCTCCTCGGCTCGATCGCGCCGGACGCCCATATCCGTCCGCCCCTGTACGTCGACTACGGCTCCTACATCACCGTCGGTTCCGGCACGTTCGCCAACTTCGGCCTGACCGCGCTGGACGTCGCGCCCATCACGATCGGCAGCGATGTCCAGATCGGCCCGAACGTGCAGTTGCTCACGCCGACGCACCCTCTCGCCCCGGAGCGGCGGCGGGCGAAACTGGAGGCCGCCGAGCCGATCGTGATCGAGGACAACGTCTGGCTGGGCGGCGGCGCCATCGTCCTGCCCGGGGTGACCATCGGCGAGAACAGCGTCATCGGCGCGGGCGCCGTGGTGACGAAGGACGTCCCCGCGAACGTCGTGGCCGTGGGCAACCCGGCCCGGGTGATCCGCTCCCTCTGAGGTCGCGGCGGCCTCACCGCCGCTCTCGGCCGACTCAACGGTCTCTCGACGGCGACACAGCCTGCGACGTGGTCTCGATCACACACTGTCACATCGCGCGACAGGGCGGCGTCTTGTGCTCGAACCGCTCGAAGCGAGGGAGGCATCATGACCGAGAACACCGATGTGGTCGTGGTCGGCGGCGGATACGCCGGTGTCATGGCGGCCAACCGCCTGACGCGGCGCGGCGACGTGACCGTGACGCTGATCAACCCGCGCCCGTCCTTCGTCCACCGGGTCCGCCTGCACCAACTGGTGGGCGGGACCGGCTCCGCCGTCGTCGACTACCGGGAGGTCCTGGCGGAGGGCGTCCGGCTGGTGGTCGACAGCGTGACGCGGATCGACGCGGCCGGACGCGGCGTGGAGCTGGCGAGCGGCGGCGCGGTCGGCTACGACTACCTGGTCTACGCGGCGGGCAGCGGCAGCACCGATTCGCAGGTGCCCGGCGCGGCCGAGTTCGCGTACCCGATCGCCGGCCTGGAGGAGGCGCAGCGGCTGCTGCCGGTCCTCGACGCCGCACCCGCGTCGGCCGCGGTGACGGTGGTCGGAGCCGGTCCGGCGGGCATCGAGACGGCCGCCGAACTGGCGGAGCAGGGCCGCGACGTGACCCTGGTCTGCGGCGGGGTGCTCGGCCCGTACCTGCACCCGCGCGGGCGCCGTTCGGTGGCCGGGCGGCTGGCGGAACTCGGCGTGACGGTCGTGGAGGGCCCCGGCACCACGGTGACGGCGGTGACGTCCGATGCGGTGCGGCTCGCCGACGGCCGGGAGCTGCCGAGCACGGTGACGATCTGGGCCGCCGGCTTCGGCGTCCCCGACCTCGCCGCGCGCAGCGGACTGAGCACCGATGCCCTGGGGCGCCTGCTCACGGACGAGACGCTGACCAGCGTGGACGACGAGCGCATCGTCGCGGCCGGGGACTCGGCGGCGCCGTCGGGCCTGCCGCTCCGGATGAGCTGCCAGGCCGCGATGCCGCTCGGCGCGCGGGCCGCCGACACGGTGCTCAGCCGGTTGGCGGGGGAGCGGCCCGAGCCCCTCAACCAATCGTTCGGAGCGCAGTGCATCAGCCTCGGCCGGCACACCGGCATCTTCCAGTTCGGCAACCGGTCCGACGTCGCGGTGTGGCTCCACATCGACGGCCGCCTCGGAGCGAAGATGAAGGAGACCGTGTGCAAGGGCATCGTGAAGCACCTGGCCGATGAGGCCCACAAGCCCGGCGGGTACAAACTGCACCGCGTCAAGGGAGGCGCCGGACGCCGCAAGGCCCTGCAGGCCATGCGCACCGAGGCACCGGCCGTCCTCGAACGGGTCGGCTAGGCCCGATCGGGCCGCCTGCAGCGGAAATGGTCAAGGCATGAGCGCCGTCTCGGCGGTCAGGAGTTGTCGATCTCGCGGATGATCTGGCCACCGAGTTCGCGCTGGATGAGGGCCATGCCGTTCATCTCGGCCTCGGTGCCGTCGGCGTCGGCGTCGCCTTCGGGGTCGACCT
>NZ_VCKZ01000761.1 GCF_005889745.1 Actinomadura geliboluensis
GGGGTGCCGATCCGCGTCCGGGACGAGGTGTTCGGCAACCTGTACCTGACCGAGAAGGCCGGCGGCGGCGAGTTCGATCCCGAGGACGAGGTCGTGGTGACGGCGCTGGCCACGGCGGCGGGTGTGGCGATCGAGAATGCGCGGTTGTATGAGGAGACGCGGCGGCGGGAGCGGTGGTTGCAGGCGTCGACGGAGATCTCCACGGCGCTGTTGTCGGGTACGGATCCGCATGAGGTGACGGCGCTGGTGGCTCAGCGGGCCCGCGAGATCACCGATGCCGGTTTGGCGGCGGTGGCGCTGCTGGAGGAGGGCCGCGCGGAGTTCGTGGTGGAGGCTGCGGACGGCGAGGGCGGCGAGCGGCTGGAGGGCCTGCGGGTTCCGCTGGGTCACTCGGTGGTGGGTCCGGTGTTCACGGGCGGTGTGTCGTTGCGGTCGGCCGATGGCGGTGAGGCGGCGCGTGAGGCGAAGGTGCCGACGCAGGTGCCGGTCGGTCCGTTGCTGGCGGTTCCGCTGGGGCTCGGTTACGCGGCGCGCGGGGTGATCTCGGTGGTGAACCCGCCTGGCGGTGCGGTGTTCTCGGAGGGGACGCAGCGGTTGCTGGAGGCGTTTGCGGGGCAGGCGGCGGTGGCGCTGGAGTTGGCCGATCGGCGTCGTGACACCGAGCGGTTGGCGTTGCTGGAGGATCGTGACCGGATCGCCAAGGATCTGCATGACACGGTGATCCAGCGGTTGTTCGCGGCGGCGATGACGTTGATGGCGGCGATCAAGATCACGCAGAAGCGGGAGGTGGCGGTCCGGATCCAGCGGGCGGTGGACGATCTGGACGACACCATGCGCCAGATCCGTTCCACGATCTTCGCGTTGCAGGCGCCGGTGGACGTCGCGTCGCTGCGCAGCCGGGTGCACGCGCTGGTGGACGCCGCCGCCGAGCAGTTGGGGTTCGCGCCGTCGGTGCGGCTGGACGGGCTGCTGGACACCGCGGTCGATGACGAGATCGGCGAGCATCTGCAGGCCGTCGT
>NZ_VCKZ01000315.1 GCF_005889745.1 Actinomadura geliboluensis
CTTCTCCAGCATGCGCAGCGCGTGCACGGCGACGAGGGGGTCGTCCGCGCCGATCTGCACCCACAGGTCGCCGCCGCCTCGCGCCGGGTCGAGCGCGTCGGCGGAGAAGGGCGGCATCTCCACCAGGGCGTCCGGCATGCGGTCCGCCAGTCCGGTCTTGCCGAAGAACGAGCGGCCGAACCCGAACGTCACGGTCAGCGAGGACGGTCCGGCGTCGCGGGCGACCTGGTCGTCCCCGGCGGGCGGCCGCCCGGCCGCCATCGCCTCCGCCGCCGCCGACCAGCGGCGCAGCAGCGCCGCCGCGGCGGCCCGGCCCGCGCCGGGCCGCAGGTCGAACGCGGCGAGGTGCCCGCACGCCTGGAGCGGCGTGAGGATCCCGGCCTGGTGGCGCCCGTGGAACGGGACGGCCGTGCCGCCGACGGCGGTGAGCGGCGTCCCGGCGTCGCCGGGGCGCCGGTACCCGGCGAGACCGCCGGCGGCCAGCCCGGCGGCCCCGGCGCCGCCCGCCGTGCCGAGCAGCCGCCGCCGGGTGATCCCCTTCGGCGCGGTCATCGGGCGGGCCGGTAGGAGGCGGGCCGCACCGGCGCCTGCACGGTGACGGGGGACGAGGTCGCGAACCGCAGCGTCATCGTGACGGTCTCGCCGGTCACCGGCTTGCGGGCCAGCCCGATGAACATCACGTGGTAGCCGCCGGTGCTCAGCACCAGCCGGCCGCCCGCCGGGACGGTCAGCGGACCGGCCTCGGCCATCGCCCCGTTCGGCTTCGTGGTGTGCACGGTGACGTGCTTCGCGAGGTCGCTGGTGACGCCGGTCAGGGTGTCGTCATCCCGTCCGGTATTGGCGATCGTGAAGTAGCCGGCCGCCATGTCGCTCATCGGCGGCTCCTTCACGTACGCGCCGCTCACCGCGAGGCGCGGGCCGTCCGGGGTTTCCTCTGTGTCCGAGGCGCAGGCGGCGGTTCCGGCGGCGGCGAGGGCAAGGGCCGCGAGCGCGGCGGCCGGGCGCCTCATACCGTCCCCCCGATGAGCTTCGGGAGGTCGGCGGCGTACTGCCGCGTCGTCGTCCCGGACGTGTAGACCAGATGGCCCTTGTCGTCGGCGGGCGAGAAGGCCAGCACCTGGGCGCCGTGGGTGACCTCGTAGCTCCCGTCGGCGTTCTTCACCGGCTTCTCCACGGCGATGCCGAGGGCCCGTGCCGCCTGCTGGATCTCGGCGAAGTCGCCGCTCAGCCCGATGAAGCGCGCGTCGAACGCGGCGAGCCAGGAGCGCAGCCGCTTCGGGGTGTCGCGGGCCGGGTCGGTGGTCACGAAGACGACCTGGAGCTTGCGCTGGTCGGCCGCCGGGAGTTCCTTCACCGCGTTGGCGATGTCGGCCAGCGTCGTCGGGCAGACGTCGGGGCAGTGGGTGTAGCCGAAGTACAGCAGCACCGGCCTGCCGGCCGTCGCCTTCACCAGGTCGAACGGGCGGCCCCGGTCGTCGGTCAGCGCCAGGGCGGGCTTCGCCAGCGGTCGGTCGAGCTTGATCGCCGTACCGGACGAGGACGAGGACGGGGACGCGGTCGTCGCGGCGGCCGGACGGCTCTCGGCCGGGGAACCGCCGCACGCGGACACGGCGAGCGAGAGCGCTGAGACCGCCGCGACCGCGGCGGCCATCCGGACGGGCACGGCCGTCCGGGGGGAGGCGTGCAGAAGGGCACGCATGAAGCCTCCAAGGAGAGGGAGTGAGGAGCGTCGGCGACGCACGGGCGAGCACGCCGCGCCTCCGGGCGCGGCGTATCAGGGTCGGCTCAGGCCATCGCCGGGACGGGCGGGCCGCGCCGGACCACGGCGTGGTCCAGCAGCGGGGTCTCGCCCCGTCCGGTCTCGTCCTCGGTGCGGCGGCGCGCCATGACGCGCGCGTCCAGGAGGCGGAGCAGGGGGAGCCGCGCGAAGAGCGCGGTCAGGAGCGCGGCCAGCGGACCGGCGAGGGCGCCGGCCGTCCGCCGCGAGAGCCGCACCATTCGCCAGGCGGCGCGCTCGCCGCGGTGCAGGACCCAGCCGAGCAGGAACGCGGCGGCCAGGTGCAGGGCGAACATGTCCGGGCCGGGCATCAGCTCCACGCCCGCGCCGTGGTGGCCGGGCATCGCCGGGGCGTCCCGCATCGCCCGCTGCTGGCCCGCGCAGAAGACCGCGTGCAGGACCATCTGCCCGCACAGCAGCATCGCGATGATGGCGGGCCGCGACCGCTCCCGCCCGGCCAGCGGAGCCGCCAGGCAGAGCGTGCCCGCCCACCCGGCCGCGAGCGTCCACCACGGGAGCCCGGTCCCGGAGGCCGCGGCGTGCGCGGACGCCGACACGGCCGTGCACACGCCGGCGAACGCCGCCGACCTCAGCAGCCGCATGCCGCCGTCGGCGCGCTCCCTGTCGCTCGCGGTGTCCGGACCCATGTACTACGAACCGTAGTACATGGGTGGTGGTTGATGGTGAAAGGGGCGTTGACGGGGCGCGCGGGGCGTCCTTACGTTCGACTGAAAGCGCTTTCTGGCGTGTGGAAAGCCCCCCGCCTCACCCCCCGAGGGAGTCGCCGTGAGAGTCACAGGCCGCCTGCTCCTGCTGCCCGCCGTCCTCGCCGGCGCGGTCGCCGCCGCCGTGCCGGGCGCGGTCGCCACCGCGCCCGCGTCGCTCGCCGCCGCCGCCCGCCAGGCCGAGGACCTCGACCGCGGGCTGATCAGCGTCCGCTCCGGCGACGGCAACTACGTCGGATGGCGGCTGCTCGGCACCGACCCGTCCGCCACCGCGTTCGCCCTGTACCGGGGGTCGTCCCGGATCGCCACCGTCACCGGCTCGACGAACTACTGGGACCAGGGCGCGCCCGCGGACGCCTCCTACACCGTCCGGCCGATCGTGAACGGGAGCGAGGGCGCCGCGTCGGAGGCGTCCCTGCGCTTCGGCGACGGGTACCTGGACGTCCCGATCCAGCGGCCGGGCTCCGACTACAGCGCCAACGACGCGAGCGTGGGCGACCTCGACGGCGACGGGCGCCTGGAGATCGTGCTCAAGTGGGACCCCTCCAACTCCAAGGACAACTCCCAGAGCGGCTACACCAGCGACGTCTACATCGACGCGTACCGGCTGGACGGCACCCGCCTCTGGCGGATCGACCTCGGCCGCAACATCCGCGCCGGCCAGCACTACACCCAGTTCCAGGTGTACGACTATGACGGCGACGGACGCGCCGAGATCGCCATGAAGACGGCGGACGGCACGGTCGACGGCACCGGCCGGGTCATCGGGAACGCCTCCGCCGACCACCGGAACTCCAGCGGCTACATCCTCAGCGGCCCCGAGTTCCTCACCATGTTCGACGGGCGGACGGGCGCCGCGCTGCAGTCCGTCGACTACGTGCCCGCGCGCGGCAACGTCGCGTCCTGGGGCGACTCGTACGGCAACCGCGTCGACCGGTTCCTCGCCGGGACCGCCTACCTGGACGGCTCCCGGCCCAGCCTGATCATGGCGCGCGGCTACTACACCCGCACGGTGATCGCCGCCTGGGACTGGCGGGACGGGCACTTCACCCGCCGCTGGACGTTCGACACCGACAGCTCCACGAACACCGGGCGCGGCTACGACGGGCAGGGCTCGCACAGCCTGTCCGTCGGCGACATCGACCAGGACGGCCGCGACGAGATCGTCTACGGCGCGATGGCGGTGGACGACAACGGCTACGGCCTGTGGACGACCCGCACCGGCCACGGCGACGCCCAGCACCTCGGCGACTTCGACCCGGCGCGGCCGGGCCTGGAGTACTTCAAGGTCAGCGAGTCGTCGAGCCAGCCGTCGTCGCTCTACATCGACCCGCACAACGGGCAGGTGCTGTGGCAGACGTCAGCGTGCTGCGACAACGGCCGGGGCGTCGCCGGCGACATCTGGACGGGACGGATCGGTGCCGAGTTCTGGTCGTCCTCGGTGTCCGAGCTGCGCAGCGTCACCGGCAACAACGCGGGGCGCAAGCCGTCGTCCGCCAACTTCCTCGCCTGGTGGGACGCGGACCCGGTGCGGGAACTGCTGGACGGGACGCACATCGACAAGTACGGGTCGTCCGGCGACACCCGGCTGCTGACCGGGTCGGGCGTGCACTCCAACAACGGCACCAAGGCCGTCCCGTCGCTGAGCGGCGACATCCTCGGCGACTGGCGCGAGGAGGTCGTCTGGCCGTCCGGTGACGACACCCGGCTCCGGATCTACACGACCCGGGACGTCACCGACCGCAAGATCTACACGCTGCTGCACGACACGCAGTACCGGACCGGCCTGGCCTGGCAGAACACCGCCTACAACCAGCCGCCGCACCCGAGTTTCTTCCTCGGGGACCGCATGTCCGCTCCGGTGCAGCCGCAGATCTACGTGCGCTGACGAGGACGCTCCCCCCTTCACCCGGCCGGCCGTCGGCGCGACGGCCGGCTTCCTCGTGCGCGCGTGAAAAGTGCCGAACCCCAGCTCGTCCGTCGGCAGATCCCGCCAATCTTCGGAAGGGCGCCGGTCTGGTTCGGTTTCCTGCCTGGGCTGGTCATGCCGGGCCCGGGGCGGCCGTCCCGACGGAGGGTTGAACGCGGGCGGACGGCGGGTTACCGTGCGCCTAACCGATAGGAAAGTTTCCTATCCGATGGAGTCTCTCATGCCCCGCTCCCCTCCATCGCCGGGTGGCAGCCGCGCGTCCATGACCACCCCGCTCACCCAAGGACCCCCCGCCATGAAGAAGTCAGCACGCAGGTTCGCCGCCGTCGCGGCGGGCCTCGGAGTCGCCCCCCTCGTCGCGGTCGTCCTCCCGGCGACCGCCGCCCTCGCCCACGGCTACGTCTCGGCCCCGATGAGCCGGCAGGCCCAGTGCGCGCAGCGCATCGTCCAGTGCGGCTCGATCCAGTGGGAGCCGCAGAGCGTCGAAGGGCCGAAGGGCCTGCGGAGCTGCAGCGGCGGCAACGCCCGCTTCCGCGAGCTCGACGACGACAGCCTGCCGTGGCGCGCCACGACCGTCGGCAACACGGTGACCTTCACCTGGACGTTCACCGCCCGGCACCGCACCCTCAACTACGAGTACTACGTCGGCGGCCGGCGCGTCGCGGTCGTCGACGGCCACGACCAGCAGCCGCCGTCCAGCGTCTCCCACAGCGTCAACCTCGGCGGCGTCAGCGGACGGCAGAAGGTGCTCGCGGTCTGGAACATCGCCGACACCGCCAACGCCTTCTACGCCTGCGTCGACGTCCAGGTCCAGTGACGGGGGAGTGACGAGGTGCACCGCTTCCTGACGGCGCTAGCCGCCGTGCTGCTCGCGGCCGGGGTGCTGCCGGCCGTCCTGCCCGCCCCGCCCGCCGCCGCCGCGGACTGCGCGGCGGCCTGGAACGCCTCGACCGCCTACACCGGCGGGGCGACCGTGTCCTACAACGGGCACAACTGGGCGGCGCGGTGGTGGACGCAGAACGAGACCCCCGGCAGCGCCTACGTCTGGACGGACCAGGGGACGTGCGGCGGCGGCTCCACCGAGCCGCCCGATCCGCCCGACCCCTCCGGCTTCGTGGTCGGCGAGGCCCAGTTCGACCAGATGTTCCCGAGCCGCAACTCCTTCTACACCTACCGCGGCCTGACCGCGGCGATGGCGTCGTTCCCCGCCTTCGCCACCACGGGCGGCGACACGGTGAAGAAGCAGGAGGCGGCGGCCTTCCTCGCCAACGTCAACCACGAGACCGGCGGTCTCGTCCACATCGTCGAGCAGAACACCGGCAACTACCCGCACTACGCGACGCGAGCCAGCCGTACGGGTGCCCGGCCGGTCAGGCGGCCTACTACGGCCGCGGTCCGATCCAGCTGAGCTGGAACTTCAACTACAAGGCGGCGGGCGACGCCCTCGGCATCGACCTGCTGAACAACCCGTGGCTCGTCGAGCGGGACGCGTCCGTGGCCTGGAAGACCGGTCTCTGGTACTGGATGACCCAGAACGGTCCCGGGACCATGACCGGGCACAGCGCCATGGTCAACGGACGCGGCTTCGGCGAGACGATCCGCAGCATCAACGGCGCCCTGGAGTGCGACGGCAGGAACCCGGCGCAGGTCCAGAGCCGAGTGAACGCCTACCAGCGGTTCACGCAGATCCTCGGCGTCCCGGCCGGCGGCAACCTGACCTGCTGACGCCCGCGGACGGACGGACGGCCCGCGCCCGGCACCCCGGGCGCGGGCCGTCCCGTGTCAGCGCATGTCAGTGCGTGTCGAGCCATTCGAGGGCGGCGACGGTGAGCGCGGTGACGCCGGTGTCCAGCGTGGGCTGGATGACGGGGGCGAACTGGGGCGAATGGTTCACGGGCACGTCCCGCTGGACGGTGCCCCGCTCGGCGGCCTCGGCGTAGCGGGCGGGGTCGATCCCGCCGATGCCCCAGTAGGCGAACGGCACGTCCAGCGCCTTGGGGATCTCGCTGAAGTCCTCGCTGGCCGTCTGCAACTCGATCTCGTGGGAGTCGTCGCCGAAGCGGGCGGCGAACGCCCGCGCGAGGCGTCCGGCCACGTCGGCGTCGTTGACGGTCGGCGGGAAGGTGCCGAAGCGTTCGATGTCCGGCTCGCGCGGCGCGCCGGAGGCCGCGGCCTCGGCGTCGACATGGCGTTTCACCGCGTCGAGGACGTGCCGCCGCGTCACGTCGTCGTAGGTGCGGATGTTCACGAGCAGCACGGCCGTGTCGGGGATGACGTTGGGGCTCGACCCGGCCTGGACGGCGCCCACGGTCACCACGGCCGGGGTGGTGGGAGTCAGCTCGCGGGACACGATCGTCTGCAGCCGCAGCACGCACATCGCCGCCATGACGACGGGGTCGACGGTCGCCTGCGGCATGGAGCCGTGGCCGCCGCGCCCGTACAGGGTGATGCGCAGGCTGTCGGCGGCGGACAGGAACGGGCCGGGCCGCACGCCGACGTACCCGGCCGGGTAGGGCAGGACGTGCTGCGCGAACGCCACGTCGGGACGCGGGATCCGGTCGGCCAGGCCGTCCTTCACCATGGCGCTCGCACCGGCGGAGTTCTCCTCGGACGGCTGGAACAGCGGGACGACCGTGCCCCGCCAGGCGTCCCGCGCGTCCGCCATGAGGCGGGCGAAGCCGAGCAGGCAGGTGACGTGGACGTCGTGCCCGCAGGCGTGCATCACGGGCTGGGGCCGCCCGTCGTCGCCGGTGACGGTCGCGGTCGAGGCGTAGGGGAGGCCGGTGTCCTCCTTGACGGGGAGGGCGTCCATGTCGGCGCGCAGCAGCACGGTCGGGCCGTCGCCGTTGGCGAGGACGCCCACCACGCCGGTGCCGCCCACGCCGTCGGTGACGTCGTACCCCCACGCGCGGAGCCGCTCGGCCACCCGTCCGGCCGTGCGGTGCTCGGCCAGGCCGAGTTCAGGGTGCGCGTGGAGGTCGGTGTAGAAGTCCTCCAGGTGCGGGCGGGCGTCGTCCAGCCCGGCGAGGACGGTGTCGACGGTGTCGGTGGTCATGGCCTCTCCCCCCTTCGCGTTCCGCGCCGCCTCCTGCGCCGGACCCTGCGCAGCGCGGTGGACTGCTCCAGCGCCAGCCCGCCGGGAAGCTGCCAGCCGCGGCGGTGGGCGATCATGCGGAAGGCCAGCCCCAGCGGGATCCCGACGATGATCCCGATCGTCGGCGCCTTCAGGTAGAAGCAGACGGTGTACACGGCGGCGACGGCGACGGCCACGGTCGCGTAGAGCGCGTTGCCGCCGAGCACGCTCGGCACCCGGCCGCGCAGCAGGTCGCGGACCGCGCCGCCCCCGACGGCGGTGATGGTGCCCAGCAGCACCGCGGGCAACCATCCGAGGCCGGCGGCGAGGGTCTTCTGCGCGCCCGCCACCGCCCAGAAGCTGATGACGGCGGCGTCCAGCGGGGTGAAGAGCCGGTCCCACTGCTCCTCGCTGAGGCTGATCAGGAACGCGAGGAACGCGCCCGCGAACGCGGTCGGCAGGTAGGCGGCGTCCGTCAGGGCCACCGGGGTGCCGTGCTGGAGCAGGGTGTCGCGGATGATGCCGCCGCCGAGCCCGGAGATGGTGCCGACGACGAGGTAGCCGAACAGGTCGAGGCCCTCGGCGCGCGCGACCACGCCGCCCAGCAGCCCGCAGGCGAGCACCCCGGCCAGGTCGAGATAGCGCGTGATGGTGTTGAGCGTCTCCGGAGACAGCCACTCGGCCACGTCCGCCCTCCCGATCTTCGGCCCTCCATCATGGACGTGCCCCGAACGGCGCGGGACATCGCGCCCGGTCAGCCGCGGATGTAGCCGATGACGAGGCCGGCGAGCTCGTCCACCATCCGCTCGTGCGGGATGGGCGGCCGGTCCAGGACGTACTTGATGGACAGCAGCCCGACGGTCTCGGTGATGATCCACAGCGTCGCGTCGATGTCGAGGTCGGGGCGGAACTCGGCCCGGTTGAGCAGCAGGTAGACGCGGACGAGGTCGGTCAGCCGCCGCTGCAGCGCCGCGAGCTTGTCGAACGGGCCGAGCCGCGGCACCTGCTCGACGATGATGCGCAGCAGGTCGGCGTTCTCCTCGAACAGCCGGATCTGGACGTCCAGCAGCGCCCGCCCGGCGTCCTCCCAGGGCAGGCTCATCGTGGTCTCGATCTCGGCGCCGAGCCGGTCGGCGAGACGGTCGGCGAACCGGTCCAGGACGGCGATGACGATCGCGTCCTTGTTGGGGAAGTACTGGTACAGCGACCCGTTGCTGATTCCGGCGGCCTTGGCGATCCGGTTGGTGGACGCGCCGTCGTAGCCGCGCTCGGACAGAACGCGAGTGGCGGCCTCCAGGATGCGTTCGACGGTGCGGCGCGAACGGTCCTGCGAGGGGATCCTGCGGGGCGACAGCCCAGGTGAGGAGGCCATCGGCCGGTCCTCCCGAAACGCGACTTGTAAGCGACTGCTTATTCGCGTTTAGCTTAACCCAGTCGCTTCGTCAGGAGGTAGCGCAGATGACGGTGACCGATGGGACGCCCGCGAGCCCGCCCGCCGACCCGGACGGCGGGGCCGAGAGGGAGCGCCCCGGCGAGCCCGTCCCGTTCGGACCGGGGTCGCTGCTGTGGGAGCAGATGGGGCTCTACACGTCGGCGATCGCGGGCAACAGCGTGTTCATCCTGCAGGTCATGCACCCGGCGATCGGGACCGTCGTCGACCGGCGGTCGAGCTTCCGCACCGACCCGCTCGGCCGCGCGGCGCGCAGCTTCGCCTCGGTGCAGACCTGGGTGTACGGCGGCCGCACCGCCATCGAGGAGGGGCGGCGGCTGCGCGAGATGCACAAGACGCTCAGCGCGGTGGACGAGGACGGGCGGCGGCACCACGCGCTGTCGGCCGAGCCGTGGGCGTGGGTGCACCTCACCGGCTTCTACGCCGCCGTCACCGCGTCGAAGTACTTCGCGCCCGCGCCGATGACCCCTGAGGAGGAGCAGCAGATCTTCGACGAGTTCCTCCAGCTCGGCCGCATCCTGCGGGTGCCGGAGCGGATGCTCCCGGCGAGCATCCCCGAGTACTGGGAGTACTTCGACGACATGGTGGCCAACACCCTCGTCCCGCACAAGGTGGCGTACGAGGTGCTCGCGCAGATGAGCCAGGTCCCGCCGAACGTGCCGCGGCCGCTGCGCCCGGCGGTCGCGCCGCTGAGCGAGGCCGGCGGGCGGCTCGGACGGCTGATCACGATCGGCACCCTCCCGGAGGCGGCGCGCGCGAAGCTCGGCCTGTCCTGGACCGCGTCGGACGAGCGCCGGCTGCGGCTCGCCGCGCGCGTCATCGGGCGGAGCACGCCGCTGCTGCCGGAACGCGTCCGGTACATGCCGATCGCCTACCGCGCCCGGCAGGCCGCCCGCGCCCAGGAGCGCCTGGAGCGCGCCCTCGCCCACCGTCCCATGTGAGCGCCCCTCCGATGTGACCCGCGGACGACGAGCTGCGCGACTTCTGCATCGGCTAGGTGGCGGCGGCCTTGCCGCGCGTCCGGTACGCGGCGGTGCCGAGGACCGCCGCGCCGGCCGCGAAGGCGGCCACCACGACCGGTGCGGACCCGAGCCGCTGGTACCGCTGCGCCTCCTCGGGGTCGTCGGGGTCGTAGAGGACCTCGATCTCCGCGCCCTTCTTCACGTCCTCGGCGTGCCGCTCGTCCATGACGGTCAGGATCTTCCGGCCGTCGCGGGTGGTGTACCGGAGGCCGAGGAACTTCGGGTACTCGTGCGCGTGGACGGACACGACCCGCGCGGTCACCTTGTGCTTGCCCCACTGGTCCAGGGCCGCGCCGACCGCGCCGCCGCCCCACGTCACCGCGATCAGCCCCAGCGCGACGGCACCGAACACGAAGCCCACATGAACGCCGCGCCGGAGCCGCGGCCTCGTCCTCACCACACCGGTTCGACGCGGCGCGGCGATCATGTGTTCCGGATTGGGCGGTGATTGGCGCAATGTGTCCGGTTGTCGCGCCGGGTCAGCCGAGGACGGGGAAGTTGCTGCGGAACGTCCCGCGCGGGTCGCGGGCCCGCTTGAGGGTCCGGAGCCGCTCCAGGGCCGGGGCGGTGAAGGCGGCTGCCGCGCGCTCACCCGGGGCCAGGAAGGTGAACGGCTTGCGGCCCGTGACGTGCGGGGCGAGCGCGTCCGCGATCTCCCGCTGGCGGTCGCGGACGGCGGCGCCGCCGTCCGCGCCGGGGATGCCGAACATGTAGAGGGCGAACGGCTCGTCCAGGTGCCCGGCGGGCGTGCCGGACGGGCGGGCGAGCGCCCCGCCGAGGTGCCGGACCTGGACGCTGAGGAGCGGCGCGACGGGCCGTTCCAGCAGGGCGGCGGCGACCTCGTCGTCCAGGCCGGTGAGGAGTTCGGCGCGGGACAGGCCGGGGCCGGGG
>NZ_VCKZ01000316.1 GCF_005889745.1 Actinomadura geliboluensis
CCCACACTGTGGCCCACCCTGCTTCGATGACAGGTGTCCATCCCGAACGGCGACCGCATGTGATCAAATGATGGCATGAACGCGATCTGGGGAAGCGTCGTCGCCGTGGTGGGCACACTGCTAGGCGTGCTGGTCTCTGCCATGACTCAGCGATGGAACTCCACCCGTTCCGAGCGCCTCACACGAGAGCGGCAGCTATGGGAGGAACAACTCACCGCGTTCAGCAGCTTCGCCGGCGCGCTCGTCGACTATCGCCGCGCCGAGTACGACCGTGCCCACAGAAGTTTGGACGCACCTGATTCCACTGCCCATCAGAACGCTCGCGAAGAATCCTATCGCGCACGCGCAACAGCCCAGCAGGAATTGTTCCGCGTTCAACTTCTGTCCGACAGTACTGGGCTGTTCCAATTGGCGGAGCAGGCTTTCGTCGCCACCGAGGAGATTCACGAAGCAGCCACCAAAGAAGAAGTGAAAAACAACGGCGAGCGGGCAAAGCAGGCACTCGCCATCTTCGTTGAAGAGGCAGGCGGCCTGGTCCGCAGACCACATTGGCCGTCGGCCGGTGTGCAGGGCTAGACTCGTTGTGCGGATGGTTCACCCGCGCCCTGGCGGTGCGGGTGTCGCAAGAGGGAACCCGGTGAGAATCCGGGACTGCCCCGCAGCGGTGAGCGGGAACGACCGCCGTCATAGGCACTGGGCCCACGGTCTGGGAAGCGACGGCCAGTAGGACGCCCTACTCTGGTAGGAGCGACGCCCGCGAGTCCGAAGACCTGCCTCCGCCCGCGCGCCGACCGGTGCGCGGTGGTCTGCGGCCTCGTGGGAGGGTCGGCGGCCGGCGCACACGCATGCATGGCGTGGGTCCGTCCCCTTCCGCAGCGCCGCCCGTGGCACAGCGAGGGAAGCCGCCATGAGAACCACGATCCTCGGATATCCCCGTATCGGGGCGAACCGTGAACTGAAGTCCGCCACCGAGGACTACTGGGCCGGACGCATCGACGCCTCCGCCCTGGAGAAGGCCGCCGCGGACCTGCGCGGCTCCGTGTGGAGGGAACTGCACGACGCGGGCCTGGACATGGTCCCGTCCAACACGTTCTCGTACTACGACCAGGTTCTCGACACCAGCGTGCTGGTCGACGCGGTACCCGACCGCTACCGGCACCTGGACGGGCTGGACCGGTACTTCGCCATGGCGCGCGGCGTCCAGGACGTCCCGGCGCTGGAGATGACCAAGTGGTTCGACACCAACTACCACTACATCGTCCCCGAACTCGGTCCGGACACCCGGTTCCGGCTGGCCGAGGGCGCCGACGCCAAGCCGCTGGCGGAGTATCGGCAGGCCAGGGCGCTGGCCATCGAGACGCGGCCGGTGCTCGTCGGCCCCCTCACGTACCTGCTGCTCGCCAAGTCCGCTCCGGGGGCGCCCGCGGGGTTCCGTCCGCTCGACCTGCTCGACGGGCTGGTGGACGTGTACGCGGAGCTGCTGGAGAGACTGGCCGGGGCCGGCACCGATTGGGTGCAGTTGGACGAGCCCGTCCTGGTCGGCGACCGGACCGGCGAGGAACTCGCCGCGCTCGAACGCGCCTACGCGCGGCTGGGCGGGCTGCCGGCCAGGCCGCGCCTGCTCGTCGCCACCTACTTCGGCACGGTCGGCGCCGACGCGCTGCGCATCCTCGGCGGCACCCGTGTGGAGGCCGTCGGCCTCGACCTCGTCGCCGGACCGCGCAACGTGGACGTGCTCGCCTCGATCGGCGGGCTGCCGCGCAAGACCGTCGTCGCGGGCGTGGTGGACGGCCGCAACGTCTGGCGCGCCGACCCGCACCGCGCCAAGGCCGCCTACGCGGTGCTGCTGGGCCTGGCCGACCAGGTGATCGTGAGCACCTCCTGCTCACTCCAGCACGTCCCGATCGACCTGGACGCCGAGACCGGCCTCGATCCGGCGGTGCGGGAACGGCTGGCGTTCGCGCGGCAGAAGGTCGCCGAGGTCGTCGCACTCGGCGAGGCCCTGCGCCTGGAGAAGCCTCCCGCCGACGCTCGGGCGCAGGCTCCTTCGCCGGGCGTCGACGACGGCGTCCGGGCCCGCGTGGCCACGCTCGCCGACGCTCGCCGCGGTGACCGCGCCACCCGGTTCGCCGCGCAGCGGGACGCGCTGAAGCTGCCCGAGCTGGCGACGACCACGATCGGCTCCTTCCCGCAGACCTCCGCCATCCGCAAGGTCCGCGCCGACCACCGGGCGGGCCGTATCACCGACGACGCCTACGAAGCGGCGATGCGGGACGAGATCGCCCGGGTCATCGCGCTGCAGGAGGACCTCGGCCTCGACGTGCTCGTCCACGGCGAACCCGAGCGCAACGACATGGTCCAGTACTTCGCCGAGCGGCTCGACGGCTACGCCGCCACCGAGCACGGATGGGTGCAGTCCTACGGCTCCCGGTACGTGCGGCCGCCGATCCTGCACGGGGACGTCGCCCGTCCCCGGCCGATGACCGTCGCATGGGCGGCCTACGCGCAGTCGCTGACGGGCAAGCCGGTCAAGGGCATGCTGACCGGCCCGGTCACCATGCTCGCCTGGTCGTTCGTCCGCGACGACCAGCCGCTCGCCGACACCGCCCGCCAGGTCGCCCTCGCGCTGCGCGACGAGATCGCCGACCTGGAGGCGGCCGCCATCCGGATCGTCCAGGTCGACGAACCCGCGCTGCGGGAACTGCTGCCCCTGCGCCGGGCCGACCGCGCCGCCTACCTCCGCTGGGCCGTCGCCGCGTTCCGGCTGGCCACCTCCGGGGCCGCCGACACCACCCAGGTCCACACCCACATGTGCTACTCCGAGTTCGGCGAGATCATCGACGCGATCGGTGCTCTGGACGCCGACGTCACCAGCGTCGAGGCCGCCCGCTCGCACATGGAACTGGTCGCCGACCTGCGCGCCGCCGGCTACGCCAACGGCATCGGCCCCGGCGTCTACGACATCCACTCTCCGCGCGTCCCGGCCGTCGAGGAGATCGAGGCGAACCTGCGCCGCGCGCTGCAGGCCGTCGAGCCCGCCAGGCTCTGGGTCAATCCGGACTGCGGCCTGAAGACCCGCGGCTACCCCGAGACCGAGGCGTCCCTGCGCAACATGGTCGCCGCCGCCCACCGCGTCCGGAAGACCATCTCGGGCTGAGGCCGGACGTCCCGATGCCTCTGGCCGTGTCCCGCACCGCATGCGGCGCGGGACACGGCCGGCGTTCACGTCGCCAGGCCAATGACCTCGTCTGGTCCGCCGGTCAGGAGGGGCTCTGGTCCTCGTCGGCGAGGCGGACGATGTGCGGGATGCCGACCGGGTTGCTGATCCAGTGGGCGTCCAAGCCGGCGGGGAACGGCTCCAACTCGTCCTGGACGGGGACACCGTGCGCGGCCAGATGCCTGGTCGCGGCGTCGACGTCATCGGTGAACAGCTCAAGCCACAGGTCGGCCCGCGCGTAGTTGTCGACGCGGTCGAACCACAGCTTCACCGGGCCGAGCTGCACCGAGGCGCACTGGTCCACGGCGCTCTGCCCGCTCTCGTCGGTGACCTCCATGCCCAGCACGTCGCGGTAGAAGGCGACGGTGCGGTCGAACTGCGCCTTGGGCAGCTTCATGGCGATGTTGTGGCCGCCGCGGAATGTCGGACTCATGGTTCGCTCCCCGTGTTGTGTTCGAGATGGTCGCGCAGTGCGCTCAGGTGGCCGTCCCAGTCGCGCGCCAGCGCGGCGAGGAACGACTGGGCCACGGCCACCGGTCCCGTCTGGAGCCGGTAGCGGATCCGGCGCCGCTCCCCGGCCTCCGCCCGGACCAGCCCGGCATCGGACAGCAGGCCGAGGTGCTTGGCGATCGCCTGGCGGGAGATGGGGAGCCGGGCGGCCAGGTCGGTCGCGGTCGCCGGGCCGCGCGCGGCGAGTTCGGCGAGGATGCCGCGCCGGGTCGGGTCGGCCAGCGCGGTGAAGACCGCCTGGGCGACGGACTCGGCCTGGTCAGGCTGCGGCATCGAGGTACCCGGCCAGCTCGGCCAGCTCCGTCCGCCACCCGTGGACGTTGCTCTCGTAGGCGCCGCCCAGGTGGTCCGGCAGCTGGGCGAAGCCGCTCTCGACGACCGTCACCCGGGTGCCCGTGCCGGACGGCTCCAACGTGAACTCCACGTAGGTGCGTCGCGGATCGTCCGCCGGCAGCCCTTCGATCGCCCACGTGTAGGCGAACCGGCGGGGCGGCTCCACGACCTGGATCCAGAGGGTGAACTCGCCCTGCCCGTCCCACCGCACCCGGGCCTCACCACCGGGACGCAGGTCGTCGATCTCCGCATGGGAGCCGAACCAGCCGCCGAGCCCTTCGGCGGTGGTCAGCGCCGCCCACACTCGCTCGGGCGGGTGGGCGAGGTCGAGCGTCCGCTCGATGCGATCCGGAACGGGCACGGCTACCCCCTATAGCAACTCATCGGTTGCCATGGACGCTATCACAACCAACCGGTTGCGATACTTTCCCGCATCCGCCGTGGCGGTGGCCATCGATCTCGGCCGCAGCGCCGGCCAATGAGCAATGCCTAAGGGGTCCACCGGTGGCGGGCGCGGTCCAGGTCCACGCGGGTGCCGAGCATCGGCGTTCCTTCGTCGTGGAGCATGCCTCGGGCCGACCCGCCGTGGCAGGTGGCGGGCCTTCCGTCGGCGTACACGACACGCCACCACGGGACGTCGTCGCCCAGCAGGCTCATGGCGCGCCCCACCTGCCGCGGCCCCGCACCGATCCTCTTGCCGATGTCGCCGTAAGAGGCGACGGTGCCGGCAGGGATCGCGATGACCGCCTCACGCACTTCCTCGACGATGCCCATGGCGGCTACAGTTTCGTCAGTGCCTGCCCTTTGTGCATGGCGATATGGTCGGTCTTGTCGCTCTGAATCTCGTACTGCGGATCGTCCTTGCTGCAGCGGCGCATGTGGCCTTTATATTCCACGTCCTCCGTGTGCTTTTTGATGATCACTCCTTCCACATATCCCGCTTCGGAGTTCCATCGCACGTGATCACCCACCGAGAACTGCTGCATCGTTCCCCCTTTCTTCTCGTGCGGGCGGCTCGCCCCGGCCTCTGAGGCTACCCACGCATACGTACCTCAATTCGTTTCCACAATCGCTTCGACATCGAGGAGGACACCCGCCCTGGTGCCGTCGGGACGTTGGTCCCTTGCAGCGCGGTGGACGGCAACGGAGCCTGGAGTGACCGACAGGGATCCACGGAAGGATCGGCATGGATGTGAACGCCATCTCGCGAAGAGCGTCCGTGCAGCTCACGAGGTTGGCCGATTACGAGACCGGTGTGGCGCGGGTGGCGGCCGCCGGCGAGTTGGACATCGCCACCGCCGGCCGCTTCGGGACCGAACTGGCCCGAGTGATCGACGAGCACGGCCCGGACGTTCTGATCGACGCGTCCGCCCTGACCTTCTGCGACGCCCGGGGACTGGCGGCGATCGTGTCCGCCGACGGACTGGCGAGGCGCCGCGGCGGCGCCGTCACGCTCACCGGCGTCCGACCGCAGATGGCGCGGATTCTGCGCATCACCCGGCTCGACAAGAAGTTCATGCGCCCCCGCACTGCCGCCTTCGGCTGGGAGAACACGGTCACCTTCGCCTGACAAAGTTTCCGGTGTCCGCCCTACCCAGCACAGGCGGCAGGGACCTTTGGCCCGTCCCCAGGGGACGAACGCCGGATGGGGCGGGGGCTCGCCCGGAGGTTGGCTCGAAGGAGACCTCACAGGGCGGTGAACGATGCAACGGATGAACGCGCTGGACGCCGGAATGTTCTTCGCCGAGAACGACACGAGCCCGCTGCAGATCGGGACGGTGACCGTGTTCGAAGGTCCGGCGCCCGACTACCCGGACCTCGTACGGCAGGTGTTCGCGAGGCTGCGGCTCGCGCCGCGCTGCCTGCAGCGGGTCCGGACCGTCCCGTTCAACCTGGCCCACCCGGTCTGGGTGGACGACCAGCGCTTCTCGATCGGCGACCACATCCTGCGCGCGACCGCGTCCGAACCCGGCGGCCCGGAGGAACTGCACGAGCTGGCCGGCCGCCTCCTGGCGCCGCCGCTGGACCTCACCCGATCACCGTGGCAGGTGTGGCTGGTCGACGGGCTCGCGGACGGCCGCTGGGCGCTGATCTGCAAGGTGCACCACTGCATGGTGGACGGGATAGCCGGCATCGACCTGCTGGCGGTGCTGCTGGACACCGACCCGGACTGGACGCCCGCGACACCCCGAGCCTGGACGCCCAAGCCCGAGCCGTCCGCCACGGCCGTGCTGCGCGACGGTGTCATGGACGGGTTGAAGGGCTTCGGACGGCAGGCCGGGCGGCTGTTCCTGCCCGTCCTGCGCGACGCGTTCGCGGTCGCGGGCTCGGTGCCCGGTTACGCGACGCGGCTCATGGGGTCCGGCGCGTCGGCGCTCAACGGGCCGACCGGTCCGCGCCGGCGCTGGACTCGGACCCACGCGGGGATGGACGAGGTCGACCGGATCCGGCGCACGTTCGGCGGGTCGGTCAACGACGTGGCCCTGGCCGCGACCGCGCGCGGTTTCCGCGACCTTCTGGAGGCGCGGGGCCTCCTCACCGGGGAGTCGACCGCCCGGGCCATGGTGCCGGTGTCGGTCCGTTCGGCGGACGAGCGCGGCGTCCCGTCGAACCGGGTGTCGGCGGTGCCGGTGGACCTGCCATGCGGGGAGGTCGACCCGCTGCGGCGCCTGCACCTCGTCAGGGAGCAGATGGACGGGCTGAAGAGCCGCGACCAGGCCGCCGGCCTCGACGCCTTCGTCCAGCTCTTCGGCAACGCCCCGAGCCTGCTGGCCGCGGCCGCCCACACGGCGCTGCGGCTGCGCCAGCCGCTGATCCACACGATCGTGACGAACGTCCCGGGCCCGGCCGTCCCGCTGTACGCGATGGGTCGGCGGATGCTGGAGATCGACCCCTACATCCCGATCACGGCCGGTCTGCGCACCGCCGTCGGCGTCGTCTCCTACGACGGCGTCCTGTCGTTCGGGATCACCGGGGACCACGACGCCGTCCCCGACCTGGAGACCCTGAGCGCGGGCATCCGCGAGGGCATCGACGAACTCCTCAAGGAGGCGGCACAGACCGCGCCCACCACCTGAACCGGCTGGAGGCGACATGAACACGCGACGGAAGCCGCACCGCACCGGGAGCGGCGCCCCGGTGCCCCGTCCGATACGGATGACCGTCCTGATCGGTGATGCCCGTGAGGCGCGCAGAGGCTACGAGGTGACCGCACCCACCCGGCTGATGCGCACCTGGCGGCTGCTCACCGCCGTGAACGAGGAGCTCCACTCCGGCGGCGTCGATGACGCGGCCGCCCACCGGGCCGCCATGGTGTTCAACGCCCTCCGGAACGAAGTGGTCCGGTCGGTCTCGCCGCAGCTCGCCGAGGAAGTGCGCGAGCTGCTGCCGCCGCTCGACGAGAACTCCGGCGTCGCCGGGACGCGCGCCGCGTGCTCGGGTGCGCTCGGCTGGCTCGACAGCCTGATGACCTCGATGCTCATGCAACTCGCCCGGCAGGGCGGGCTCGCGGGCGGGCCGGACGATGCCGCGATCACCGGCAGGCGTCCGCCCCGCCACCCGTGATCGTCCTGGTCTGTGCTCAGCGGAGTCTGTGTTCAGCGGAGGCGGCGCAGGTAGGGGTCCCAGGAGCGGCGGGGCGCGAGCCGGACGCGGGCGTCCACGATCACCGCTCCGTCCGGGCGGACGATGGTCGGGTTGAGGTCGAGTTCGGTGATCTCCGGATGGTCGGACACCAGCCGGGACAGCCGGATCAGCACCTCCCGCAGCCGCTCCAGATCGCCGGCCGGGCGCGCCGAGTGGCCGAGGAGCAGGGCCGACAGGCGCGGGGCTCGGATCAGCTCGTCGGCGTCGCGGGTCGTGAGCGGCGCCAGGCGGGCGGCGCGGTCGGCCAGGGCGTCGGCGTCGACGCCGCCGGCCCCGAAGATCACCACGGCTCCGAACACCTCGTCCTGGACGGCGCCGCACAGCACCTCGACGCCCTGTTCCGCCATGGCCTGGACGAGCGTGCCCTCCAGGTCCCCGCCGAACCGCTCGGACAGGCGGCCGAACGCGGCACGGACGGCGTCCTCCCCGTCCAGGCCGAGTTCGAGCGCGCCCGCCGCGGTCTTGTGCACGACATCGGCGGCGTGCGCCTTGAGCGCCACCGGGCGGCCCAGGTCGCGGGCGGCGGTGGCGGCCTCGTCCTCGGTGCGGGCCCACCGCCACGGGGCCACGGGCAGCCCGTAGGACTCCAGCAGGCGGTACGTCCCGGCGGGCGGCAGCCACCCGCCGTCGGGGGCGCCGTCCAGGAAGCCGCCGATGATGCCGGACGCCTCGTCCGGGCGCAGGCCGGGCAGCACGGGCGCCGGCTCCTGCGGGACGTCGCGGCGCCGCGCGTACGTCCAGGCGTGGGCGAGCGCGCGGGCGGCGTTCTCCGGGTAGGCGTAGCACGGCAACCCGTCGTCGTTGACCATGACCGTCTCGGCCTGCCCGAGCACCACCGCCGCCATCGGCTTGCGGCAGGCGCGCAGCGCGTCCCGCAGGTCGCCGAGCGCGGTCGGGGCCACCAGCGCCAGCACGGCGTCCACGGAGTCGTCCGCGGCGAGCAGGTCGAGGGCGTCCCCGAACACGTCGGCGGAGACGGCGGCGGTGGTGTCGACGGGATTGGCGACCGCCGCGCAGGACGGGAGGATGTCCGCCAGGTAGCGGCGCGTGGCCTCGTCCAGGACAGGGACGGTGAGTCCGGCGTCGGCGCAGGCGTCGGCGGCCAGCACCCCGGCGCCGCCCGCGTTGGACAGCACCGCCACTCGCGGCCCGGCAGGCGGCGGCTGGGTCGCCAGCAGCGCGGCGGCGTCGACCAGCTCGCCGAGGTCGTCGGTGGCCACGACGCCGGCCTGCTCGAACAGCGCCCGGCGGGTCAGCTCCGGGGTCGCGGCGGCGGCGGTGTGGGAGGCCGCCGCCCGGGTGCCGGGCGCGGACCGTCCGGCCAGGACGGTCAGCAGCGGCATCGTCGCGGCGACCCGGCGCGCCGTCCGGGCGAACTTGCGGGGGTTGCCGAACGACTCCACGTGCAGGATGCCGAGCCGGGTCGTGTCGTCCGACTCCCACCACATCAGCATGTCGTTGGCGCTGACGTCGTACTTGTCGCCCACGGAGGCGAACGTCGAGACGCCGATGCCCAGCCGGGACAGCTCTTCGAGGAGGGAGATCCCGACACCGCCCGACTGCACCGCCACACCGGCGGCCCCCGGGACGGGCCTCCGGGCGCCGAACGTCGCGTCCAGCCAGACGCCGGTGTTGGCGATGCCCAGGCAGTTCGGTCCGACGAGCCGCATGCCGTGCTCCCGGCAGGTCGCCAGCAGCGCGCGCCCCTGGCCGGCGGTGAACCCCGAACTGATCACCACGAGCGTGGGGATCCCGAACCGCCCGCACGCCGCCGCCACACCGGGCACCGAGGGCGCGGGCACCGTGATCACAGCGAGGTCCGGCGCCTCGGGCAGGTCGGCGAGCGTCGCCACGCACGGCGCGCCGTGCAGGTCACTCCCCGCGCAATGCGGATTCACCGCGTACACGGCGCCTTTGAAACCGCCCGCGACGATGTTGCGCAGCAGTTCGGCGCCGACCGTCCCGCGCCGGCGCGACGCCCCGATCACCGCCACCGACCGGGGCCGCAGCAGCGGTTCCAGGCTCGCCACGTCCGCGCGCCGCTCCCGCTCCGCGACCGCGTCCAGGTACGCGTCGCCGCAGCCGAGCGGGATCGTCACCTCGACGACACCGCCGGACGTCCGCCGCCGCGCCGGCATCCCCGCGTCCGCGAACACGCGCAGCATCGCGCTGTTCTCCGGCAGCGTGTCCGCGCGGAAGGCCACGAGCCCGCTGTCGCGGGCCAGCGACCCGAGGTGCTCCAGCAGCAGGGTCCCGACGCCGCGGTGGTGCATCCGGTCGGCGACCGCCATCGCGACCTCCGCCTCCCCCGGCACCCCGGTCGGCTCGTACTCCGCGACACCGACCAGGTCGCCGTGCAGCCAGGCGCCGAGGGCCGCGTGATCACTGCCGTCCGTCCGGCAGACCCGCCGGGCCACCTCGCCCGCCATGGCCCGGTTGAGGCCGAAGAACCGCAGGTACAGGCTCTCCTCGCACAACCCCTCATGCAGGTCGCGCACCGCGTCCAGGTCCGCCGCGCCGAGCCGCCTGATCTCGATCTGCACGCCGTCGGTCAGCAGCGCGAACGCCCGCGCGCCGGAATGCCGCTCCGTCATGTCTCCAGCGTCTGACGGGACGCCCCCGCAGATCATCGTCCCAAGGTCACCGGCGATCGGGACCATGGTCCCTTGCCGTGACGGCACGTCAGTCGCCGCTGAGGACGTCCGCGACCGGACGCCGCCGGCTCGGCGGGCGACGCGCCGCGCGGCCGAGGCGCAGCACCATCTGGGGATGCCCGCAGGCCAGGTCGCGGCGGACCGCCGCCCGCAGATAGGGCAGTTCCAGCGGCTGCGTGTGGAAGGCCGCGCTCACGTCCAGTGTCGCCGCGTGCAGGAGCACGTGCTGGAGCGCCTGGCCGGCGAGCAGCCAGTCCACACGCCTGTCCTCACGGGTGGTCAGCACGGCCACCGTCCCCAGGGCGGCGGACGCGGTTTCGCAGTCGCCCGCCTGGCGCTGGAACCCCCATGGCGCTCCGGCGGTGAGGTCACGCGAGGGGCTGTATCTTATACACATCTCCGAGCCCACGAGACCCTAAGACACCTCGTATGCCGTCTTCTGCGTGAAAAAAAAAAAAACCGGGTCAGTTCGCCTCGTCGAATCGCTGCCGCG
>NZ_VCKZ01000317.1 GCF_005889745.1 Actinomadura geliboluensis
GGCCGGGGCGGGTCAGAGCTTGAAGAGCTTGGCGAAGGGAGCCAGGATCTTCACCTTCTGCGTCCCGAAGTCGACGAGGACCGAGCGGCCGTCGTGGACTTCCAGGATGGTGCCGAGGCCGTACTTGTCGTGCGTCACCCGGTCGTCAGGAGCGAAGACCTTCGCGGGCGGCGCGGCGGGCGGGGGCTTGAAGGGACTGGTGGGCAGGTGTCGCCGTCTGGCTGGTTCGGTGGGTTTCATCACCTGCAAGTATGCGCTCGCCAGGACGATGACGGGGGGCTGTTCGTAAGCTGATATCGAAATCACAGTGAATCCTTGATTCAGGAGACGCCCTCCGGGCATGTGGTACGGTCGGTGTAGTTGCGGTTCCCAAGACATGTGCATGCGCCTGCGGATCAACTTCAGCAGGCGCATTTTTTGTTGTTCTGGATCTTCCGGATGGGCCATCGCGACGTCCCCGCTCGCGCACGGTGCGCGAACGGGACCGAGCAGAGGAGATCGACATGGCCACCGGTACCGTCAAGTGGTTCAACGCGGAAAAGGGCTTCGGCTTCATCGAGCAGGACGGCGGCGGCGCCGACGTCTTCGCCCACTACTCCAACATCGCGGCCCAGGGCTTCCGTGAGCTGCAGGAGGGCCAGAAGGTGTCCTTCGACGTCACGCAGGGCCAGAAGGGCCTGCAGGCCGAGAACATCGTCCCGGCCTGACCGCCGGCCGCGCGGCGGACGGCCTCCCGGGGCCCGTCCGCCGCGCGAGGCGCCCCTTCGGGGGCGCCGCCCCCGGAGGGGCTCCCTCCGGCTCCGCCCGCGGCACCGCGGGTTCCACCAGGTTCGTCTTGAGAGCTGTTCGTCCGGCCCCTGGCCGCGCTTCCGCGCGGCGGAGGACTTCCTCGACACGCACCGTCTTCGAGGAAGGCCCTCCCATGTCACCCGCGCCCCGAGAACGCTCCGCCTCCCGGCCCCGCCGCGGCGGCGGCCGGCGCCGTCCGGCCCAGCGGCAGGACGCCGCGCCCGCGCCGAAGACCGCGCCCGCACCGAAGCCCTCGACTCCGCCGCTGCCCGCGGTCGAGTCGTTCGCCGACCTTCCGCTCCCGGCGCCGCTCCTGGCGGAGCTGGCGCGCCAGGGAGTGACGGCGCCGTTCCCCATCCAGGCCGCGAGCCTGCCGAACGCCCTCGCCGGACGGGACGTCCTCGGCCGGGGCCGCACCGGCTCCGGCAAGACCCTCGCGTTCGGGCTGGCCGTGCTCGCCCGCACCGCCGGGCACCGCGCCCGGCCGCGTGCGCCGCTCGCCCTGGTCCTGGTCCCCACGCGGGAACTCGCGCAGCAGGTCACCGCCGCGCTCACCCCGTACGCCGACGCCGTGGGGCTGCGGCTCGCGACCGTCGTGGGCGGTCTCGGGATCACCCGCCAGGCGCAGGCCCTCGCCGCCGGCGTGGACGTCCTGATCGCCACGCCCGGACGGCTCGCCGACCTGATCGAGCGCGGCGACTGCCGGCTCGGCGAGGTGGCGGCGACCGTGCTGGACGAGGCCGACCAGATGACCGACATGGGGTTCCTGCCGCAGGTCACCCGGCTGCTGGAGCAGACCCCGCCCGGCGGCCAGCGGATGCTGTTCTCCGCGACGCTCGACGGCGACGTGGACCGGCTCGTCCGCCGGTTCCTCGCCGACCCGGTGACCCACTCGGTCGACCCGCCCGCCGCCGCGGTCACCGCGATGGAGCACCACCTGCTGCACGTCGCCGACACCGACAAGCACGAGACGACCGCGCACATCGCCTCCCGCGCCGAACGCGTGATCATGTTCGTGGGCAAGAAGCACGTCGCCGACCGGCTCGTCCGCAAGCTGACCACCCGCGGCGTCCGCGCCGCGGCCCTGCACGGCGGCAAGACGCAGTCGCAGCGCAACCGGGCGCTGGACGCCTTCCACGCCTCGGACGTCACCGTGCTCGTGGCCACCAACGTCGCCGCCCGCGGCATCCACATCGACGACCTCGACCTCGTCGTGAACGTCGACCCGCCCGCCGACCACAAGGACTACCTGCACCGGGGCGGGCGCACCGCCCGCGCCGGGCGCACCGGCACGGTGGTCACGCTCGTCCTGCCCGACCAGCGGCGCGAGATGGACGCCCTGATGGCCAAGGCCGGCATCACCCCGGTGACGACCAGCGTCCGGCCCGGCGACTCCGAACTGTCCCGGATCACCGGCGCGCGCACCCCGGCGCCCGCCCCCGCACCGGCGGCGGCGCCCGCGCGCAAGCCGCGCGACCGCGCCCAGAACGGCACCGCCCGGGCCACCGGCCAGAGCCAGGCGCGCGGGCAGGGCCAGGGACGCGGGCAGGGCCAGGGACGCGGTCAGGGTCAGGCGCGCGGTCAGGGTCAGGCGCGCGGTCAGGGGCGCGGGCCCCGCCGCCGCGCGTCCTGACGTCCGGTGGCGCGGCCCGCGCTCACACCTCGGTGAGGAGCGAGATCTGGCGGCTGACGCCGTCCGGGCCGCCGAGTTGCGGGCAGTGCTGGACGGCCTTGTCGCACAACTGCGCGAGCTGGGTCTTCTTCGGCACGTCCGGCCGGGCGTCGAAGTCGAAGAACTGGAAGGACGGCGCGGCGTTCCGCCTCTCCCCGTCGCCCTCGATCGGCGTGCTGACGAGGGCCTGCGCGATGGGGTAGAGGACGCCTTGCATGGCCGCGATGCCGTTGCGCTCCAGGCCGTAGCGGCGGCTGTACTTCTCCTCGCGGAGGGTGCCGGGGACCTTCACCGTCCGGACGTCTCGGGTGGTGTGCCGGTAAGTCTCGTCCAGCAGGCACAGCGTGTAGCAGAAGGCGGCGTTGAACAGCTCCATCAGGCTGTGGACGGCGGGCTGGTCGGTGAACTCCTCGATCTTCGGGTTGGACACGACCGGCCAGGTCATCAGCGGGTCGTCGAGGTCGATCTCCTTGTCCGGGGTCCCGTCGCCCGCACCGATGCCCTCCACGCCCTGCTCGATCCGCAGGAACTTCTGGTAGTGGGTGTAGTCGTCGACACCGCGCCCGACCTCGATGCGCTCGTGCTCCCGGACCGTCCCCTCGCCCTGTTCGATGATCAGGTCCAGCGCCTGCTTCGCCGTCGCCTGGTCGTAGACGCGGATCGGCTTGAAGTTGCCGTACTCGTTCCAGAACCCCCGCTTGTACTGCTTGCGGACGTCCGGGATCGCCCATTCGATCTTGCCGTCGAGGCTCCTGAAGCCCAGCTCGATCGCGCGGTAGAAGGCGCCGAGGCTGGTGTACTGCAGGGGGTCGGTGTCATGCGCCCGGAACGTGGTGGCCGTCTTGTCGACGTTGTCGGGCATCTCGACCCTGCGGAACGAGCCGACGTGCTTCTTCGACAGCCGCTTCAGTTCGAGGACGATCCTGGCGCCCTCCTCGTCCTTGGGGTTGTACCGGTGCAGCATGTAACTGGAGTAGGACGGCAGGAAGGCCCGGTCGTAGAACCGGATGTCGTCCCCGTGCCCGATGGCGACCATGAGGTTGCGCACCAGCGCGAGGTGCAGCATCTCCTCGATGGCGATCCCCGTCATCGTGCGCAGGACGCCGCGCGGGGCCGACCACTGGGAATGGCCGCCGACCCTGAGGGAGTACAGCGCGAACAGGTAGAGCGGGATCGTGGACATCTCCACCTGCGCGGCGGCGTGGAGGTGCCGGGCCAGCTCGGCGACCGAGGTGATCTCCTTGGTCGGATCGGTCTCCGCTACGGGCGTCGGCTCCGCGATCTCCGTGGTGCTCGCGAGGGTCATCGTGGCATGGTCCTTTCCGTTGGGGCCGGAACGGTCCCGGCCGGGTCGTGCGCCGCGCCGGGCGGCTCGGCGCGGGTCAGGTAGCCGAGTGCGGTCCAGTGCCGGAGCCAGGCGCCTGGTGCACCGTCCGGGGGCGCCCCGGCGGCGATCGCCTCCAGCGCCGCGAAGGGGTGGGCGCCGAGTTCGCGCACCACGAGCGCGTAGTCGCGCCGGCCGACGGCCAGGTGGACGGGGCGCGGCGCGGGCGGCGGCGGCTCGGCGCCGCGCCGCACGGCCGCCAGGTACGCGTTCGCCGGCCAGGTCAGCCGCAGCAGGCGCAGGCAGGGCGCGGCCCTGAGGCGGTCGCCGGGCGGGCCGTCCTCCTCGGTCCCCGGCGCCTCGGTCGCCTCGGTGATGGCCCGCTCGAACCGGGCCATGTCGATGAGCATGTCCGACCAGGGCCCGGCGTCGTCGGGGCGGGTGTCGCGGAGGTGGGCGGCGAACCCCTCGTCCAGCCGGAACAGCGAGTAGGCGCGGGGCGGGTGCGCGTCGAGGTAGTCCATGGCGAAGCCGTCGAAGACGTCCTGGCCCAGGAGGTGCACCAGGCCGGGATGCAGGCCGCGCATGGTCTCCAGGAGCCGCAGCCGGTAGCCGCGCCAGTAGATCGCGAGCCGCTCCCGCGCGGTCAGCAGCGACGAGCCGGTGACGACGTCGCCGGCGTCGGCGGCCGGGCCGTCCGGATCGAGGATCGCCGCGTGCAGCCACGACTGGAGTTCCGCCAGCTCACCCATGGTGCGCCGGTACCGCCGCGGCGATCCGCCGCGCCTTGCCGAGCTCCGCCTCGAGGACGGGGAACGCGGGCAGGCGATCGTCCCACTCCAGCAGGGTCGGAACGTCCCCGGCGGCCTCGACCGCCGTCCGGTACAGGTCCCAGACCGGGTCGGCGACCGGTGCGTCGTGGCTGTCGATGATGTGCCCGCCGTGGTCGGCGTGCCCGGCGAGGTGGATCTGCCCGACGCGGTCGAACGGCAGCGCGCGCAGGTACTCCGTCGGGTCGAACCCGTGGTTCACCGACGACACGTAGACGTTGTTGACGTCCAGCAGCAGGCCGCAGTCCGCGTCCTCGGCGAGCCGGGTCAGGAACTCCTGCTCGGGCATCGTGGACGCGGTGAACCCCGCGTAGGTGCTCGGGTTCTCCAGCAGCAGCCGGCGGCCCAGGAAGTCCTGGACGGTCCGGACCCGCGCCGCGACGTGCGCGAGCGCCTCCTCGGTGAACGGCAGCGGCAGCAGGTCATGCGTGTTGCGGCCGAGGACGCCCGTCCAGCACACGTGGTCGGACACCAGTACGGCCCGTACCGAGTCCGCGAGAGCCCGCAGCCGCGCCAGGTAGCCGAAGTCGAGCGGATCAGTGCTGCCGATCGACAGGGCGATCCCGTGCAGCACGATCGGGTACCGTTCCGCGACCTCGGCGAGGTCGCGGCGGCGCCGCCCCGCGGAATCCATGTAGTTCTCCGAGACCACCTCGAAGAATCCCATTTCTGGCTCATGCCGGAGCACATATCCCATATGCGGGGTGCGGAGCCCGACACCGAATCCCAGTGATCGGGCCCCTGTCATTTCTCGGCCGGGGGCCGGCCGTCTGCCACCCGCTCGCCGCCGACCGGCGCCATCCCGCCGAGAATCGGTGCGCCCGAGGGCCGCTTCGGCGGCGGGATCTCCTCGTCGTCGAGGTCGTAGTCGGGGATCATGTCGTCGGGGATGCCCTCGCCCGGCGCCGGTCCGAACGCCAGGCCGGCCCGGTACATGCGGTCCTCCATCAGCCGCCGGGCCTGCTTCCAGACGCTCTTGCCCTTCATGGGGCCGCCGCTGAACACGCGGCTGACGTTGATGGGGACGGCGCAGCTGCCGTTGTACCGGCACGCCTGCTCGCCGGGCCGCCACTGCTGCTCGTCGCTGCCGGCGTAGCCGCAGCCGCCCTGCCCGCGGCAGTTGCCCTCGCCGTGGCAGACATGCCGCACCGTCGCGCAGTTCCCGGTCCCCGCCATGTCGGCGGACTGGTCCACGTCGAAGTCGCGGCAGGCGTTCAGGCCCATGCAGACGTGCTGTTCCAGTCCCGTGACCGGCGATCCGCACGAGCTTTCCCAGAAACTGACCCCGCTCGCGTTGTAGCGCGTTTCCTCCGCGTATTCGGCGGCGGAGAGCACGTCAGTCCCCGAGTGCTCCCCCTGCCCGTCGTGCCGGTACCGCCCGTTGCCCATCGCCTGCCCCCGAACTCGCCGAATCCGACGCCATTTCCGCTGGTCACCCTTACCGGAAGTCATGATCGATAAGCCGGTGGCCGAGGGCATTGGCGAGGTCATGGCCGAATCCCGGAAGGTAGGAGACCCGGTATTGCCCTCGCCGGGCGGCGGCCGGTCACGCCGGCCCGCGCGATCTGGCCGGCGGTCCACGGACGGCCACCGGCACACCTTCTTCACCGACGAGACCCTCGCCGAGGCCGTCGCGGCGGTGCGGCGCGGCGCCGACCAGGCCGGGCGCGACCCCGCGTCCGTCCGCGTGTGGTCGGTGCTCGCCACGGTCGGCGACCACCTGGACGAGGAGGCGCGGCTGCGCAAGCTCGTCGGCCGCCTCGCCACCTGCCTGCAGGGCTACGGCGACCTGCTGGTCCGGGTCAACGGCTGGGACCCGGCGGCGCTGGTCCGCTTCCGCGCCGACGACCTCGTCTCCGGCTATCCCGGCGCGTTCGACGCGATCGGCACGCCCGACCAGCTCCGGCACGTCGCCGGGCTCCTCCCGGACGAGTGGCTCGCCGCCCGATGATCACCGCGCCCTGGCTTCACCGTCGACTGGCAGACCCTCGCGATCGGGCTGCCCGCACGCGACCTGTCCTACTTTCTGGCCACCGCCCTCGGCGCCGCCGACCGCCGCGCCCATGAACGCGACCTCGTCGCCCGCTACCACGAGGCGCTCCTCGGCCACGGCGTGCGCGACTACCCCCTCGACCTCTGCTGGGACGACTACCGCTTCGCCCTCCCGCAGGCCCCGCTCATCATCGTGCTGGGCTGCGCCTACGGGACGCCCACCGAGCGCGGCGACGCGATGTTCCTCGCCATGGCGGCCCGCGCCTGCGCCGCGATCCGGGACCACGCGGCCGGCGCGTGACGGGTAGGGTCGCCCGGTGACACCTGAACTCCGCACGGACCGCCTCGTCCTGCGCCGCTGGAGGGAGAGCGACCGCGGGCCGTTCGCCGAACTGAACGCCGACCCGGCCGTCATGGAGCACTTCCCGGCGCCCCTCACGCGCGCGGAGAGCGACGCGATGATCGACCGCGTCGACGCGGCCATCGGGGAGCGCGGCTTCGGGTTCTGGGCGCTGGAGACCGCCGGGACGGGCGAGTTCGTCGGCTTCACCGGCCTGTCGGTGCCGCGCTTCGAGGCCCACTTCACCCCGGCGGTGGAGATCGGCTGGCGGCTCGCCCGCTCCGCCTGGGGCCGCGGCTACGCGTCCGAGGCCGCCCGCCGCGCGCTGCGGTTCGCCTTCGACGACCTGGGGCTGGCGGAGGTGGTCTCGTTCACCGCCACCGCCAACGTCCGGTCCCAGGCGGTCATGGAGCGCATCGGCATGACCAGGGACGCGTCCGGCGACTTCGACCACCCGCTCGTGCCGGACGGGCACCGGCTGAAGCGCCACGTCCTGTACCGCGTCACGGCGGCGGACCTCCCCGCCGGAGCGTAACGGCCCTACCGGTCATCGCCGGGCAAAATATCCGCCCGCTCCCAAGAATCGGGGCCGGGGGACCTTCGTCCTCTTCTGCCGGCGCCGGGCCGCGCGCAGACTGGCAGGAGGGAGGCAGGCATGAACGGCGAGGAGAGGAAGCACTGGCCGCACGTCCTGTTCGGATACGACGGGACGGCGGAGAACGACGCGGCCCTGCGCTGGGCGGTCGAGGAGGCCCGGCTCCGCGGCATCGGGCTGCTGATGTGCCACTGCTGGCACTGGCCCTACCCGGCCGGCCACACCGACCCCGAGATCGAGACGATCATGAAGCGGGCGGGGGAGAACCTGCTCGACAGCGGCGTGCGCCGGGCCTACGAGCTGGGCGTGCCGGGCGCCGTCCGCAAGCGGCTGCGGCGCGGCCCGGCCCTGGAGGCGCTGCTGCGCGGCGCCGCCGGCGCCGAACTGGTCGTGATCGGCGCGGCCGGCGACCCGGTCGGCGTCGCGATGGCGCTGGAGCTGCCCGCCCGCTCCCCGCGCCCGGTGATCGCGGTCCGGGACGGCGGCGGCGGCGATCGTCTCGGCCGCGTCGGTGGGGACGATCCCGAGGCGGGCCTGCGCGCGGGCGAGGGCGGCCTCGGCGTCCAGCATCGCCGCCAGGTAGGCGAGGTCGCTCGTGGCGGCCTCGGCCTGCGTCCCCGCGCGGACCGGGGACAGCAGCCCCGCGTCCGGCGACGCGGTTCCGGCGGCCTCGCCCGCCGCGCGGTGTTCGTCAGAAGCCAAGGAAGACCGTCTCCCGCTCCCCTTGCAGATGGATGTCGAAACGGTACCGCCGCTCCCCCTCGCGCTCGGCGATCAGGGTCGCGCGCCGCGCGCCGGGGACGTCGGCGAGCAGCGGGTCGTCCGCGTGCGCCGCCGCGTCCTCCGGGAAGTACAGCCGGGTGAAGACGGGCTTGAGCAGGCCGCGGGCGAAGACGAGCACGGCGATGTAGGGCGCGCCCGCACCGACCGCTCCGGGCTTGACGGTGCTGAACCAGTAGCCGCCGTCGGCGTCGGTGCCGCAGCGTCCGAAGCCGGAGAAGTCGTGCCCGGAGCGGGCGATGCCGCCCGGCCGCCGCGGGATCTCGCCGGTCTCGTCGGCCTGCCATATCTCCAGCAGCGCGTCCGGCACCGGCTGCCCGGCGCCGTCGAGGACCCGGCCGCGGACGCGGATCGCGTCCGGCCGCCACCCCGGCACGACCTCGGGCCCGGCCGCGTAGGGCAGCGCGTACCCGAAGAACGGTCCAACGGTCTGCGAAGGCGTGCTCGTGCTCACTCATGCCTCCATCGGGGTGTCGCCGAGGACGATGTCCCACTGGTAGCCGAGCGCCCACTCCGGTTCGGTGGTGTCCATGTCGAACCGGGCGATCAGCTTCTCGCGGTCCTTCTCGCCCGGGATCGACTGGAAGATCGGGTCGTAGGCGAACAGCGGGTCGCCGGGGAAGTACATCTGCGTGACGAGCCGCTGCGTGAACGCCGTCCCGAAGACGGAGAAGTGGATGTGCGCGGGCCGCCACGCGTTGTGGTGGTTGCCCCACGGGTAGGCGCCGGGCTTGATCGTGATGAAGCGGTACCGGCCGTCGTCGTCGGTGAGGCAGCGTCCGGCGCCGGTGAAGTTCGGGTCGAGCGGCGCCGGGTGGACGTCGCCGAGATGGTTGTACCGGCCCGCCGCGTTCGCCTGCCACGCCTCGACCAGCGCGCCCCGCACCGGGCGGCCCGCCGTGTCGAGCACCCGGCCGGTGACGATGATCCGCTCGCCGAGCGGCTCGCCGGCGTGCTGGGCGGTGAGGTCGAAGTCCCGCCGGCCGAGCTCCTGGTGGCCGAAGACGGGCGAGGTCAGCTCGACGCTGTCGGGGCCGAGCTTCGGCATGACCAGGTCCTGCGCGGGGGCGCGGAGCACGGTGCTCTTGTAGCCCGGGTACAGGTACGGAGGGTGCGGCGACGCCTCGACCATGTCCATGTGCCTCCCATTCCCACTCGGCGGGGCGGCTCCGGCCGTCGTGCCGGTGCCGCTCGTCTTCCACCCTGGCAGCCGGTGTCCGGTGCGCCCGCCGCGGGTTTCCGCTCAGTGGAAAGGGAGGCCGGTCAGAGCTCCTCTGCCAGCCCGAACAGGGGGAACAGGCTCGTGTCGAAGAAGGCCGAGACGTGCGCGACGCCCTCGTCGGTGACGCTGATGACCTGGAGCTGGTAGGCGCGGTGGACGCCGTCGTCGCCGCGCATGTAGAGCCCGAACGCGGGCTGCCCGTTCGCGGCGGACGGGACCATCCTGATGTCGCCGGGCGAGGGCGCGCACTGGACGCGGATGAGCTGCACGACGTTCTCGGCGCCGACGAACCAGTCGAGGTGGGGCGGCATCTCCCAGATGACGTCCTTCTTGAACAGCTCGATGAGGCCGGTGATGTCGGCGTCCTCGAACGCCTTGGCGTAGCGTTCGAGCAGGTCGCGCTGGGCGGCGTCGGTCGGCTCGACGAGCTCGTCGCGCAGGGGCTGGTTCTCCTCCAGCTGCGCCCGCGCCCGCTGCAGCGCGCTGTTGACGGCGGCGGTGGAGGTGTCGAGCAGCTCGGCGACCTCGGCGGCCCGCCACTTCAGGACGTCCCGCAGGATCAGCACGACCCGCTGCTTGGCGGGCAGGTGCTGCAGCGCCGCGACGAATGCGAGCCGGGTGCTCTCGCGGGCGGCGACGATCGTGGCCGGGTCGGCGGCGTCGGCGCCGATGACGGCGTCGGGGACGGGCTCCAGCCACGGCACCTCGGGGGAGGCGACGACGGGCCGCTCCGGCTCGTCGCTCGGCGCCCCGAGCCCGGACGGCATGGGCCGGTTGCCGCGCTGGTCGATCGCGGTGAGGCACACGTTGGTGGCGATCCGGTAGAGCCACGTCCGCAGCGAGGAGCGCCCCTCGAAGTTCTCGTAGGACCGCCAGGCCCGCAGGTAGGTCTCCTGCACGAGGTCTTCGGCGTCGTGCATGGACCCGAGCATCCGATAGCAGTGCGCCAGCAGCTCGCGCCGGTAGGGGTCGGCGAGCTCCTGGAAGTCGCGGTCTGTCTCGATGGTGCTGTTCGACATGGCTGGTCGTCACCTTCGTTCGGCGTCGTCGCTCGGACGGGCGTGGGCCGACGGGCCCCTGTCGCCTCCGACCGTAGGCGAGCCCACCGACAGAACGGGTAAAACCCGCATCATTCTACGTTCCGACCAGCGGATCCACCGC
>NZ_VCKZ01000318.1 GCF_005889745.1 Actinomadura geliboluensis
CAGGCACATCGGCAACATATGCCTCCGCAAGCGAGGCTTCAATCGCTTTCACGAACTCCACATGGACCTGCGACGCCTGTGGATATGTGGATAACACCCTGACGGTCAGGCTAATTTAACGGCATTGCACCATGGGATGATCATGCCGTCCCCTATGCCGCCGCGCGGCTCATTGGCGCAAATGGCCTCTCATGACTACCCACGCGGCGTGCTCGATGAATACAAGCCGGCTCCCTGCGAAAGACACCGCACGCGAGGTCAACCGCAAGATTGCCGGGCGGTGGCCACGGCCGCCTGGCCGAGGCTGATACCGCCATCGTTGGGTGGGACGCGGTGATGGGTCAGCACGTCGAAACCTGCGTCCGCGAGGCCCGATGCAGTCCGTTCCAGCAGGAGCATGTTCTGGAACACGCCGCCGGAGAGAGCGACCACACCGAGGCCGGTCCTCTCGCGTATTCGGGACGCGGCGTCCACCACCAGCGCGGCGACGCCGTTGTGGAAGCGGGCGGCGATCACCGGAACGGGAACGTCCGCGCGCAGGTCGGTCACCACCGCGTCCAGTAGGTCGTCCCCGGCAACGGTGAAAGACACCGATCCGGTGATGGCCGCCGGATATGCGGCACGTTCGGAGTGGTCGGCGCGCTGCTCCAGTTCTATTGCGGCTTGGCCTTCGTAGTTGACGCGGTCACGGACGCCGAGGACGGCGGCGACGGCGTCGAAGAGCCGTCCCATGCTGGAGGTGAGCGGTGCGTTGACGCTGCGCCGCGCCATTTCCGCCACGGTCGGCCACTCGGGGCGTCCGGCCACCGGGAGGTCTTCGGGGACGCCGTAGGCGGCCGCCATCCGCCAGGGTTCGCGGATCGCGGCGGCGCCGCCCGGCAGCGGAACCGGGTCCAAATGGCCGGCTCTTTCGAAACCGTGGAGGTCGGCGACGAGGAATTCGCCGCCCCAGAGCGTGCCGTCCGTCCCGTATCCGGTGCCGTCGAACGCGACGCCGATCACCGGGCCGTCAAGGCCGTTGTCGGCGAGGCAGGAGGCGATGTGCGCGTGGTGGTGCTGGACGGCGATGACCGGCAGATCCTGGTCGAGCGCGTATTTGGTCGACAGGTATTCGGGATGCGGGTCGTAGGCGATGAGTTCGGGGACGATGTCGAAGAGCCGCCGGAAATGCGCGATGCCCTCTTCGAAGGCGCGGAGCGTCTCGTAATTCTCCAGGTCGCCGATGTGCTGGGAAAGGAACGCCCGGCCGTCGCGGGTCAGGCAGAACGTGTTCTTCAGCTCGGCGCCGCACGCCAGGACGGAGCGCCCTTTCGCGATCGGGAGCGGCTCGGGCGTGTAGCCGCGAGACCGGCGCACCGGCAGCGTGCGTCCCCGGAAGACGCGCACCACGGAGTCATCGGTGCGGGTGTGGATGGGGCGATCGTGCAGCAGGAATCCGTCGGCGATCCCGCTGAGGCGTTCGAGCGCGTCGGCGTCCCGGTGGGCGATCGGCTCGTCCGAGATGTTCCCGCTGGTCAGCACGACCGGTTCGGTGACGAGGAGGTTGTGCAGCGGGGTGTAGGGCAGCATGAGCCCGAGGTACCGGCCGCCGGGTGCGACGGCGTCGGAGAGTGCCGCGTCCGGGCGACGGCGCGCCAGCACGATCGGGCGGCGCGGGCCGGTGAGCAGCGCCTCCTCGGCGTCGGACAGTGCGCACAGGCTCCGGGCGGCGGCCAGGTCGGGGACCATGACGGCGAACGGCTTGTCCTCGCGGTGCTTGCGGGCGCGGAGCGCGGCGACCGCACTCCCGCACGCCGCCCGCACCGCGAGGTGGTAGCCGCCGAGGCCCTTCACCGCGAGGACGGCGCCGGCAGCGAGCAGATCACGCGCAGCCTGCAGCGGGTCGCGAACAACAGGCTCCCCCCAAGTGGCATGCGGATCGCAGACGCCAGACACCCCAGAAGCGCCATACGGGCCCGACCCACAAGCGACATGGAGGTCGCGAACGACCCCACGGTGGTCGCCGGGCGTGTGCAGGATGAGGGAAGGGCCGCAGGCGGGGCAGCACGTCGGCTGGGCGTGGAACCGGCGGTCGGCCGGATCCGCGTACTCGGCGGCGCACGCCCCGCACATCGCGAAGCCGGCCATGGTGGTGTTGGGACGGTCATACGGGACGTCCTTCACGATCGTGAAGCGCGGCCCGCAGTTCGTGCAGTTGATGAACGGGTATCCGTACCGCCGGTCGCCCGGGTCGCGCATCTCGCGCAGGCAGTCGTCGCAGGTCGCGGAGTCCCAGGAGACGAGCGCCCGGCGCTCCCCCGACGCGTCGCTGCCCACGATCGTGAAGCCGGCCCGCCCGCGCACGTCCAGCCGACGGGTGGTGAGGCGTTCGACGACCGCGAGCCGCGGCGGGCGCGCGCGCAGCCCGTCCAGGAAGCGGCCGATCTCGTCGGGTGCGCCTTCGACCTCGATGAACACGCCGCCCGCGTCGTTGCCGACGAGCCCGGACAGCCCGAGGCCGGTGGCGAGCCCGTGCACGAACGGCCGGAATCCGACGCCCTGCACGACTCCCTCGACGCGGACGCCCATCCTCACGTCCATCCGCGTCATTCTGCCGAGCCGCGCTCCAAGGCCCGGGAAAGGCGAGGCAGAGCGCGTTCTACGGCTGACCGGCGCCGGACAGGGGACGCCGGAGCGGCGTCACGTCCGAAGGGTCATTCCGCCTCGCCCGTGTAGGCGGCGATGGTGCGGTCGGCGGCGGCGCGGGCGGCGGCCTCGTCGGCGCCGGCGGCGACGTGCGCCGTGAACCAGGACTCGCCGCTCTGCCGGGTGAACTCCTTGCCCTCGTCCGACAGGGACCAGTCGGGGCCGACCTCGTCCGGGGCGCTCTTGCCGGTCGCCAGGTGCAGGGCGAGGCCGAGCAGGCCCTGGTCCCAGCCGATGCCGACGGCGCCGGGGCCGAACTGGTCCCAGATGTCGTCGCCGACGTGGGCGATGTGCTCCAGCTCGAACCGCGCCCGGCCGTCCGCCTCCGGGGTGAGGCGGACCTCGATCCAGGACGTCTGGCCGCCGTACTCCCAGGTCGCGGCGAAGCCCTTGGGCCGGTCGCAGCGCTCGATCGTCCCGCCGGCGTTGCCTTCGAGCTGGTACCGGCCGCCGAGCCGGAGGTCGCCGGAGACGGGCAGGAACCAGCGCGGGATGCGCTCGGGATTGGTGACGGCGTCCCAGAGGTCCTCGACGTCGGTGTCGTAGACCTGGCTGACCGTCGCGGTGCGCGCCGTGCCGGTCTCCAGTACCCGCTCGCCGACCGCGCGCCGGACCGCGTTGATCTGCCCCGTGACTTCGATCATGGTTCGCTCCCTGAGTCGTCGTTTCGGCGTGCGCGCCTGCCCCGCGCGATCTCGGTCGCCAGGGCGTCCAGATGCGGAGTCCAGAACCGGCGGAACCGGTCGAGCCAGGCGTCGATCTCCCGCAGCGGAGCGGCGTCGACGGCGTAGAGCCGGCGCGTCCCCTCCGCCCGCACCACCGCGAACCCGCTGTCGCGGAGCACCTTCAGGTGCTGCGAGACCGCGGGCTGGGAGATCCCGAACTCCTCCCGGACGACGGCCGTGACCTCACCGGAGGACCGCTCGCCGTCGGCGAGCAGCTCCAGGATCCGACGCCGTACCGGGTCACCCAGAACATCGAACGCGTGCACGTCCCCAAAACTACAGGCTCAGCTTATATAAGCCAAGCCTTAAAAAGGGATTCAGCCGCCGGCGAGGAGCCGCTCGAAGGGCACGGGGTTCTCGTAGAGGTCCTCCTTGGCCGGGGCCGGACGGGCCTGGATCAGCGCGGCGAGTTCGGCGCCGGCGCGGGCGATGCGGTCGGGCAGGCCGGTCTCGCCGCTCCCCCAGTCCTCCGACGCCGCGTAGACGGCCGTCGGGGCCACGGTCGCGCGCAGGTAGGCGAACAGCGGGCGCATCGCGTAGTCGATGGCCAGCGAATGCCGCCCCGTACCGCCGGTCGCGCCGAGCAGCACGGGCTTGCCCTCCATCGAGTCCCGCTCGACGACGTCGAAGAACGTCTTGAACAGGCCGCTGTAGGACGCGTTGAAGACGGGCGTCACGGCGATGAGGCCGTCGGCGCCCGCCACGGTCTCGACGGCCTCCCGGAACGGCCCGGACGGGAAGCCGGTGAGCGTCGCGTCGACCATGGCGTGCGCGTGGTCGCGCAGCTCGATCGTCTCGACGGCGGCGTCCGCGCCGAGCGCCTCGGCCGCGGCGGCGGCGAGGCGGTCGGCGAGCAGCCGGGTCGAGGACGGCTGCCCGAGCCCGGCGGAGACGACGGCGAGGGTCGTCATCGGACCTCCTCGGTGAGGCGGGACGCGTGGGTCGGGGCGGCCGCCGGGACGTGCGCCGGGCGCAGCGCCTCGAACTCCTTGCGCAGCACCGGGACGACCTCCTCACCCAGCATGTCGATCTGCTCCAGGACGGTCTTCAACGGCAGCCCGGCATGGTCCATCAGGAACAGCTGGCGCTGGTAGTCGCCGAAGTGGTCGCGGAACGTCAGGGTCTTGTCGATCACCTGCTGCGGGCTGCCGACCGTCAGCGGCGTCTCGGAGGTGAACTCCTCCAGCGACGGCCCGTGCCCGTAGACGGGCGCGTTGTCGAAGTACGGGCGGAACTCGCGGACGGCGTCCTGGGAGTTCTTGCGCATGAACACCTGCCCGCCGAGGCCGACGATCGCCTGGTCGGCGGAGCCGTGCCCGTAGTGCTCGAAGCGCTGCCGGTACAGGCCGATGAGGCGCTGGAAGTGCTCGGTGGGCCAGAAGATGTGGTTGGCGAAGAAGCCGTCGCCGTAGTAGGCGGCCTGCTCGGCGATCTCGGGGCTGCGGATCGAGCCGTGCCAGACGAACGGCGGCACGCCGTCCAGCGGGCGCGGCGTCGAGGTGAACGACTGGAGCGGCGTGCGGAACTTGCCCTCCCAGTCGACGACGTCCTCGCGCCAGAGCCGGTGCAGCAGGTGGTAGTTCTCGATCGCGAGCGCGATGCCGTCGCGGATGTCCTTGCCGAACCAGGGGTAGACCGGGCCGGTGTTGCCGCGTCCCATCATCAGGTCCACCCGGCCGTCGGCGAGGTGCTGGAGCATCGCGAAGTCCTCGGCGATCTTCACCGGGTCGTTGGTGGTGATCAGCGTGGTCGCGGTGGACAGGATGAGCCGCTCGGTACGGGCCGCGATGTAGCCGAGCATCGTCGTCGGGGAGGACGGCACGAACGGCGGGTTGTGGTGCTCGCCGGTCGCGAAGACGTCCAGGCCCGCCTCCTCGGCCTTGAGCGCGATCGCCACCATCGCCTTGATCCGCTCGGCCTCCGTCGGCTCCCGGCCGTTGGTCGGGTCGGGCGTGACGTCGCCGACCGTGAAGATCCCGAACTGCATGGCGGCCTCCGAAATAGTAGAACCTTCAACTATTCTACCGGAACCGCGCGTGCAGGGCGCGTATTCCGGCCGCCGACCAGTGCCTTCCGGGGAGCGGACCAGGGCCTCCAGGGGCCAGCCCAGGGGGCATGCCAGGGCCTGCGTGCCGGGGGTGCGGCAGGGGTGCTCCAGAGCGTCAGAGCTTCAAAGCGTCAGAGCTCCTGGCCAGTCCGTCAGAGCGTCAGGCGGCGGCGTGCGCGATGTCGCGTTCGAGCGCGTCGACCAGCCAGGTGTTGATCGTTCCGGCGGTCGCGGGCTCGCCGGTGACCTCGGAGAACAGCGTCCAGTACCGGCGGAGCCGCGGGTCCTGCTCCATGGCGACGGCGGGCAGCAGGTCGCGCCGGAAGCGCCGGGTGTCGCGCTCGTCCCGGCCGGCCGCGTGCGCCGCGACGAACAGGTCGAGGGCGGGACCGGGGCAGGGCTCGGCGCCTGCGGCGACCAGCGGGGCCGCCAGCGCCGCCGCCTCGCCGAGACCGGTGATCAGGGTCGGCTCGTCCCGCACCCGGTCGGCGTTCACCCGGCCGAGGGCGCGCAACTCGCGCAGCAGCGGCCGATCGCTCGCGACGGCGACCATCCCGGCGTAGGCGACGACCTGCCGGGGCGTCGGGTCGGCGGGCGGCTCCGGCACGCTGCGCTCCAGGAACTCGCGCACCGCCGCGTCCGGCAGCGGGACCAGGATACGGCGGCGCCAGAACTCCAGCAGGACGTCCCGCGCGGCCGGGCCGTCGTGGACGGCGGCGAGCAGGTCCAGGCGCGCCGCCCGGTCCGCCGGGGCGGCCTGCTCGACGGCACGCAGCGAGGCGCGGCGCCAGGCGAGCGCGGCCAGCTCAGTGTCGACGGCGCGCCGCTCGGCGGTGACGGCCTCCTCCAGCGAGCGGTCCCCGGCGAGGACGGACGTGACGGCCGGCAGGCCGAGCCCGAGGGCGCGCAGCCGCCGGACGAACCGGAGCCGGTCCACCGCCGCGGCGTCGAACCGCCGGTGCCCGCCCGCGCTGCGCTCAGGCTCCAAAAGCCCCTCGTCGCAGTAGAAGCGGATCGTGCGCACGGACACCCCGGTCAGCGCCGCCAGGTCGCCGATCCCCAGCGTTGTGTCTTCGCTCACACCAGTTGAACCTCCAGCAGGCTGGAGGTCCTACCTTACGAGCGCCAACGAGGAGACCACTGCAGAAGACCTATGGAGGGAGACGACGTGCTGGAGGCCGCACGTTTCAAGGAGGGCCTGCGCGAGCATGCCCGGGGGCTCGCGGAGGTCGCGGCGGGCGCTGACCCGTCCACGCGGGTGCCGACCTGTCCGGAGTGGACGCTGCAGGACCTGGTCGGGCACGTCGGCCAGGCGTACCTGTGGGCGACCGACCTGGTGCGGACGGGCGGCACCGACGTCATCGACAGCCTGCCCCGCACGGTGCCGGACTCCCCCGCCGCCTGGCCCGGCTGGCTGAGCGACGGTGCGGAGGCACTGATCACCGCGGTCGAGGCCAAGCCGGACGAGACCGTCGACCACCCCATGCTCGGGGCGTGGCCGACCGTCATGTGGCTGCGGCGGATGGCGAACGAGTCCGCCGTCCACCACGCCGACGCGGCACTGGCCGCGGGGACCGCGTTCACGGTGGCGCCCGACCACGCCGCCGATGTGATCACCGAGTTCCTCGGGCTGCTGACGGCGCCGACGGCGGCCGCACACAAGCCGGAGCTGGCGGAGTTGCGCGGGACGGGCGAGACGCTGTGGCTGCGCCCGGCGGAGCCGTCCCTGCCGGGCTGGCTGATCACCCGCCAGCCGGACGGGCCCGTCTTTGAGGAGGGGCCGGGCTCTGAAGGGGGCGCAGGCTTCGAGGAGAGGGCGCGGGGCGCGGATGTGACCGTCGCCGGGCCCGTCCAGGAGTTGCTGCTGCTGCTCGCCCGGCGGCTCGCCATGGCCGACGCGGCCGGGCTGAAGGTGACCGGCGACGCGTCCCTGGTGGACCACTGGCTCGCGCACACGGCCATCTAGCCGGACACTCCCGCGTCCCGGCCATGCGGGGGCCGGCCGGGATGCGGCCAGGCGCGGGCATGGTCAGGCCCACATGTCAGGCGCGCGGAGTCGGGCGCACCCGGTCAGGCCGGGGTGTCCGCCGTGGCGAGGACGGCCTGGATCTCCAGCCCGATGGTGATCTCGTCGCCGAGCATGACCCGGTCGCCCTGCAGCGGGACGTTGAACTCGATGCCGAAGTCGCGGCGGCTGATGGCGGCCGTCGCGGTGAAGCCCGCGCGGGTGCCGCCCCACGGGTCGGCGCCGACGCCGTGGAACTCGGTCAGCAGCCGCACCGGACGCGTCACGTCCTTGATCGTCAGCTCGCCGTCCAGGTGGTAGCGGGGCGAGCGGGCGCGGCGGCCGACGGTGGCGCGCTCGATCCCGGTGCCGGTGAACATCATCACGGGGTGGCGCTGGACGTCCAGGAAGTCGGCGGAGCGGACGTGCTCGTCCCGCTCGGCGCTGCGGGTGTCGATCGAGCCCATCCGGATCTCCGCGCGGGCGGTGGAGTCCAGCGGATCCTCGCCGATCACGACCTCGCCCCCGAAGTCGAGGAACGAGCCCCGCACGGTGGTCATCAGGTGCCGGATCGTGAAGGTGATCTCGGAGTGGACCGGATCGATGCTCCAGCGGCCGGCTTCGAGGTCGGAAACCTCGGCGCCCATGAAAATCCCCCCAAAGAGTGACAACCAGGAAAAAGTACCTCAAATCCCATCTGGTCTGAGGGGCCGCCCCGGGGGAATGCTCGGTACATGATCGGTGAACACGTCCTGGCCGGCTATGTCCCCGACGCGGGCGGCCGGGAGGCGCTGGACCTCGCGCGCGGCATCGTCGCGCTGACCGGCGGCCGGCTCAGCGTGGCGACCGTCCACCCGCCGGACCTGCCGGCCGCCGCCGGCGAGGCCCGGGCCGCGCTGGACCAGCTCGCCGACCAGCTGGACGACCAGCCCGCCGACCTGCTCGTCCAGGAGGGCCGCAGCGTCGGGCGCGGGCTCACCGTGCTGGCCAGCCGGATCGGCGCCGACCTGATCGTCGTCGGCTCCCCCGAGGGCGGCGCCCGCGGCCGGATCGGCATCGGCGCCGCCGCCGACCACCTGCTGCACTCGGCGACCGAGGCCGTGATGCTCGCCCCGTCCGGCTACGCCCCGCCGGACGAGCCGAGCCGGATCACGGTCATGTACGTCCGGCGGCCCCAGTGCGAGGAGGCCGTCATCCGCGCCGCCCAGGCCGCCGAGCGGCTGGAGGTGCCGCTCCGCCTCGTCACGCTCGCCGTCGGGGACGTCGCCGGCGACCCGCTCCGCGACGACCTGGCGCTCGCCATCCGGCTCGCCCTCGACTCGGCCGACCTGCTCCCGGAGGAGGTGACCGCCGAACTCGCCGAGGGCGACGACGTGGCCGACGCGCTGGACGACGCGGACTGGACCGACGGCGAGCTGCTCGTGTGCGCGTCCAGCGAGGACGCCGCAGCCCACCGCGTCTTCCTGGGCGAGGTCGCGCTCAAGGTGCTGCGCGCGGCGCCGTGTCCGGTCACCGTCCTCCCGCGTGGCTACTACTGAGTAGTCCGTTTTGACCGTTTATCGGGAACCGCTTGCCGCCCCTCGTTTACCTCCGCTACATTCCGTCGAGATCGGAGCGTGACCATTGGAGCGGGGCACGTTCCGCCCCGGTCGGGCGCACCCTGCCCGAACGAGCGAGGCGCAGGGGAGCGAGATGGACCCGATCGGCAAGAAGCTGCTCGACATCGCCAAGACCGAACTCGGCTACACCGAGAAGGGCGACGGGTACACCAAGTTCGGCGAGTGGTACCGCAAGAACGTCGACGGCGACCACGACGAGTACTTCTCCACCGCCCCCTGGTGCGACATGTTCCTCGCCTGGGCCGCCGACAAGGCCGACGTCACCGACCAGGCCGGGCAGTTCGCCTCCACCGTCGACCACGCCCAGTGGTTCAAGAAGAACGACGCCTGGGGCCACGACCCCGAACCCGGCGCCATCGTCTTCTACGACTGGAACGGCTCCGGCGACATCGACCAGATCGACCACGTCGGCATCGTCGAGAAGGTCGACGGCCGCACCCTCCACACCATCGAGGGCAACGCCGACGGCTACAAGCTCATGCGCAAGACCCGCGACATGGACCACGTCGTCGGCTTCGGCTACCCGTCCAAGGTCAAGGTCGCCACGTACACCCCCAAGCACGCGGCTCCCGCCCCCACCGTCGACAAGGTCGGCTCCCCCGTCACCGCGACCAACACCTACGAGCAGGAGCACTCGACCCCGCAGAACCTCCCCACCCAGGAGGTCGTGCTCGGCGGCATCCTCGCCTTCGTCCTCTGCGGCACGCTCGCCCTCACCGCCGGACGCGCCGCCGCCGCCAAGGCCCCCAGCGCCGCACCGATCCGCGTCCGCAAGCGCGGCAAGCACCACCGCCCGTGGACCCCCGTCGCCCTGCCCGCCGACATCACCCCGGCCGACCTCGACCGCGCCGAAGCCGGCACCGCCGTCATGCCGGCCCTCTCCCTCGCCGCCGCCCACGAGGCCGAGGACCGCGAGTTCTGGGGCCGCATCGCCCACCTGGAAGAGGACGGCGAGCTCGCGTTCTGGAACTCCCTGCACGCCGAACTCGCCGAGTCCCAGTACGCAACCACGCCGGGAGTCCGCTAAAGTTATGCCTGCGGGTCACCCACCGGCCCGCCTGCGGACGTGGCTCAGTTGGTAGAGCATCACCTTGCCAAGGTGAGGGTCGCGGGTTCGAATCCCGTCGTCCGCTCTGAGAGGCCCCTCGAACAGGCCTCGCTCTGGTGGAGTGGCCGAGAGGCGAGGCAACGGCCTGCAAAGCCGTGTACACGGGTTCAAATCCCGTCTCCACCTCGCAAGGGCGATTAGCTCAGTGGGAGAGCGCTACCTTGACACGGTAGAGGCCACTGGTTCAATCCCAGTATCGCCCACCACACTCCTGTGCAGTTCAGGGGCCGTGCTTGTGTTGCTGACGAGCCAGCATGCCGATCCCATGGCACCGAACCCGTGCCGATCCGATGGGATGGCGGGGTCGATGCCGCGGGCGGCCATGTTCTGTCCGGCCCGCGGCCTGGCGTATCTGATCGGCCCCAGGATGTCGGGTCAGCCGATCACGTGGACGCACACGTCGAGCCGGGCGCTCCAGTGAGTGCGGACTCTGAACATCACCCTGCCGTTGGTGACGGCGACGTTCTCGGCGTAGACGTGCGCGTCGCCGTCACCAACGGCAGGGTGATGTTCAG
>NZ_VCKZ01000762.1 GCF_005889745.1 Actinomadura geliboluensis
CTAGATCGTTGATGGGAAATTGCTGAACCGGGTGCGGGCACGGCGAAGGGCGCCCATGGTCGGTGTGTGAAGACTGACTTGGACGCCCTTCTGACCGCACTCTATGTTCATCTGGACGATCACGTCCTGCCTTCGCGGCGGCAACGGCGGCGGGGCCGTGTCCGGTTGCTGACCGATGCCGAACTGGTCTGCGTCGCCGTTGCCCAGGTGCTGCTGGGATGCGATGCCGAGCACCGCTGGCTGCGTCTGGCCCCGGCCCGGATCGGACACCTGTTCCCGCGCCTGCCCTGCCAGTCCGAATACAACCGTCATCTGCGCCAGGCGGCCCCGTTGCTGCTGGCCGCGGCGGCATGGCTGGTCCGCCACACGCCCTCCTGGCATGAGCGGCTGCGGCTGATGGACGGCACCCCGGTGCGCTGCGGCGCCTCGCGCACCACCGTGCACCGCTCGGGCCTGGGCGAGATCGCCGGCTACGGCATGGACAAGTCCCACCACGCCTTCTACTGGGGCGCCAAGCTGATGCTGATCACCACCGCGGAGGGCGCGGTGTGCGCCTTCAGCCTGGCCCACCCCAAGGAGCTGGACGAGCGGTTGCAGGCGGTGCACCTGCTGCACGTCCAGCCGCCCGCGCCCGGGCCGTGCCCGATCGTGTGCGACAAGGGGTTCGCCGGGACAGGGGTGGAGAAGGCCGCTGCCGATCTGGGCCATGTGCTGATCCGCCCCGTCCGCGCCGATGAGCCCGCCCCGCCGGTGGCGGTGTTCCCCGGCTGGCTGCGCCAGCGCATCGAGGCGGTGATCTGGACACTGAAGAACCAGCTGGGACTGGAACGCCACGCCGCCCGCACCACCGAAGGGCTCTGGGCGCGCGTCTGCCAGCGCATCACGGCGCTCAACGCCGCGATCTGGCACAACTGGCTGATCAACGCACCCGTCAAACGCTCCCTGATCGCCTACGACCATTGACCAACACCAACATTTCCCATCAACGATCTAGG
>NZ_VCKZ01000319.1 GCF_005889745.1 Actinomadura geliboluensis
CCGAGGACGCCGAGCTGAAGGCGGCGGCGCACCGGGAGATCGCCGCCGCGGTCGCGCCGGGCACCGCGCGGATCACCAACACCTCCTCCATCCCGGTGGACGAGCTCGCCGGCCGGGTCCCGTCCCCGGCGGACCTGGTGGGCGTCCATTTCATGAACCCGCCCTACCTGATCGGCACGCTGGAGGTCGTGCGCGGGCCGCGGACCGGTGAACGGGCCATGGCGGCCGTGAAGGAGCTGCTGTCCGTGCTGGACCGGAAGGGGATCGTGGTCGGCGACGGCCCCGGCTTCGTCACCAGCCGCGTCCTGCACCGCATGATCAATGATGCGGCGAACGTCGTCGCGGAGGGCCGGGCCACCGTCGAGGACGTCGACGCGCTGATGGAGGGCTGCCTCGGGCACCCGACCGGTCCGCTGCGGACCGCCGACCTGATCGGGATCGACAACCTCGTCGACTCGCTGACGGTGCTGTACGAGCGCACCGGGGACGAGGGCTGCCGCCCCAGCGAGCTGCTGCTGCGCAAGGTCGCCGAAGGCGACCACGGGCGCAAGACCGGCCGCGGCTTCTACGAGTACGGGGTCCGCTGATGGCCGGGCAGGTGGAGCTGAGCGAGCGGCTGCTCGACTACGTGCGGTCGGTGTCGCTGCGCGACGACGCGGTCCTCCGCGACCTGGTCGCCGAGACGGCGGCCATGCCGCCGCTGCACGCCATGGTGACGATGCCGGAGGAGGGGCAGCTGCTCGCCCTGCTGGTCGGGCTGACCGGGGCGGGCCGGGTGCTGGAGATCGGCACGTTCACCGGCTACAGCACCCTGTGCATGGCGCGGGCGCTGCCGCCCGGCGGCCGGATCGTCACCTGCGACATCAGCGCGCGCTGGACCGCGGTCGCCGAGCGGTACTGGGCGCGCGCCGGCGTCGCCGACCGGATCGAGCTGCGGCTCGGGGACGCCGCGGAGACCATGGCGAAGCTGCTCGCCGAACGCGGCCCCGGAACGTTCGACCTGGTCTTCGTCGACGCGGACAAGACCGGCTACGCGCACTACTACGAGCAGGCGCTCACCCATCTGCGGCCGGGTGGCCTGGTGGTGCTCGACAACACGCTCTTCTTCGGGCGGGTCGCCGACCCCGGCGCGGACGATCCCGACACCGAGGCCATCCGTGCGCTCAACGCCTCGCTGCACGGCGACACGAGAGTCGACCTGTCGCTGCTCGTGATGGCGGACGGGATCACGCTGGCCCGCAAGAACACGACGAGCTGAGAAGGGGTTCGGCCCATGACGGAATCGACGACCGCCCCATCGGCCGCTGAGATCGAGCAGCGGATCGGTGCGTTCCTCGAAGTGAAGACGAAGGTGACGTGGGAGCGGGAGGTGGACCTGTTCGCCTCCGGGGCGGTCTCCTCGCTCTTCGCGATGGAGCTGGTGGTGTTCGTGGAGGGGGAGTTCGGCGTCACCGTGGAGGGCGCCGACCTGGCGCTCGACAACTTCCGCACCCTGCGGTCCATGAGCACGCTGGTCACCCGGCTACGCGGTGGCGACGGTGCTTGAGACCCTGACCGCGCTGGTCACCGACACGGTCGGCGACGCCGCAGGCGCGTGGGACGTGGCGGGCGAGATTCCGGTCCCCCTGCTGCGGGCCCTGGGCGCGAAGGGCGTGCTGTGCGCAGAGGCGGCCCCCGAGTTCGGCGGCCCCGGCCTGTCCGGCGCCGACAACGGGGCGCTCACCGCGCACACCGGTGCGCTGTGCAGCTCGCTGCGCAGCGTGATGACCTCGCAGGGGATGGCGGCCTGGACCGTCCAGCGGTTCGGCGACCGGGAGCAGCGGGCCGAGTTCATCGGCCGGCTCACCGGCGGCGACCTGGCCGCGGTGGCGTTCAGCGAGGCGGGCGCGGGCAGCGACCTCGCCGCGATGACCACCGAGATCCGGCGCGACGGCGACGAGATCGTCGTCGACGGCGCCAAGACGTGGATCACGGTCGCCGCCTACGCCGACTGGATCGTCGTGTTCGGCCGGTACGCGGGCGCGGGCGGCGTCGCCGTCGTGCCCGCCTCCGCACACGGCGTCCGCGTGGAGCGGGTGCCCGAACCGCTCGGCTGCCGCGCCGCCGGCCACGCCGCCGTGACCCTCGACGGCGTGCGGCTGCCCGCGGGGAACCTCCTCGCGGTGGCCGGGCAGCCGGTCGTCATGCTGACCACCATCGCCCTGGCGTACGGGCGGCTGTCGGTGGCCTGGGGATGCGTCGGCATCCTGCGCGCCTGCCTCGCGGCCGCCGCCCGGCACGCCCGGACCCGCGAGCAGTTCGGGAAGCCCCTCCTCCAGCACCAGCTCGTCGCCCGCCACCTGGCCGAGCTCTACGCCGCCGAGCGGACCGCGACCTATGCCTGCGAGCAGGCCGCCCGCAGCCGGGACGAGGGGTCGCCGGAGCAGGTGCGCGCGGGGGTCCTCGCCAAGCACGTCGCGGCCGGGAACGCCGCGCGCGGCGCGGCGTCCGCGCTGCAGGTGCTCGCGTCCGCCGGCGCGTCCGGCGGGCACGTCGTGGAGCGGGCCTACCGCGACGCGAAGCTCATGGAGGTCATCGAAGGCAGCAGCGAGATCTGCCAGCTGATCCTCGCCGAGCACGCCGCCGCCGCGGCGGGCTGACCGACCCGACGGGAGCGGACGTGTCCGAAGCGCAACCGATCGTGAAATGCCTGGTCTGGGACCTCGACAACACGCTGTGGAACGGCACGCTCGCCGAGGACGGCCGCGTCGAGGTCGACGACGCCGTCCGCAAGGTCGTCATGGGCCTCGACGCGCGCGGCGTCCTGCAGGCCGTGGCGAGCCGCAACGACCACGACGAGGCGTGGGCGCGGCTCGAGGAGCACGGCCTCGCCGACTACTTCGTCCTGCCGCACATCGGGTGGGGCCCGAAGTCGGAGTCGGTGCGCAGCATCGCCGAGCGGCTGAACTTCTCCCCGCGGACCGTCGCGTTCATCGACGACCTGCCGAGCGAGCGCGCCGAGGTCGCCTACCACCTGCCGGACGTCCGGTGCTACCGGGCCGAGCAGGCCCGCGACCTGCTCGACCTGCCCGAGTTCAGCCCGCCGGTGGTCACCGTCGACGCGCGCCGGCGCCGCGAGATGTACCGGGCCGGGTTCGAGCGGGACCGGCAGCGCGAGCGCTTCCAGGGCGCCGACGAGGACTTCCTGCGCTCGCTCGGCCTGGAGATGCGGATCGCCGAGGCCGGTGAGGAGGAGATCACCCGGGTCGAGGAGCTGACGCTGCGGACCAGCCAGATGAACGCGACCGGCGTGCACTACTCGGACGCCGCGCTGCGCTCGCTGCTGTCCGACGAGGCCCACGACGTGCTGGTGGTCTCGATGGCCGACCGCTTCGGGCCGCACGGCGCCGTCGGGGTGGTGCTGGTCGAGAAGGCCCCGGGGGCGTGGCGCGTCAAGCTGCTGGCGACGTCGTGCCGGGTCGTCTCGTTCGGTGCGGGCGCGGTGCTGCTGCGGTGGCTCACCGACGCCGCGGCGCGGGCCGGGGCGCACCTCGCCGCCGACTTCCGGCGCACCGAGCGCAACCGGATGATGGAGGTGGCCTACCGGTTCGCGGGCTTCACCACCGCGGACTGCGCCTGCCTCGCCGCGTTCTCGCCCGCCGAGGGCATCCAGTGCCTCCACCTGGAGCCGGCCAGGCAGGACCCGCCGGCGACGATGCGGGTCTTCGCCCCGCCCCCGCACACCGGCGGGGCGCCGGTGGAATGGCTGTAGCCCGCGCTCGCCTCACCCGGGAGCCGCCGCCCCGGGGCCGGCCGGTGTCCCGGCAACGGGACATCGGTTCCGCGCCGGCGGTGACAAGTGCCCTGACCTGGAGTTGAAGAGATGAAATGAGGCGGCCCCGGAAAGACGGTTATATTTCCCGTCCCGATAGGGGAAAGTGGAGGCATGAGCAGTGGCTCGGCGATCACAGCTTCAGGGCTGCGAAAAGCGTTCGGTGACAAAGTCGTGCTCGACGGCATAGACTTCGAGGTCGCCGCCGGATCGGTCTTCTCCATGCTCGGCCCGAACGGCGCCGGCAAGACCACGACCGTGAACATTCTCGCGACCCTGTCGAAACCCGACGCGGGTACGGTGCGCGTCGCCGGCCACGACGTGGTGAGCGAGACCAGGAGCGTGCGCGCGGCCATCGGCGTGACCGGCCAGTTCGCCGCGGTGGACGAGCTGCTGACGGGCCGCGAGAACCTGAAGCTCATGGCGGACCTGAAACGGGTGCCGCACGGCGGGCGGGTGGCCGCGGAGCTGCTGGAGCGCTTCGACCTGGTGGACGCGGCCGACCGGATCGCCTCGTCCTACTCCGGCGGCATGCGCCGGAAACTGGACCTCGCGATGACGCTGGTCGGCGCCCCGCGGATCATCTTCCTCGACGAGCCGACCGCGGGCCTCGACCCGCGCAGCAGGCGCACCATGTGGGGGATCGTCCGCGAGCTGGTCGCCGCGGGCACCACCATCTTCCTCACCACCCAGTACCTGGAGGAGGCCGACCAGCTCGCCGACCACGTCGCGGTGCTCGACCAGGGGCGCCTGGTCGCCCAGGGCACCCCCGAGGAGCTCAAGCGGCAGGTGCCCGGCACCCATGTCCAGCTCAGGTTCGCCGGACCCGACGAGCTCGCCGCCGCCGCCCGGGTGCTGGACGGGTCCGCGCCGGACGTCCAGGAACTGACCCTGCGGGTGCCCGGCGACGGGGACTCCGCGTCTCTGAAGGCCCTGCTGGACCGGCTCGACGAGCACGCGATCATCGCCGAGCGGTGCACCGTGCACACCCCCGACCTCGACGATGTCTTCCTCGCCCTGACCGGGCGCACGAGCGCGGAGGCGAGCGCACGGTGAACGGTGTGGCGGCGGCTCTGGCGGACTCCTCGATCATGTTGCGCCGCAACCTGAAGCACAGCGTCCGCAACCCCCTCGTGGTGTTCAACGCGGTCCTGGTCCCCATCGGGATCATGGTGGTGTTCGTCAAGGTGTTCGGCGGCGCCTTCAGCGTCGGCGAGGACTACATCGACTACGCGACGCCCGGGATGATCGTGATGGCCGTCAGCTACGGGCTGGTGTCCACCGCGACGGCCGTCAACGACGACATGACCAAGGGCATCATCAACCGCTTCAAGGCCATGGACGTCTCCCGCGGCGCCGTGCTGACCGGGCAGGTCGTCATCACGACGGTGCGCTCGCTGGTCGCGATCGCCGCGATCGTCCTGGTGGCGCTGCCGATGGGGTTCAGCCCGCACGCGAGCGTGCTCCAGTGGCTCGGCGTCCTCGGCCTGGTCGTCCTGCTCACCGTGGCGGCCAGCTGGCTCGCCGTCGCGCTCGGCCTCGCCGCGAAGACCGCCGAGTCGGCGGGCATGGCCGCCGTGCCGCTGATCATGCTGCCGTTCCTCAGCAGCGCGTTCGTGCCCGCGGACACGATGGGCGCCGGCCTGCGGCAGTTCGCCGAGTACCAGCCCTTCACCCCGATCATCGAGACGCTGCGCGGGCTGCTGGCGGGCCACCCGTCGGGCGGCGACGCCGTCGCGGCCGTCCTCTGGTGCGTCGCGCTCGCCCTCGCCGGGTACGTGTGGGCGGTCTCGCTGTTCAAGAAGCGGGCCTGACGAACGGCACGTCCGATAACACCGGGGCCCGATAACACCGGGGCGCCTTCCGGTGTTCTTTCACGCTGCCCGGAATAAGCCGCGTCCCGACCTTTTCATTTCCCGCGCCGCGATGCGCGTCAACCCCTGCCCGGACTACGCGCGCCCGACGCCACCAGCGCACGTTCGGAAAAGCCGTTCGAGGGACACTCGGTTCACCCGTTCGAATGATGTGTCTCGCCGGCGGGACAGCGGAAAGGGCTGGCAATGGAATCGACGCCGCAGGTGCACCGGCGCGGTGGGCAGGACGAGGCCGCGCCGCCGAGCGCGCCCGCATCGCTCGTCGCGGAGATCTCGGCGCTGTGGGCGGAGCACCTCGACGGCCGCGACGTCGGCCCGGACGACGACTTCTTCGCGCTCGGCGGCAACTCGCTGATCGGAATCAAGATCATCGAGCGGGTGGGCCGGGAGTACGGCGTGGAGCTGTCCGTGCGCGACTTCTACCTGGCGCAGACGCCGGCGCGGGTCGCCGGGCTGGTCGAGCGGGGAAGGGCACGGACGTGAGGCTGACGCCGGGCCCGGCGCGCGACGTCGACCTCGACCGCGTCGACCTGTTCGACCTGGACCTGTACTCGGCGGGCGACCCGCACCCGATCTGGGACGTGATGCGGGCGAAGGCGCCCCTGCACCACCAGGTGCTGCCGGACGGCCGGGAGTTCTGGTCCGTCACCCGCTACGACGACGTCTGCCGCGTCCTCGGCGAGCATCGGCGGTTCACCTCGGAGCGCGGGACGGTGGTCACCCACCTCGGGGTGGACGACGTCGCGGCGGGCACGCTGCTGACCTCCACCGACCCGCCGCGGCACACCCTGGTCCGCCGGGCCATCGGCGCCAGGCTCACGGCCCGCGCGGTCGCGCCGTGGCGGGAGCGGATCCGGCGGGCGGTCGAGCGCTTCCTCGACCCGGCCCTGGACGGCGGCGTGTTCGACCTGGCGGAGCGGGCGCACCGCCTCCCGATGCTCGTCGCGGGCCCGCTGCTGGGGATCCCCGAGCGGGACTGGGACGCGCTCGTCCAGCTGACCGCGATGGTGACGGCCCCCTCGGACCCGCACTTCCGGCACGGCAGCGAGGCCGCGACCCTGGCGATCGCCCACCACGAGCTCGTCACCTACGTCAAGGAGTGGGCCGCCCGGCGCAGATCGGCGGGCGGCGACGACGGGAGCCTGCTCGACCACCTCATGAGCGTCCGGGTGGCGGGCGCGCCGCTCACCGACGAGGAGATCGCCCTCGACGGCTACAGCATCCTCCTCGGCGCCAACGTGACGACGCCGCACACCGTCTCGGGCACGGTGCTCGCCCTCATCGAGCGACCCGAGCAGTTCGGGAAGGTCCAGGCCGACCCGTCGCTGGTCCCGAACCTGGTGGAGGAGGGGCTGCGCTGGACGTCGGCCGCCTGCAACTTCATGCGGTACGCGGTGGACGACGTCCGCATCGCCGGCGGGACGGTCCCGGCGCGCGGCGCGGTCGTCGCGTGGATCGGGTCGGCCAACCGCGACGAGTCCCAGTTCGCCGACCCGCACACGTTCGACGTCACGCGGAACGCGAGCCGCCAGGTCGCGTTCGGGTACGGGCCGCACTACTGCGTCGGGGCGCCGCTGGCCCGGCTGACCCTCCGCGTCTTCTTCGAGGAGCTCCTGCGGCGCTTCGGGTCGATCGAGCTCGGCGGCGAGCCGCAGCACCTGCGGTCGTACTTCATCGCCGGGATGACGCACCTGCCCATCGTCGCCGGGGAACGGACGGCGCCATGACCGCCGGTTCCGCCGGCGCGCCGTGGTTCGTCCGGCCGCCGTCCCCCGACCGCGCCGCCCGGCTCCTGTGCTTCCCCTACTCCGGGTCGGGGGCGTCGGCGTTCAGCGGCTGGCCCGCCGCGATCGACGGCGTCGAGGTCTGCCCGGTGCAGTTCCCCGGCCGCGAGAACCGGCTGGGCGAGCCCCACTACGGCACGTACGGGAAGCTCGCGGCCGCCCTGATCGAACCCCTGACACCGCTGCTCGACCGCCCGTACGCGTTCTTCGGCCACTGCGCCGGCGCGCTGCCCGCGTACGAGACCGCCGTCCGGCTCGCGAGACTCGGACTGCCCGGCCCCGAATGCCTCGTCGTGTCGGGGCAGCCGGCCCCGCACGACGCGGCGCTCGACCGGATGCTCACCATGACCGAGGACGCGCTGCGCGCCGAACTGGAGTCGGTCATCCGCGGGCGCGGGATCGACCCGCGCCCGGACATGGTCGAGCTCGGCATGGTCGTGCTGCTCCGCGACCTCGCCGCCGCGCGCGAGTACCGGCGGGCGGAGCCGGTCGCGGTGCCCTGCCCCATCCTCGTCCTGCACTGGCGGGACGACCCCGACGTGAGCCTCGACCAGCTCGGCGGGTGGCGCCGCTACGCCGACTCCGTCGAGGTCCGGGTCGTCGACGGCGGCCACCACGACTTCATGAACGCCCCGGACGACCTGCTGAAGCTGCTGACCTCTTGGCGATGAGAACGGTGCGGCCGCGGGCCGTGCGCCGAGTACGGAGGGAATCGCATGTCCGAGTTGCGCGAGCCGGTCGCGGTCGTGGGCATGTCGTGCCGCCTGCCCAAGGCGGGTGATCCGCGCGCCTTCTGGGAGCTGCTGCGCGACGGCGGAAGCGGCATCACCGACGTTCCCGCCGGCCGCCGGGGCGCGCGCGGGCCGGTCGGCCCCGACGCCCCGGACGCCGCGGACCCCGGCGGGGTGATCTCCGCGCGCGGCGGCTTCCTGGACGACGTCGCCGGTTTCGACGCCGACTTCTTCGGCGTCGCGCCGAACGAGGCCGCGATGATGGACCCCCAGCAGCGCCTGATGCTCGAACTCGGCTGGGAGGCGCTGGAGGACGCCGGCATCGTCCCCGCCGACCTCGCCGGGACGCGCACGGGCGTCTTCGTGGGCGCCATCTGGGACGACTACGCGATCCGGCTCTACAAGCACGGCACCCGGCGCATCGACCGCCACTCCGTCACCGGGCTCCACCGCAGCATCATCGCCAACCGGCTGTCCTACACGCTCGGCCTCAACGGCCCCAGCCTCGCGGTCGACGCGGGCCAGTCCTCGTCGCTGGTGTCGGTGCACCTGGCCGCGGAGAGCCTCCGCGCCGGAGACTGCACGCTCGCGCTCGCGGGCGGGGTCAACCTCACGCTCACCCCCGAGAGCACCCTCGGCTCGTCCAAGTTCGGCGGGTTGTCACCGGACGGCCTGTGCCGGACCTTCGACGCCGGAGCCAACGGCTACGTCCGCGGCGAAGGCGGCGCCTACCTCGTTCTGAAGACCCTGTCCCGGGCGGTGGCCGACGGCGACCGGGTCTACTGCGTGATCGCGGGCACCGCCGTCAACAACGACGGGACCACGCCCGGCCTCACGGTTCCCAGCGCACGCGGGCAGGCGGAGGTCATCCGCCGGGCGCACGACCAGGCCGGCACCCGCCCCGAGGACGTCCAGTACGTCGAGCTCCACGGCACCGGGACCCGCGTGGGCGACCCGATCGAGGCCGCCGCGCTGGGAGCGGCGCTCGGCACCGGACGCCCCGCCGGATCACCGCTCCTCGTGGGGTCCGCGAAGACCAACGTCGGCCACCTGGAGGGCGCGGCCGGCGTCGTCGGGCTGCTCAAGACCATCCTCAGCATCTGGCACCGCGAGCTGCCGCCCAGCCTCAACTTCGAGACGCCGAATCCCGACATCGCCTTCGACGAACTCCGCCTCCGCGTCCAGCGGGACCTCACCCCCTGGCCCCGCCCCGACCGGCCCCTGGTCGCCGGCACCAGCTCCTTCGGCATGGGCGGCACCAACTGCCACGTCGTCCTCCGCGAGTGGACGGGCGGAGAGGACGCCGCCGCCCCTGCCGAGGTGGAGCCGGCGGTGGTGACGGACGGGACGTTGCCGTGGGTGGTGTCGGCGAAGTCCGAGGCCGCGCTTCGGGAGCAGGCGCGGCGGCTGCTGGATCATCTGGATGCTTTCCCGGAGGTGTCGCCCGCGCAGGTGGGGCATGCGCTGGTGGCGAGCCGCTCGGTGTTCGAGCACCGGGCGGTGGTCATCGGCCGGGAGCCCGCCGACTTCCGGGACGCGTTGGCGGCCCTGGCCGCCGGCGAGCCGTCAGCGCGCGTGGTGACGGGCAAGACGGCCGCCGCCCCCGGCAGGACCGTCCTCGTCTTCCCCGGGCAGGGCTCGCAGTGGGCCGGCATGGGCGTGGAGTTGACGCGCACCTCGCCGGTGTTCGCCGAGCACCTCACCGCGTGCGCGGACGCGCTGGAGCCGTTCACCGGCTGGAACCTGATCGACGTCCTCACCCAGGCGCCGGACGCACCGCGCCTCGACGGGGATGCCGTGGTCCAGCCCGCCTTGTGGGCGGTGATGGTCTCGTTGGCCCGCTTGTGGGAGCACCTTGGCATCATCCCGGACGCGGTGGTGGGCCACTCCCAGGGCGAGATCGCCGCCGCCCACATCGCCGGGATCCTCACCCTGGAAGACTCCGCCCGCATCGTGGCGCTGCGGTCCCGGGCGCTCACCCGCATCGCCGGCCGGAGCGGGATGGTCTCCCTGCCGCTGCCCGCGGACGACGCCGTGGAGCTGATCGAACGGTGGCGGGGACGGCTGGCGGTCGCCGCGCTCAACGGGCCCTCGGCCACCGTGGTCGCGGGCGACCGCGACGCCGTCGACGAGCTGCTCGCCTCCTGCGCGGACGACGGCGTCCGCGCCCGCCGCGTCCCCATCGACTACGCCTCCCACACCTGGCACGTGGAGGTGCTCCGCGCCGAGCTGCTGGAAGCGCTGGCGCCGGTCGAGCCTCGTCCCGCGACGGTCGAGTTCTACTCCACCGTCGCCGGCCATGCCGGCGGCGCGCTGAGCGACACCACGGTGATGGGGGCCGCGTACTGGTACGAGAACCTGGCCACCGCTGTCGACTTCCAGGCCGCCACCCGCTCTCTGCTAGACGACGGGCACACCCTGTTCATCGAGGCCAGTGCCCACCCCGTCCTCACCCACCCGCTGCAAGAGACCGTGGCCGGCCACGGTCTCTTGCAGCGGGTG
>NZ_VCKZ01000320.1 GCF_005889745.1 Actinomadura geliboluensis
TACATTCTTACTGCGGGAACATTCCCCCGCGCGAGTACGAGGAAGCGTTCAACCGGTCACGTGGCACAGCGACCTAGACCGGCTGAGAACCAACAATCTGAGCCTCCAACATCGCCGGGGCGGTCCAATCTGGGCGAGCCTCCAGCCGCGTGACTGCTTCGTCCGATGATGCCGGCAGCAGAATGGTGTGAGTGGCTCCGAGGCCGAGCGAGTCATTCCCGGCTGGGGCGGGTGATGTGCCAGGTGCCCGAGGGGGTGATCCAGACGAGCAGGCCCGGCCAGACCTGGGTGAGCTTCCAGCCGCGTGACTGTTTCGTCCGATGATGTCGGCGGCAGAGTGGTGCGAGGTTGCAGCGGCAGGTGGCGCCGGTCGGCCAGGGGACGGTGTGGTCGACGTCGCAGCGGTGGGCGGGCTGGTTGCAGGTGGGGAACACGCAGGTGGGGTGGCGTTCGGCGATCTCGCGGCGGAGCGCGGTGGAGGGCCGGTATCCGGGCTGTCCGTGCTGGTCGAGGCCGTTGCGGCAGGCCGTGGCTCGGGGCTCGGCGAATTCGTGGTGCAAGTGCTGGACGGTTTCGCCGATCGCGGCGGGGAGCCGGTCCAGGGTGCCGGTGGCGCGGGCCTGGCGGTGAACGTGGGTGAGGCAGCGCTGAACCGCCTCGGCAACTTGCTGTCGTAGAGCCTCGTGCGGGGCGGCATCGTTAGGAGGCGGAACGGTGCTCAGGTGCCGACGGCCGTCCATGTCCTGGGGTTGTTCGGCACCCACTGCGCCATCAAGAGATGCGGTGGCAAGGACTCGCGGCATTACAGGCTGGGCCGTGTGCGGCGCGGGCCGTTCTTCCGCCGATGGCGCTTCCAGACCAGCGGGCCAGGTCGGTGTGGGCGGATCGGTGGACGGGGCGGCGTCGAAGGTGGCGCGGACGGCGTCCGGGAGGGTGGCGCCCTGGAGGAGGCGGGTGGCCAGGTCGGCGCGAAGCTGATGGAGGGTGCGAGGGTCGCCGCTCGCCTTGATGCCGTGGGCCGCCGCACTGATCTTGTTGTGCGCGGCGTGCGCGTCTTCGAGGGCGATGTCGGTGAGGGCGAGGGCGGCGGTGCCGGCGGGTGTCTCCCACAGTTCGAGGCGGCGGTTCTTGACGGTCGCGCGGGCGCGTTCGTCTGACTCCTCGGGAGCGAGACGCTTGGTGAGGGCCTTGAGTCTGCGGCGCAGTTGCCCGGTCGTGCGAATCGGGGCCTCGTCCAGGATCGCGGCCTCGATGCGTGCGGCGAGGTGCCCGGGCAGGGATTGGCAGGCGTCGGCGATGACGCGGGCCCGCGCGAGGTCGATGCGTCCGGCCGCAAGGGCCTGCCGCGTGCCGGGGAGGACGGTGTGGAGGCGTTCGGCCAGGTCGACCAGGGTTGCTGCGGCGTTCCCGGTGACCGTCAGCGCGACCCCGACCTCCTCGATCACCGATTCGTGCGCCGACAGGACCCGGACGTCGGGCTCTTCCTTCTCCTCGTCGGCGGTGCGGCGGCGGGTGAGTTCGGCGATCGCGGCCAGTTCGCGGGCCTGCGCCCAGGAGGTCTGGCGGCGCGCGGCGACCGCGGCGTCCAGCAGTTCGGCGTCGGACAGGCTCCCCAGGTCGCCGGTCAGGTCCGGGACGGGCCGCGGAACGGGCGGTGAGGGTTCGCAATCAGCGACACGGAACAACGGCTGAACCGACATCATCACTCCCCCCTCACTCCCTCCCATGATATCCGATCCATTCGAACAAAGTAGCGAACATTCCCTAGAGGACTGAATTCTGTCGCCGCCCATGGCCGACGAATGGAGGAATCGCTATGATCTTCCGGATGTCGACGCACTCCGGGGGCTTTCACCGTGCAACCACCGCAACCGCCCTATAGCGGCCAGCCGCCTCACCGGCCTCCGGCCGGCCCTCCCGGTCCTCCCGGTCCCCCTGGTTGGGGCCCGCCTCCCGGTGGTCCTCCCGGTTGGGGCCCGCCCGGACCTCGGCCGCCGAAGGGCGGTAACGGGATGGTCGTCGTCATCGTGGCCGTCACGGGCTTCCTGCTGCTGGTCGGCGGTGGCGCGGCCGTGCTGTTCTGGTCGGACGACGATGACTCTCCGAGCACGACGTCGGTGGCTTCGAGGCCCTCGTACTCGGGTCTTCCCACGCCGCCCACCTACAGCCCGCCCACGTACAGCCCTCCGTCCTTCCCCACCTCGGATCCAACCCCCGAGCCGACGTACTCACCGCCTCCGCAGAACTATGGAGCCATCGCCGTAGGACGGAACGGCGCGATCGGCAAGGCGTGGGACTACGACACCCCGGCGGCCGCCAGGAGGCGCGCGCTGAACGAGTGCCCCACCTCGGGCTGCAAGGTCCTCACGACCTTCGTCAACGGCTGCGGCGCCGTCGCGTACAACTCCAGAACCAACAAGTACTGGGGCGGCCACGGCTCCACCAAGGCCGCAGCCCAACGCAACGCCATCAACAACGCAGGCGGCGGCCGCTGGATCACCTGGGTCTGCACCACCAGGTAGGTAGGTGCGGGCCGCACCCCGCACCTACCGCAACCATGCTCACCCATCTGGAACCGGCGACCGCAACCAACGTGACAGCAACCCACAACAACCGGGACGTGAGCACCCACCCGCCAGTGGCCGGCCCAGCCGTCCACCTGCATCAGCGGTCCTTGCTCCGCTAGAAGGCCCGGCCACGCACTCACCGCCAGGAGCGCGGCGACCCCGGCCACGCACCCACGTGCATCTGCAGGACGGCGGCGTCCGACAGAACTCGGCGAGCCCCACCGGCCCCTGCCCTGCCTTGAGGGATCGCAATTGCCCGGACGGTCAGCGCTCTGCCGTGACCCGCTGACGGTGAGGACAACGACAGCGAAAGATCCCTTCGTCCAGTCCATTCATGACTCGGACGCACAGGTCGCCCCCGCCCCTCGGCGCGCCGACCATGATCCACATCTCGGCGACCGCCCGCTGCCGCGCCCCTACGGGGGTTTCTGACGCACCCCGCCCTATCGGCTTCATTCGCGAACAAGTAGCGGATTCGAACGGCGTCGCACTCCGCAGACGGCCGATGCGGGCGAACGGGGAACCGCGCAGACCGCCTCTCCGTCCGATGGAGGATTCACCACGATCTTCCGTATAACAACGCACTCCGGGGGCTTTCACCGTGCATCCTCCACCGCCGCCCCACGGCGGCCCGCCGCCCCATCGGCCTCCGGCCGGTCCTCCCGGCCCTCCCGGTTGGGGGCCGCCGCCCGGCGGTCCTCCCGGTTGGGGCCCGTCCGGTCCTCGGCCGCCGAAGGGCGGCAACGGGATGATCGTCGTCATCGTGGCCGTCACGGGCTTCCTGCTGCTGGTCGGCGGCGGCGCGGCCGTGCTGTTCTGGTCCGACGACGATGATGATCGCCCGAGCACGACATCGGTGGCTTCGAGGCCCACGTACTCGGGTCTCCCGACGCCGCCCACCTACAGCCCGCCGTCCTTCCCCACTTCGGAGCCGACCACCTCGGCGCCGACCTACTCACCGCCTCCGCAGAACTATGGCGCCATCGCCGTAGGACGGAACGGCGCGATCGGCAAGGCGTGGGACTACGACAGCGCGGCGGCCGCCAGGAGACGGGCACTGAACGAATGCCCCACCTCCGGCTGCAAGGTCCTCACCACCTTCGTCAACGGCTGCGGCGCCGTCGCTTTCAACTCCAGAACCAACAAGTACTGGGGCGGCCACGGCTCCACCAAGGCCGCAGCCCAACGCAACGCCATCAACAACGCAGGCGGCGGCCGCTGGATCACCTGGGTCTGCACGACCCGGTAGGCGAAGCGCCCCCATCCGCCCTTGTGCCGCAACGTGCCTGACCCGAGCCAGTGGGGTCAGGCACGTTGCGCTTGGAGCCGCCCGGCTCACGGCCTGCGCAGCAGATGCGGAGGGTACGGAGGATGGGGATGGGCCGGCGCCTGGGGAAAGTGGTGGTGTCGCGGGGACGGACGGTTCGGCCACCAGTTCCAGGAGCCCAGAAGCGCCATCAGAGCCGGCAGGACGAAGATGCGGATGACGACCGCGTCGATCAGGATGGCGGCCGCCAGGCCGACGCCGAGCTGCTTGAACTCGACCATGCTGAGCGTCCCGAAGATCGAGAAGACGGCGACCATGACGATCGCGGCGCTGGTGACGACGCCGGCCGAGCGGGTGATGCCCTCGCGGACGGCGTCCCGGGTGGGCAGGCCGTGCCGGGCGGCCTCGCGGATCCGGCTCACGACGAACACGTGGTAGTCCATCGACAATCCGAACAGCATCACGAACAGGAACAGCGGCAGCCAGGAGACGACCGCGCCGGAGGACGTGAAGTCCAGCAGGTTCTCCGCCCAGGTGTGCTGGAAGACCGCCACGAGCACGCCGAACGCCGCGCCCGCCGACAGCAGGTTGAGCAGCGTGGTCGACAGCGCGATCGCGGGCGAGCGGAAGATGAGGCCCATCGTCACGAGGGTCAGCAGCAGGACGAAGCCGACCACCAGCGGCAGTCGTTTCTCCAGGTGGTCGGTGAAGTCGACGCCCTCGGCGACCTTGCCGGTGACGGCGTACTCGGCTCCGGGGACGGCGCCGACCGCCTGCGGCACCCAGGCGCGGAGCGTCTCCAGTGAGCGACGGGCGCCGTCGCTGTTGGGCGTGTGCGGGGTGGCGATGCCGATCAGGTGCACCCGGCGGTCGGCCGACGCCTTGACGGCGGGACGGCGGTCGTGCGCGAAGAGCGGGTCGGCGGCCGTGCGGCGGGCCAGGGCGGCGAGGGCCGCCTCGACCTCGTCCGACCGGTCGGCCGGGGCGCGCACCGCGACCTCGTGGACGGTCCCCTCGCTGGGGAACGCGTGGGTCAGCCGGTCCATCGACCGGACGACGGCGATGTCGCGGGACAGGTCGTCCGAGCCCGGCTGCTTGAGCCGCATGTCCAGCGCGGGGGCGGCCAGCAGGAGGAGCAGCCCGGTGGAGACCGCCAGGGTGACCGCCGGGTGGTTCAGCGCGGGGCGCAGCAGCGCCGGCCACAGCCGCGACTCGCCTTGTCGGAGGGTGAGGCGCCACAGGACGGGGATCCTCGGGCGGTCCGTCCAGCGTCCGAGCTTGGCCAGCAGCGCGGGCAGCACGGTGAGGGACGCGAGCACGGCTACCGCGACGACGATGATCGAGCCGGTGGCGAGGGACGAGAACGTCGCCTCGCCGGCCAGGTAGAGCCCGGCCATCGCGACGATCACCGTCATGCCGGACACGACGACCGTGTGCCCGGACGTCTCCGCCGCGATCTCGATCGCGTCCGGCCGGCCCCGGCGCCGCTCCTCCCGCTCCCGCTTGAGGTAGAACAGCGAGTAGTCGACGCCGACCGCCATCCCCATCAGCAGGATCACGTTGCTGATCGCGCTCGTCGCGGGCAGCACGTGCGAGACCAGCGCGGACAGCCCCATCGCGGCGGCGACCGACGACAGCGCCAGCGCCACCGGCACGCCCGCGGCGATGACGGCGCCGAACACCACCAGCATGATCAGCAGGGTGAGCGGCAGGCTGATGAACTCGGCCCGCTTGAAGTCCTCGCCGAGCGTCTCGCCGAGCCCCTTGGCCGTCGAGCCCGTCCCGACCTGCTCCACGCGCAGGCCGGGGTTGGCCCGCTGCACCTCCGCGCTCTGCGCGAGCAGCGGGTCAACGCGCCGGTCGGCGGTCTCGGTGTCGCCCTTCATGGTCACCGGCACGAGCACGGCGGTGCCGTCGGGCGACCGGACGGGGCGTCCGACCGACTCGACCTCGGGGAGCGCCTTCATCCGCCGGACGACGTCCGCGGCGGCGGCCCTGGCCGTCCGGGCGTCGAGTTTCCCGCCCTCGGTGCGCGTGATGAGGACGCTCTCCTCGGGCTTCTCCGGGAAGTGCCCGGACTCCGCGATGCGCCCGGCCCGGCCCGACTCCCCGACCCCGGACTCCGCGTCGCTGATCTTGTTGGTGCCGGCGGCGCCGCCGAGCGCCAGGCACAGCACGACGAACAGCGTCCACAGCCCGATCGCCGTCCAGGGCCGCCGCGCACTCCACCGCGCCACCCGCACCGTCACCGATTTCTTGATCTCCACGCGGACGACGCTATTTCCGGGCCGGTCCCGGCCCCATGGGGCAAACCATCGGATCCCGCCGCGTCACCGCACCCCGCCTCCTGCGGAAATCCTCAGGGGGACGAAAGGCGCGCACTCCGCAGCCGCGCAGGCACTGCTCCAGTCCCAGGCTCGGCCCAGGACGAGGGTGCAGGGGGCGACCGAGCCCTCCACCAGGACAGTACTGTTTCCCCTTCTTGGTCGGCCACGCGCCCGGTATTGCACGAAGATCCGAGATCGCCGACGGCCTCCGAATCGGCTGTCTGCCGACCGGCCTTTTGTCCGAGAGCATGGATCAATGGGGTGCGGCGCTGCCAGTCTTGATACCGACCACGGCGCACGTTGGGAGAGTGAGAATTGCGCGCGATAGCCAGGCGCCACTCCGTGCAGCTGCACCATATGGTGAGCACACGCCAGGTCGGCGACACGATCGTGAACCGCTACAGGTTGTCTCCGGTAGAAGTCCTGCGACCCGACCGGGGAAGCAGCGTCATCGAGGTGCGGTGCGGCGCATGTGACGGTGTGGTTCGGCTGCGGGTCCACTCCGTCCAGCGCACCAGGAGGGCGCGGCGCCGCTGGCTGGGCTTGGTCGCGCTGGCACTGCTGGTGGTCGCGGCGGGGTCGTTCGAGATATTCCGTTTCGAGTCCGGCCATTATGGAGATCCGGAGTTCCTGTTCATCGTGACCCCGGTCGCATGGGTGCTCGGCTTGGCCGCCGCCGTTTTCCTGAGTTTTCGCTGGCACCAGGAGGACGGTGTCCGCATCACCGCGCAGCCGACGCCGGGCGCAAGGCACGAGTTGCTGCCGTTCGTTCGCTGAGGCGCGCCGCCATGTCGTTGCGGCCCTCGGAGATGAAGGACGGTACCGAAAACCGGACCGGCCCGCTCAAGGCGCCGAGACTATCCTCGAAGCGGCGGGAGGGGAGCGATGCTCGGACGTGTCCGGCACCGGCGCTGGTTCTGGCCGCTGGTCGCCGCCGCGGCGGCAGTGCTCGTGTCCGGTTTCGTGCTGGGCGCGCCGAGGGCGGACGACGACGGGACGGTCCGCGTGATGACCTACAACCTGCGCGGCGTGAACGATCCGCCGCCCAGGGACTGGAAGACCCGGCTGCCGCTCGTCGAGCGCGTCCTGCGCCGCCACCGCCCCGACCTGCTGGGCGTGCAGGAGGCCCGCTGGTACCAGGTGAAGGATCTGACTCGGGTGCTGAAGGACTACGGCTGGGTCGGCCTCGGCAGCCAGGGCGGCACCCGCGACCAGTTCCTGGCGGTCTTCTACCGCCGGGACCGGTTCGAGGTGCTCGACTTCGACCACTTCTGGCTGTCCGACACCCCGTCCGTCATCGGCTCGACCACCTGGGGCAACCGCTACGTCCGGATGGTGACCTGGGCCAAGCTCCGCGACCGCCGCACCGGAGCGGTGCTGTACCAGGCCAACACGCACCTGGACAACATGTCGGCGGACTCGCGGGTGAGGAGCGCCCGGCTGATCCTCGACCGCGTCCGCGCGTTCGACGCGGGCGTGCCCGTGGTGCTCACCGGCGACTTCAACGCCGCGGCCGGCGCGTCGCCGGTGTACTCGATCCTCACCGGCGCCGACGCCTTCCGCGACACGTGGACGACCGCCGGCCGGCGCGGCCCGCAGTACCGCACCGAGAACCACTGGCTCCCGCCGGAGAGGGACGGCAGGCGCATCGACTGGATCCTGGCGCGCGGTGCCGTCCGCACGGTCTGGACGGAGATCGACCCCTACCGGGACGGCGATACCTACCCGTCCGACCACGACCCCGTGATCGCCCATCTGAAGATCGGCTGACGCCCCGCGCGCGGTCAGGTGAAGTGGTGGACGGTGCCGGCGGGCAGACCGGGGTCGCCTTCGCGGACGAAGCCGGTCCAGGCACGGCGCACCCGCTCGACCAGGCCGGCGGGCCGTTCGCCGGCGAGCATGGGCGCGTCGCGCCAGGCCGCCGCGCTGCCCAAGGTGAAGGGCAGCTCGATGCAGTGGCAGGCGCCGTAGGGGCTCTGCGGCGGATGCCAGTCGAAGCGGTAGAGCCATGGCACCGCCCCGTGCTCGGCGAGCGCCCGCGCCAGCCGCCGCGTCGGTTCGTCGAACAGCTGCTCGGTGGCCAGGTCGATGGCGATCCGCGTGGCCGTCCGGCCGTCCGGTGCGGCGCGGCCGGGGTCGCCGAACCAGTCGGCGGCGACGCGCGCCAGGTCGTCCGGGCCGAGCGCCGCCACTCGGTCGTCGAGGGCGAAGAACGCCGCCGCCTCGTCGCGGGTGGTGCCCATCAGCAGCTCGACGCCGTCCGCGGCGCGCGCGCCGACCTCGCCCACCGGGTCGGCCGCGACCAGGTCGCCGTCGGCGACCAGCTGGAACGGAGGGACGGCGCTGAGCGGGACGGCGGTGCGGCGGGCGACCGCGCCCTGGGCGGCCAGCAGCGCGGTGACCGGGACGCGGGCGAGGCGGTCGGCCCGGCCGGGGTCGATGCCCAGTTCGTCCAGCAGCAGGCGGCCGGTGCGCTCGGCATCGTCCGCCTGGTCGGGAAGCATGCCCGCCGGGGTGCTCTGCAGGATCGCGCGCCGGAACAGCCCGCGGGCCCGCCCGCCGGAGAGCAGCGCCAGGATGGACTGGGCACCGGCGGACTGGCCGGACACCGTGATGTCGTCCGGGTCGCCGCCGAACGCGGCGATGTTGTCGCGGACCCAGTGCAGGGCCGCGAGCTGGTCGAGCAGCCCGAGGTTTCCCTCGCACACCCCGGGCAGGCGGAGGAAGCCGAGCGCGCCGAGGCGGTAGTTGAGGGTCACCACGACGACGTCGCCCTCGGCGGCGAGTTCGGCGCCGTCGTACCAGCCGATCCCTCCCGAGCCGCTGGTGTACCCGCCGCCGTGCAGGAAGACCAGGACCGGGCGGCCGTCGCCCGGCGGCGCCCACACGTTCAGGTACAGGCACTGCTCGGCCTGCGGCGTCTGGAAGGCGCCCATCACGCCTTCCAGGCGGGACGGGGGCTGCGGTGCGGCCGGGCCCGGCCCGGCGGCGTCCCGGACGCCGGGCCGCGGCGGCACCGGCCGGGGCGCGGCGAACCGGTCGGCGAGCGCGTAGGGGATGCCGCGGAAGGCGGTGACCGGGCCGGCGGGGACGCCGCGGACGCGGCCCGCGGCCGTCTCGGCGATCATCGGGCGGTGAAGAGCAGCGCGGCGCCGTGGGCGTCGCGGGCGGACACGGTGAAACCGCCGTCGGCGGCGCGGGTCGCGGTGCCTCCGGCCTCGACGATCGCGCGCGCGGCGGCGACGTCGTCCACCGCGACGGTCATCGCGGCCAGGTAGGACTTGGCCGGGGCGGGTTCGCCGGGCAGCACCTCCTCCGCGCGCGAGGCCCGGACGAGCTCCAGCCGTCCGGCCGCCAGGTCCAGCACCGTGCGCGGCCCCAGCGTCCGGGGCTCGGTCCGCAGGATGCGGGCGTACCGGGCGGTGATCGCGTCGGCCTCGCCGTCGTCCACCACGATCAGCACCGCCTCCAGGGCCCGCGCGCCGTTGGGATGCCGCAGGTGGCGCGGCTGGTGGACGTACTCGCTGGTGAGGTGCTGCGCGATCCCCACGTACGCCTCCGGGGTCGTGCGCGGGTCGAGGTGCAGGGCGCGGGCCCGCATGGTGCGCGTCCCGTCCTCGGTGTCGACGTCGCGTTCGAGGTCGAGGACGCCGGAGGTGCGCAGCCCCCCGGCGGTCAGCCGCCGGTCGGCGGCCTCGGCGTCGCCGGTGTCGAAGTTCAGCAGCCGGAACCCCTCGTAGTCGGCGACCATCGCCTTGGTGCGCCAGGGGTCGGGCGCCGACTCGTCCACGATGCCCAGGAGTTCGATGTAGGCGCCGCCGAAGAGGGCGCACCGGTTGGCCGTGCATCCCGGCACCGGCGGCTCGCCGGGACGCTCGTTCAGCAGGTGCCGGGAACGGGGGCTCAGCGTGAACCCGAACGAGAGGTAGGTGCGCTCCAGCGCGTCCAGATCGCGGGTCACGATGCCGGCGTGGTGGAAGCCGCGGATGTCGTGCGTGTCGTCTGCCATACGGGGATGCTGCAGCGGCGACCGCCGTCCCGTCCCCCACGGGCGGGGCAGACGCCGCGATCCGACATCGAACTACCATCATCGGGTGGATTCGGTCACCCTCGACCCGGTCGACCTGCGGCTGCTGCACGCGCTCCATCTCGACGGGCGCGCCCCCTTCAGCAGGATCGCCGGCGTGCTCGACGTGTCCGACCGGACGGTGGCCCGCCGCTTCGCCCGGCTGCGCGCCGCGGGCGCCGCCCGCGTCACCGCCGTCGTCGACACGCGCGGCCTCGGCCACGCCGAATGGCTGGTGCGCCTGCGCGTGCCGCCCGCCGCCGCCGGCGCGCTGGCCCGGTCGCTGGCGCGGCGGCCCGACACCGCGTGGGTGACCGTGCTGTCGAGCGGCACCGGGATCGTCTGCATCCTGCGCGCGCCCGCCGGACGGCCCGCCCCGCTCGCGGAGCTGGCCCGCGACCCGCGGATCCTCGACGTGCGGGCGGAGCGGCTGCTGCGCCACCTGATGG
>NZ_VCKZ01000321.1 GCF_005889745.1 Actinomadura geliboluensis
CGCTGAGGATGGGTTTAGGAGACAGCGGAAGATACCGTCGTCATCGCGAACGCCCTGCCTCTTAGGACGCTCAGGACCGGCCCGACCGCCTGCTTCAGCTCCGTGACCAGGTCTTCAACCGCCTGCCGGGCTCTGGGCACTTCCTGTGGTTGGCAAGACCGTCGGGAGCTCTCGACAGCCGCCCCGCCAATCGAACGACCGGACCACCACCGCCGGCCAGGCTCGTCTGAGCGTCGCGGCTGAGGTTCTTTCCAGTGAACACTGGCATCTTTTTGGTGCAGACCGCATGATGTCGGGATGAGATCATTCCGCGTCCGGTTGGCCGCTGTGGCTGTTGCGGTCGTTGCGTTGGCTCCTGTGTCCGCCGTCCATGCCGAGACCCAGCCCGCCGCGCTGAGGGACGTCCCGCTGCCGTTCCTGTGGCCCAGGGCAGGGGTGCACAGCGTTGCCGCCGTTTCTGACACCGAGGCATGGGTTGCCGGACGGCAGGGGCAGGTCGGTGACAGTGTCGGCAACCCGGTGGTACGTCGCCGGATGGGCTCGCAGTGGAAGGAGTACCCGCTCAACGGCTGGTCCGGGAACGGGGGTATTTCGGAGGTCGTCGCGTACGGCGGGGAAGTCTGGGCCTGGGGCGTCCAGGGCGGGGAAAAGGTCTATCTGGCGCGGTTCGACGGCAGAGCGTTCCAGCCCGTCGCCCTGCCGGCCGATGCAACATACGCGTACGACACCCGTCTGTGGGCCGGCCCGGCCGGGGTGTGGCTTCAGATCACCGTGCGCGGCCCGAGCGAGCACCATTTCCTGCGCGCGCTGTACCGCCGCGTGGGCGAGGTGTGGCAGGCCGACCCCGGTGCCAGTTCGTTGCCGGAAGGACTGGCGGACTTCCAAGCGCGCAGCGCCACCGAGGCATGGGCCGGTGGCTGCCGCTACAACGCCGCCGTCCAAAGCCAGGAATCGGTTGCCCTGCGCTGGAATGGCACTGCCTGGACGACGCTGCCCCCGCTCCCCACGCAGTATTGCGTCGCCAGCGTCGCGCCCGCTGCCGACGGAACGGTCTGGGCGCTCACCTGGGACACCCTGTACCGCTGGAACGGCCAGACGTGGACGGCGGCCCCCGCCGGTGCCTTTGACGGCTACGGCAAGAAGGTGCGGCTGGACGAGGATGGCAATCCGCTCGTGGTCCTTAGCCGCGCCTTCCTGTACGGCCCCGCGCCGCTGCTGCGATACGCGGGCGGCGCCTGGCAGACGTTCACCACTCCGATTGAGGCGTGGGCGCACGACGTCTCCGTCGCGCCGAGTGGACAGATCTGGGTGGCCGGCAACACGCAGATCAATTCGCCTCTCGTGCTTACGTCTCCCTGATGATTGGGTTCCGGTCGAGTTAGGGCGATTGGCAGAGTCCTGAATGACCGTCTGCGGGTCATCGTGAGTAAGTAGCGCTGTGTCGCAAAGTGCGCTGCCTGGACGATCCTGGGCGGTGATCTTGTTCGGGTAGGGTGAGTGCATGCGTTGACGCCTGCCCGATGCTCGGGCACCTCCGTTGTCTCCTTCGTTCATCGCCTCTGGCTCTCATATGACGAAGGAGATTTCCGTGACCAGGTCGATTCATGTTCCGGACGCGTTCGTCGCGTCCTATGGTGCGCACGGCGCCGAGGAGCGCGCGTGGGTCGCCGAGCTGCCGCGACTGGGCGGTGAGTTCCTGGAGCGCTGGGACCTGCGGCTCGATGGTCCGTCCGCCTACGGCATGGCTTCGTTGGTCTTGCCGGTGGTCCGATCGGACGGTACTCCGGCTGCGCTGAAGCTCCAGCAGCTTCGGGACGAGACCGCCGGGACTGCCGTTGGGCTTCGGGCATGGGACGGCAACGGGGTCGTGCGCCTGCTCGACCACGACGACGCGAGCGCCACGCAGTTGCTGGAGCGGCTGGACGCGGCTCGTCCCCTGTCCACGGTGGCCGACGACGGCGCGGCGGTGCAGATCCTGGCCGAGTTGATGGCCCGGCTGACCTCGGTGCCCGCTCCGAAGGGCCTGCGGCGGCTGTCCGACATTGCTTCGGCGATGCTCGACCAGGTGCCGCGTGCGGTGCCACTACTGTGCGACCCCGACGAACGGCGGCTGGTGTGCACGTGCGCGGGGGCCGTGGCCGAGCTGGTCGGTGAGCCCGGCGACCGGCTGCTGCACTGGGACTTGCACTACGACAACGTCCTCGCCGGAGAGCGGGAACCATGGCTGGCGATCGACCCGGAACCGCTCGCGGGCGACCCGGGGTTCGAGCTGCTGCCCGCCCTGGACAACCGGTGGGACGAGGTGGAGGCCACCGGCAACGTGGCTCGGGCGGTCCTCCGGCGCTTCGACCTGCTGACCGAGGTCCTCGAACTCGACCGCCGCCGAGCGACCGGCTGGACGCTCGGCCGCGTCCTGCAGAACGCCCTGTGGGACATCGAGGACGGTAAGACAGCGCTGGAACCCGCCCAGGTCGCCATTGCCACGGCCCTGCTGAACCACCGGTAGGGGAATGAAGGAATGGCCACTCCGGCGCTCGCCTCCTCGGAAGACATTCACCGCTACCTCGTTGAGAGGCTCAATTTCGCCTTGCGCAAGCCCGAAGTGCTGGGCGGGGAGTTGGGCATCCGCATGGTGCTCGACCATCTGTTGTTCCTAGAGCGGCAGCCGGACGGGCTTCTTGAGGAACAGCACCGGCTGGCAGAACGCGGGGCGTGGACGTCATGCGGAGTGATCGGTGCGTTCGACGGGGTGCTTCCGGGGAAAGACGTCAAGGCCGTGGCCTCTGTCTATGCGGAATTCGCGCATCGCAGGGGCTGGCTCGAAAGCGACCGCGTGCTGACCGGATCCGAATACGACGCCCTGCGCGGGAAGGTGGGGCATTGGGCCGGTCGAGACCGCTCGTGGAGTGACGTCGTCGCCGAGTTCGGCCCGCCGTCGGTGTTGCTCGGCAGCACGAATCCTTGGTACGAGAAGACTCTCGGCTATCTCGGTGAGGACGCGGACGAGCCGATGGTGTTCTTCCATCTGTGGAACGGCGCCGACCCGGGGGACGAGTCGCGGTGGCCGGCTCACGACGAGCCCGTTCTCCTGGCGGTCCGGTGCGGCGACGATGGGCCGTTCGCCGAAGCCTTCGTCTTCACCCCGAGTGGCAGGCGTTGGCGGGATACGCCCGCCACCTGAGGCTTCGTCATCCTGCGCGGGTCAGGCTTGGGTGGTGGTTATCGGCTTGCGGAGGGCGCTGCCTTCGGTCCACTTGGGGAAGGAGAGTTGCCAGTAGCCCCAGCCGTTCGTCCACTGGAGGCTGCGGTCGGTGCCGGTGATCTTGACGATGTCGCCGCGGTAGGACCAGTGGAAGAACCACTGGGCGTCGGCGGCGGGGGAGCGGACGCAGCCGTGGCTGCAGTTGCGCTTGCCGAGGCAGGTCGGGTCGTCCATGTTCTGGTGGATGTACTCGCCGCTGTTGGAGATGCGGGTCGCCCACGGGACCTTCTCGTCGTACCAGCCGGGGTCGCCCTTCTTCTTGCCCGGCGGGCGCATGCGCTCCAGGCGGACGTGGTCCATGGTGAGGTGGACGCCGCTGGTGGTGAGCAGGTGGTCGACGCCGTCGCGCTGGACGTCGCCGCCGGCGCCGAGGCTGACGCCCCAGGTGCGGACGGTGCGCCCGTTCTTCTTGACGGCGAGCCGGTGCGTCTTGGCGTTGATGCTGATGACGTGGGAGTCGCCGACCTTGAAGGTGCGGGTGACGTCCCGGTCGCCGAACACGTCGTCGCCGATCTTCAGGCCGGCGTAGTGAACCTTGACGGTGACGCGCTGGCGGGGCTTCCACGGGTGCTTCGGGCGGAACACCATCGAGGGGAGGCCGTTGAAGGACTCGCCGGCGCTGAGCCAGCGCCAGGCGCCCTCGGTGGGGGTGGTCGAGGAGATCTCGGTGGCGCGCTCGATGGCGGGCTTGGCCTTCTCCGGGACGGCCTTGTTGAACTGGACGAAGACCGGCATGCCGGTGCCGACGGTCTCGTTCTCGCTGGGCACGACGTTGTTGACGCGGGTGGCGGCGGTGGCGCGGCTGGCGCGGAAGGCGCTGGTCGCGGTGGTGGACTTGCCCTTGGCGGACGTCGCCGTCGCCGACACCTGGTAGCGGCCGCCGGGCTGGAGCGTCCAGGTGGAGCGCCAGGTCGTCTTGTCGGGGGAGAGCTCGCCGGGGACGTCGGCGCCCTTCAGCTTGACCGAGACCGTGCCGAGCGTGCCGCCGGCGGCCTTCACCGTGACGCCCTGGTCGGGGCGGGCCTTGCCGTCGCCGTTCGCCGGGCTGATCGTCACCTGCGGCGAACCGTCGTCGCCGCCCTTCGCGGTCGCGCCGCCGGTCTGCCCGTCACCGCCGCCGCACGCGGTCGCCAGTCCCAGGACCAGCGCCAACACCAAGGCCTTACCTCGCACCGTGCTCCTTCATCCGGCCCGCCCGCGCGCCGCGGGACGGCAACAAGATCGCTTACGGAACGGCCCTTATTCCCGCCTCGCCCGCGGGGCGCGGCGGCCAGGTGGCGGCGTCCGATCAGTTAAGACGTCCATGGTCCCCCGAAGGTTCGCCTCCGGGGGCGCATTCGGCGGATCTTTCGTGTCCGCTGACGCTCGGGGCGCTCGGTCGATCTTCTCTTCAAGAGTGTGGTGCGGCCGGTTAAAAGCGGCGATCCGCGCCCTGACCAGTTGCGATGCTGAGCGTGGCCGCCCGCGACGGCCCCCGCAAAGTCACCTCCCGGTGAGTTCTTGTCTGGTGAAGGGACGTGCGATGAGCGCCCAGGGGCTGAGTCCGTCCATCGAATCGGGCGCCGGCCCCGCGGATCTCGCGCCGGCGGACCTCGCCGCGTTCGCCCCGTCGGGGCGCGGCGGCCGGACGCTGTCCGGGGTGGGGCCCGCGTGCGTCGCCGTGGTGGACGGTTGGGCGATGGCCGTCGGCGTCTCCATGACGCGGGGCGGCCTCGTGGCGGCGCTCGCCGCGCTGGCGGTCGTCGGGGCGAACGCGACCGGCGGCCTGTACCGGACGCGCCGCAGTCCGTCGCTGCGGGCCGACGGCCCGCCGCTGCTCGCCCGGATCCTCGCGGTCGGCGCCGTCGTGGCGGTGCTGCTGCCGCATCCGGTGGCGGCGCTGCTGTGGGCGGTGGCGGTGGCGGCGACGATGTCGCTCGGTTTCCGCGCGTTCGTGAACGCCGCCGTCCGGACGTACCGGTGCCGCAGGGCGCGTCCGCGTCCGGCGCTCGTCGTCGGGACGGGCCCGACGGCCGCGCACCTGGTCGACATCCTGGGGGAGCGCGGCGAACTGGGGCTGGCGGCGGTCGGGCAGGTGGCGGCGGGGCGTCCCGCGGCGGCGCCGGTGCTCGGGGAGATCGCCGACCTGCCGGCGCTCGTCCAGGCGTACCGGGTCGGGACGCTGGTCGTCGTCGCCGAGGACGTCCACCCCGACCATCTCGGCGCGGTGCTGCGCGTGTCGTTCGGGCTGCCGTGCGAGACGCTGCTCGTCCGGCCCTCGTCGGACGTGGTGCCGGTGGCGGCGGCGCGGCGCGAGTACCTCGCCGGGCTGCCGTGCGCGCGGGTCGACTGGGGGCTGCGGGACCCGGCGGCGCGGCGCGCGAAGCGGGCGCTGGACGTCGTGCTGGGGTCGCTGCTGCTGGTCGTGGCGGCGCCGGTGCTCGCGGTGTGCGCGGTCGCCGTGCGGGTCGAGGGCGGTCCCGGGGTCCTGTTCCGGCAGCGGCGGATCGGGCTCCGCGGCGAGGAGTTCGTGCTGCTGAAGTTCCGGACGCTGAAGCCGGCGGACGAGACGGAGGCCGACACCCGCTGGACGGTCAAGAACGACGAGCGGATGGGGCGGGTCGGCCGTTTCCTGCGCAACACGTCGCTGGACGAGCTCCCGCAGCTGTGGAACGTGGTGCGCGGCGACATGAGCCTCGTCGGGCCGCGCCCGGAGCGCCCTCACTTCGTGGAGCAGTTCGCCCGCACCTGCCCCGGCTACATGCTGCGGCACCGCGTCCCGGTCGGGATGACGGGCTGGGCGCAGGTCCACGGGTTCCGCGGCGACACCTCCATCGAGCTGCGGGCGCGGCTCGACAACCACTACATCGACCACTGGTCGTTCGCCGGCGACCTGAAGATCCTGCTGCTGACCGCCCGCGCGATGCTCTGCCGGGACCCCGGATGACCGTCCTCGCCGCGCCGTTCCCGGCGACGTGGCCGCCGCGCCGGCCGAGCTGGCTGATCGCGGCGACGGTGGCGTGCGTCGGGATCCCGCCGGGCGTGCGGGGGGCGGGGTCCGACGTCCAGGTCACCGTGGGGGACGTGGCGAGCGGCGCGCTGGTGCTGGTCGCGGTGTTCCTGCTGGTCACGGGCCGGGTGGAGCTGCCGCGCGCGGCGTTCGCCGCGTTCGCGCCGCTGGTCGCGGCGCTCGGCGTCAGCACCGTCCACTCCGCGGACATCGAGACCAGCATGGTCGGGTTCGTCCGCGACCTGCAGATCTTCGTGCTGGTGCCGCTGGCGGTCGTGCTGCTCGTCCGGGACCGCCGCGACCTCGTGATCGTCCTGTCGGCGCTGCTCGGGCTCGGGCTGGCGGAGGCCGGGTACGGGATCTGGCAGTCGGCCACCGGCAACGGCGCGTCGATGGACGGGCGGAACATCCGGGCCGTCGGCACGTTCGGCGCGCTCGACGTGATGGCGATGTCGATCGTCGCCGGGTTCGCGTTCCTCATCCTGACCGCGTTCGCGCTGACCGCCCCCGGCCGCGCCCCGGTGCGGGTGCGCGGCCTCGCCGTCCCGGCCGCGCTGGCCGGGCTCGGCGTGCTGGCCGCCGCGCTCGCGCTCGCGCTGAGCCGCGGCACGTGGATCGCGCTCGGCGCCGCCGCCGTCCTCACCCTGGTGGTCTTCGACCGGTGGACGGCGGTCAAGGTGCTGACCTGCTGCGGCGCCCTGATGGTGGTGCTCGCGCTGGCGGGCGGCGGCGGGCAGGCCGTGGTCGAGCGGTCCAAGTCGATGGCCGCGTCGGTCACCCAGCCCGACCAGTCGGTGGACGACCGGTACAACCTGTGGGCCGCGGCCGTCCGGATCTGGGAGGACCACCCGGTCACCGGCGTCGGCGTGAAGAACTTCCCGGCCTACCGCGACACCTACGCCGGCATCGAGCTGTCGTCCGGGAGCGAGACCGCCGACCCGGTGAACGGCTACGTGCGGCAGCCGCTGCTGTCGCCGCACAACCAGTACCTGCTGTTCCTGTCCGAGCAGGGCGCGCTCGGCCTCGCCGGGTTCGGCGCGCTGCTCGCCGCGCTCGTCGCCGGGCTGTGGGGGCGCCGCGACGTCCGCGACCCGTGCTGGCTCGCGGGCACCGCGCTGCTGGCGTTCCTCCTGGTCGACTTCGTGTACGCGGACATGGGCGGGCCGACGTGCGCGCTCACCGCCATCGTGGTCGGCGCCGTCGCGGCGCGCTCCCTCGGGGCGGTCCGGGCATGACGGCGGGGGCCGGCTCCGTCGGGCGCGCCGCCGCGCTGTCGGGCGTGCTCATCGGCGCGGGCACCGCGCTCGGGTTCGTCCGCGACCTGGTGATGGCGCACATGTTCGGCGCGAGCGGCAGCACCGACGCGTTCCTCGTCGCGTGGACGATCCCGGAGACGGTGTCGCCGCTGCTCATCGAGGACGCGATGGCGCTGCTCATGGTCCCCGTCGTCACCCGCCTGCTGGCGCGCGGCGACGGGCTGCGCCCGCTCGTCGGCTCGGCGCTGCCGCGGATCGTGCTCTGCCTCGCGCTGGTCACGCTGACGCTCGTGGTCGCGGCCCCGGTCGTGGTGGACGTCCTGGCGCCCGGCCTGGCCGAGGACGGGTCCGCCGTGACGTGCGTGCGGCTGACGGCGATCACCGTCGTGACGTTCGGCGTGGCGGGGTTCATGAGCGCCACCCTGCGCGCCCACCACCGGTTCGGCCCGCCCGCCGCGATCTACGCCGCGTACAACGTCGGCATCCTCGCGCTGATCGCGGGCCTGTCCGGGCTCGTCGGGATCACCAGCGCGGCCGTCGGCGTCGCCTGCGGCAGCCTGCTGATGATCGCGGTCCAGGCACCGGCCTTCGCGCGCTGCCTCCGCGACAGCCCCGCCGTGCCCGCCCCCGTGGGCGGCGTCGAGTGGCGGCTCGGGGCGGCGGCGGTGGCGCCGGTCGTCGTCTACACGGTGACGCGGCAGGCGCAGGTGTTCGTCGAGCGGTTCCTCGGCTCGGAGCTGTCCGCCGGGTCGATCTCGCAGCTGAACTACGCGCAGAAGGTCGCGCAGGTGCCGATGGTCCTGTCGCTGCTGATCGTGACGGTGACGTTCCCGAGGCTGGCGCGGGCCTCCGCGGCCGGCGACACCCGGCGGGTCGCCCGCCGCATCCGGCAGGACCTCGTGGTCGCGAGCTCGATGGTGCTGGCGGCGACCGCGTTCCTCGTGGCGTTCGCGCCCACGGTCGTCCGGGTGCTGTTCGAGCACGGCGAGTTCACCGCCGCGGACACGGCGGGCACCGCGTCGATCATGCGGGTGTACGCGCTCGGCCTGTGGGGGCAGTCGGCGGTCGGCCTCGCGGCCCGCGCGTTCTTCGCGCAGCGGCGGCCGACATGGCGGCCCGCCCGGGTGCTCGCGCTGGGCCTCGCCGTCACCGCCGCCGTCGGGAGCGCGTTCGCGGCGTCCGCCGGGACGCTCGCGCTCGCCGCCGCCAACGCCACCGGGATCACGCTCGCCGCCGTCCTGCTGCTCGGCGGGCTGCGGCGCGGCATCGCGCCGCTCGCGCCGCGCCGGATCGCCGCCGACGTGTCCCGGCTGATGCTCGCCGCCGCCGGGGCCTGCGCGGCGGGCGCGCTCGCCGCCCGCGGCCTCGCCGGGGCGCCGGCGCTCGTCCAGCTCGTCGCCGGCGGTGCCGTGGTCACCGCCGCGTTCGCGGTCCTGACCGTCCTGGCGGGACCCGACCTCGTTGCTCCATGGATCGCTTTGCGGTCGCGCCGCGGCGTGCGCGGCCGGACCGAATCGGGGGAGACCAGTGAGCCAGCCGACCGAACCAGCGAGACTGACCGGACCGGAGCGGCCGCCGGAGGTGATCAGGCCGGTGCCGCTGGTGCTGATGTACCACTCGGTCGACCACTTCGATGAGGACCCGCACCTGGTCACGGTGTCGCCGGCCCGCTTCGAGCGCCAGCTCGCCTGGCTGCGCGCCCGCGGCCTGCGCGGCGTCGCGATGGCGGAGCTGCTGGACGCGCACGCCGCCGGCCGGTCCCGCGGCCTCGTCGGGCTGACCTTCGACGACGGCTACGCCGACTTCGCGACCCGGGCCGTCCCGGCGCTGCTGCGGTACGGGTTCGGCGCGACCGTGTACGTCGTGTCCGGCCGGATCGGCACCTACAACGCGTGGGACGACGGCCCCCGCAAGCCGCTGATGACGGCCGACCAGATCCGCACCGTGGCGGGCGCCGGCATGGAGGTCGCCTCGCACGGCCGCCACCACGTCTCCCTCCCCGGGACGGACGACACCGAGCTGCGCGAGGAGCTGGAGGAGAGCCGCGCCGCCCTGGAGGAGATCATCGAGGCGCCGGTCACCGGCTTCGCCTACCCCTACGGGCACGCGACCGCCCGCGAGGTCGAGGCGGTGCGCGCCGCCGGGTACGACCACGCGTGCGACATCCGGCCCGAGGAGCCGTCGCGGCACGCGCTGCCCCGCACCTACATCGGCGACCGGGACGGGCCGCTGCGGCTGCGGGTCAAGCTCGTCCGGCACGAACTGCGCCGCCGGAGCCACGTGTGACCCGCGTGCTGCACGTCATCACCGGGCTGGAGCACGGCGGCGCGGAGCGCCAGCTCGCGCTGCTGCTGCGGTACCTGCCGGTCGCCTGCGAGGTCGCGACGCTCACCCGGACCGGGACGCTCGGCGCGGAGATCCGCCGCACCGGCGTGCCCGTCCACGAGATCGGGATGCGCGGCAACCGGGACCTCGCGGCGCTGCCCCGGCTCGCGCGGCTGATCCGGCGCGGCCGGTACGACGTCGTCCACACGCACCTGTACCGGGCGTGCGTCTACGGCCGCATCGCGGCGCGGCTCGCCGGGACGGCCCGCGTCATCGCCACCGAGCACTCGCTCGGCGACGGCCACATCGAGGGACGCCCGACGACGCGCGGCGTCCGGGCCCTGTACCGGGCGACCGAGCGGCTCGGGTCGCTGACCGTCGCGGTGTCGCCGACCGTCGCCGACCGGCTGCGCGGCTGGGGCGTGCGGCCCGGCCGGATCGTCGTGGTCCCGAACGGCATCGACGCCGCCGCGTTCGCGTTCGACGCGGCCCGCCGCGCCGCGACCCGCCGCCGCCTCGGCATCCTCCCGGACGAGCCCGTCGTCGGCGCCGTCGGGCGGCTCGTCCCGACCAAGCGGTTCGACCTGCTGGTCGACGCGGTCGCCCGGCTGGAGGGCGTCCGGCTGCTGCTCGTCGGCGCCGGGCCCGAGCGGGCCGCGCTGGAGCGCCGCGCCCGCGACCTGCGCGTCCCCGTCGTCTTCACCGGCGGGACGTCGGACGTGGCGGGCGCCCTCGCCGCGATGGACGTGCTCGCCGCGCCGTCCGCCCAGGAGACCTTCGGGCTCGGCGTGCTGGAGGCCCTCGCCGCCGGGCTGCCCGTCCGCTACACGGCCTGCCC